>DATBGW010000102.1:0-6354 GCA_036557765.1 Actinoplanes sp.
AGCCCCATAACCGCCCCACCCCTTCCTCCGCGATCTTGGAGTTGTGGTTGCCCTTATGTCCTTTTTGGGGCCGTCTGTGCCAGCCACAACTCCAAGATCGCGGAAGAGGGGGAGACGCTGGGGATGGGCGGGGAGACGCTGGGGATGGGGCGGGGAGCCGCTGGGGATGGGCGGAGTCGCGGAGGATGGGCGGAAGTCGCGGAGGATGGGCGGGATCGCGGGCGGATCGGGCTGGTCATCGCCGCGGCGGACGAGGGATTGCGGCGGGATTGGGCGGAGATCGCAGAAGACGGGACGGGGAGGCGTGGCGAACCGCTGGTAAGCTCGGAGATTCGCTGCGTTTCTGTCACCTCCTCCAGTTCGACCAAGGAGATCGACCGTGTCCAGTTCAGACGCGTCGCAGGCCTGGCTTTCCCAGGACGCTTACGACCGGCTGCAGGCCGAGCTCGACGAGCACATCGCCAACCGGCCGGTCATCGCCGCGGAGATCAACGCCCGCCGCGAGGAGGGCGATCTCCGCGAGAACGGCGGTTATCACGCCGCCAAGGAGGAGCAGGGCAAACAGGAAAGCCGCATCCGCTACCTGCAGGAGCTGCTCCGTACGGCCAAGGTCGGTGAGCCGCCCGCCGCCGACAAGGTCGGGCCCGGCACGGTAGTGACCATCTTCTTCGACGACGACCAGGGCGACACCGAGACGTTCCTGCTCGGCTCGCGCGAGATCGCGTCCACCACGGATCTCACCGTCTACAGCCCGGAGTCGGCGCTGGGCCAGGCCATCCTCGGGGCCGGCGCCGGCCAGACCGTGACCTACATCGCGCCCAGCGGCGCCGACATCAAGGTCACCGTGGTCAAGTTCGAGCCCTTCGGCGGCTGACCCTCCCGACCGGCCGAGCCCCGGACCGGCCGAGCCCGGGACCCGGCTGAGACCCCGACCGACCGAGCTCCCCCGGACCGGCTGACGCTGCCCGGCGGCTCGGCAACCAACCCTCCCCTCGATCTTGGAGTTGTGGTTGGCACAAAACGCCTTGAAACAGACAAAGGGGCAACCACAACTCCAAGATCGCGGGAGAAGGCGAACGGGTTAGGACGGGTCGGCGCCGGACAGGACGGCCACCGGGTAACCCGCCTCGCGCAGCATTCCCATCAGCGCGGCCGAATGGTCCGGGCCGCGGGTCTCCACCGACAACGCGACCTCGACCTCGCCGAAGCGCAGCCGCGGATTCTGCCGCGAGTGCGCGACATCGACGATGTTGGCCCGCTGCTCGGCGATCCGGGCGAGCAGCCGAGCCAGTTCGCCTGGCCGGTCACCGCACCGTACGGACAGTCGCAGGAACCTGCCCGCGGACGCGAGCCCGTGCTCGATCACACGCAACAGCAGCATCGGGTCGATGTTGCCGCCGGACAGGATGGCCACTGTCGGTCCGGTGACCGTCGCCGCACCGGTCAGCAGCGCCGCGACGGAGGCGGCACCGGCCGGCTCCACCACCATCTTGTGCCGCTCGAGCAGAAACAGCAGCGCACCGGACAGCTCCTCGTCGGAGACCGTCACGATCTCGTCCACCAGCTTGCTGACGTGCGCGAACGGGAGATCACCCGGCTGCTGCACGGCGATGCCGTCGGCGATCGTGACGCACTCCGGCAGCTTCAGCGGAGTGCCGGCGGCCAGCGAGGGCGGGTACGCCGCGGCGCCGCGGGCCTGCACGCCGATCACCCGTACCTCTGGGCGCAGCGCCTTCACCGCAACCGAGAGGCCGGAGATCAGACCGCCACCGCCCACGGCCGTGACGATCGTTGCAACGTCCGGGCACTGGTCGACGATCTCCAGGCCGACGGTGCCCTGTCCGGCGATGATGTCCCGGTGGTCGAACGGATGGATCAGGATCGCTCCGGTACGCCGAGCGAACTCCCGGGCGGCCACCAGCCCGTCGTCGACAGTGTTCCCGGCGTACTCGATCGTCGCGCCGTACCCCTTGGTGGCCGTGACCTTGGGTAGCGGCGCGCCCTCCGGCATGAACACCGTCACCGGTATGCCGAGCATTCCGGCAGCCAGCGCGACGCCCTGGGCGTGGTTGCCGGCGCTCGCGGCCACCACGCCGTGGGCTCGTTCGGCATCGGACAGCCGGGAGATGCGCGTGTAGGCACCGCGCACCTTGTACGAGCCGGCCCGCTGCTGGTTTTCGCACTTAAGCCACGTCGGGCTGCCCAGCGACTCCGTCAACGGCCGGGACGGCTCCAACGGCGTGGTACGCACCACCCCGGTCAACAGCTCACGCGCCGCCTCGATGTCGGCGAGCGTGAGAAGGTCCAGGTCAACCGGCAGATCAGACGTCATCACCCGATCGTCCCACTAAACCAGCGCGAGGCGTTGCCAAGGATTGGCATTCTCGAGCTGACCCGCGATAGCGAGCAGGCGCAGCTCGCTGTCCGGTGGTCCGACGAGCTGGACGGCGAGCGGCATCCCGTCCGGGCGGCTGCCGACCGGGACCACGAGGGCGGGCAGCCCGGCGACGTTCCACGGTGCCGCGTACGGGGCGTACCCGACGTTCGTGATCATGTTGCGCCGCCACCGGGCGGCAGCGTGTCCCTCCGCGGGCGGAGGCGCCGCCGCGAGGGCCGGCATCAGCAGCACGTCGATCCGGTGGTCGGCGAAGAACCGCACGGAACGCTGACGCCAGGCGTCCCGCTGGTTCTCGTGCACCCAGCCGCGCCGCCAGGCGATGCCACCCAACCGGACGTGTTGGCGGGTCCGCGGCTGCAGCGTCGCCAGGTCGTACCCGGCCGCCTCGGCCTCGCGGTACGCCGCGGCCACCCACATCGCCGTGGCGAGCAGCTGGAGCCGGGCCGGGTACGCCGGATTCGCCGTGATGGTGTCGTGGCCCGCGTTCACCAGGAGCTTGGCGGCGGTGGCCACGGCCGACCGGTTGGGCTGGTCCAGCCGGACACCGGGCGCCGGCGGCCGCAGCGAGACGCCGACGCGCAGCGGCCCCGGCTCGGTGAGCGGGCCCGGCCGGCGCCCGGCCAGCACACTGAACCCGAGCGCGGCGTCGGCCACCGTCGTGGCCAGCACGCCGTTCTCCACCAATCCGAACCAGGTGTCGCCCAGGTCGGCCGGCACGACGCCCTGCCCGGGCTTGAGCCCGACCAGGCCGCAACAGGCCGCCGGGATCCGCAGCGAACCGAGCCCGTCGTTGCCCTGTGCGATCGGCACCAGCCCGGCCGCCACCGCCGCCGCCGAACCACCGGACGATCCGCCGGGCGTACGGTCCAGGTTCCACGGATTCCGGGTCGCGGCCTCGGCGTCATCGGTGACCGCCCACAGGCCCAGCTCGGGCATCCGCGTGATGCCGAGGACGACCGCCCCGGCACCCCGCAACCGCCGTACGACCTCGTGGTCCTTCTCGGCGACGGCCCGGCGGGCCGCCGCGGACCCGTGCCACACCGGAAGGCCGGCGACCGGAGTGTTCTCCTTTACGGCGACCGGCACCCCGGCCAGCGGCAGGTTGGCGAGATCGTCCTGCTCGTCGACCTTCTCCGCTTCGGCGAGGGCCTCTCCGGCGCGGACGACGCGGAACGCGTTAAGCGACGGCTCGGTGATCGCGATCTGCTCGAGGTGGTCCGCGACCACTTGGGTTGCCGTCACGTCACCGCGCCGGACGGCACGGGCGATCTGCCTCGCGGTGGCGCCCACCCAGGTCGTTCTCAGTTCGTCCATGGCCGCTCCGTCCGCCGAAGGACCTCAGCCGAGCGCCTGCTCCAGATCGGCGAGCAGATCGTCAACGGCTTCGATGCCGACCGACAGTCGCACGAGATCGGCGGGGACTTCAAGCGGCGAGCCGGCGGCGGACAGGTGTGTCATCTGGCCGGGATGCTCGATGAGCGATTCCACGCCACCGAGCGACTCGGCGAGCACGAACAGCCGGGCCCGATTGCAGACGGCGATGGCCTGCTCGGGACCACCGGCCACCCGGAACGACACCATCCCGCCGAACCGCCGCATCTGCTTGGCGGCGGTCTCGTGCCCCGGATGCGACTCGAGGCCCGGGTACAGCACCTGCCGCACCGCCCGGTGACCGTCCAGATAGGCGGCGATCCGTTCGGCGTTCGCGCAATGCCGATCCATGCGGACACCCAGCGTGCGGATGCCGCGCAAGGTCAGCCATGCGTCGAACGGGCCGTTCACCGCGCCCATGGCGTTCTGGTGGAACGCCAGTTCGTCACCCAGGCCGTCGTCCGCCGCGATTAGCGCGCCGCCGACGACGTCGGAATGCCCGCCGAGGTACTTCGTCGTCGAATGGATCACCACGTCGGCGCCCAGACTCAAGGGCTGCTGCAGGTACGGCGAGGCGAACGTGTTGTCCACCGCCAGCAGCGCGTCGTACTCGTGCGCGAGCCCCGCCAGCGCCGTGATGTCGGCGATCGACAGCAGCGGATTGGTCGGCGTCTCGGCCCAGATCATCCGGGTGTGCCCGGGCCGGAACGCGGCCCGCACCGCGCCGTGGTCATCCAGCGGCACGGCGGTCCAGTCCAGGCCCCAGTTCTCGGCGACCTTGGCGAACAGCCGGTACGTGCCGCCGTACGCGTCGCTCGGGATGACCACGTGATCGCCGGGACGGCAGACCGTGCGCAGCAGCGTGTCCTCGGCCGCCAGACCGCTCGCGAACGCCAGACCGCGCCGGCCGCCCTCGAGCGCCGCGAGGCACTCCTGCAGCGCGTCCCGGGTCGGGTTGCCGGACCGGCTGTACTCGTACCCCAGACGCGGCGAGCCCACGGCGTCCTGCGCGTACGTGCTGGTCTGGTAGATCGGCGGCACCAGCGCCCCGGTACGCGGATCCGGGTCCTGTCCGGCGTGGATGGCGAGGGTGTCGAAGCCGTACTCGTCAGCGGTCATGGAGCCCAAGCTAGTCTGCGCTCGTGGCGGACTGCGTGTTCTGCGCGATCGTGGCGGGCCGGGTGCCGGCGGCCACGGTCGTCGACGGCCCGGACGGGATGGCGTTCCTGGACACCCGGCCGGTGTTCAAGGGGCACGTGCTGGTAGTGCCGCGGCCGCACATCGGGCAGCTCACCGACCTGCCCGCCGAGCTCGTACCCGGGTATTTCGGCCTGGTGCAGGAGGTGGCCGCCGCCGTGCCGCGGGCGCTCGGCGCGCAGGGCACGTTCGTCGCGATCAACAACGTCGTCTCCCAGTCCGTACCGCACCTGCACACGCACGTCGTCCCGCGGACGAAGGGCGACGGGCTGCGCGGCTTCTTCTGGCCCCGGCACAAGTACGCGTCCGACGACGAGGCCGCGGAGTACGCCAAACGGATCGCCGCGGAGCTGCGGTAAGGATCCCGACCCGGTTCGCGTTGTACTGGGCGAAGAAGGGAGTCACCGTGTTCCTGCGGTACAAGAAGCTCGACCTGCCCACCCCCGACGAGGCCCTGCGAGGCCGCGCCACCGAGATGCCGGTGGCCGCCACCCACACCGTTCTCGGAACGCCGTTGAAGGGCCCATGGCCCGCCGGCTACGAGACCGTCGTGTTCGGGATGGGGTGCTTCTGGGGCGCCGAGCGGATCTTCTGGCGGATCCCGGGCGTCTACTCCACCTCCGTCGGGTACGCCGGCGGCAGCACGCCGAACCCGACGTACGAGGAGACCTGCACAGGCCGCACCGGGCACACCGAGGTGGTACAGGTGGTGTACGACCCGGCCAAGGTCAGTTACGAGACGCTGCTCAAGGCGTTCTGGGAGAACCACGACCCGACGCAGGGCATGCGGCAGGGCAACGACGTGGGTACGCAGTACCGCTCGGCGATCTACACCACCACGGACGCTCAGCTGAAGGCTGCCGAGGCCTCCCGTGAGGCGTTCGCTCCGGTGGTCCGGAAGGCCGGCCGCGGTGAGATCACCACCGAGATCCGCCCGCTCGACGCCTACTACCTGGCCGAGGACTACCACCAGCAGTACCTCTCAAGTGACAAAAACCCCAACGGGTACTGCAATCACGGGCCGAACGGGATGACCTGCCCGATCGGGGTCGCGAAGACCGACGCCTGAGGGGACACACGGCCGGACTCCGGAGTGACACACTGAGGCGAGGAGGTGGCGATGACCACGAGCGGTGCTGAACACCTGAACCAGCCGCGCCGAACACTGCGGCGTCACGAGTCTCTCGATGAGCAGGTTCGGCGGCGTGGTCTGAAGCCGATCAAGTCAGTGGATGACCTCGTGTGCGAGGGCGCGTTCGAAACCGACGAGGAGTTGGACGAGTTCCTCGCCTGGTACCGCGACGAACGCCAGGCGAATCTGGCGTAGCGACAGGTGGACTACGTCGTATTCGCTGTGTGATCAGCTCGCGGGGGGTCCTGGTCGCTCC
>DATBGW010000103.1:0-2807 GCA_036557765.1 Actinoplanes sp.
CGCGCATGCCGCGAGGACCCGCCGAAGGAGAGTCGCCGCCACGGTCTACCTCCAACTCTGAGCGCGCGAACTCTACCGCGCTACACGCCGTGACGGCACCTCGAGCCTTCCGCCCTCCGTCGATCTTGGAGTTGTGGTTGCCCTTATGTCCTTTTAGGACCACTTCGTGCCAACCACAACTCCAAGATCGACGCAATGGGCTGGACAGGCGCGGTAGAGTTCCCGCTCACGACTTGGAGGTAGACCGTGGCGGCGACTCTCCTTCGGCGGGTCCTCGCGGCCTGCGCGCTGCTGGCGACAGCGGCCGCGCTCGCCGTGGCGGCGCCGGCCGGCCCCGCGTCCGCCGATCCCGAGGGCGGAAGCAAGACGTTGCGCGCAGCGCTCGAGTCCGCGGCGCGCGGCCACATCGAGGCCAAGGGCCGCCTCGCCGCCTCGCAGAAGCGCCAGGCCCAACTGCAGATCACGCTCGTCGAGGCGGACACGAACGCCAAGAAGCTCGAGGGTCAAATCGCGGTGATCGCCGCGCGGTCGTACCGGCTGGGCCGGTTCAGCACCGTCTCGCTGCTGCTCAACAGCGCGTCGCCGGATACGTTCCTGGAGCGGGCGTACCGGCTCGACCAGATGGCGCTGCTCGACGCGCGGACGTTGTCGCGCTACCGCGCCGAGACCGAATTGGCCCAACGGGCCAAGCAGGCGATCGACCTCGAGGTGAAGGAGCAGCAGAAGCAGGTCACCGTGCTGGCCACCAAGAAGAAGCAGGCCGAAGCCGCGCTCGCCAGCGTGGGTGGCGGCGCGGTCGCCGGCGGATTCCTCAGCGCGAACTCGCCGCTGGCCAAGGCGGCGCCCCGCAACTCCGACGGATCCTGGCCCAAGGAGTCCTGCACTGTGGACGATCCGACGACGTCCGGTTGCATCACGCCCCGGCTGCTGAACGCGTACCGGCAGGCCCGGGCGAACGGCTTCACGCACTACACGTCCTGCTTCAGCCAGCGATCGTCCGGCGAGCACCCGCTGGGACGGGCGTGCGACTTCTCGGCCAACGCCACGACGTTCAAGAACTCCGCCGCGACCGGCAGTGACAAGGACTACGGGAACCGGCTCGCCGCGTTCTTCGTCAAGAACGCCGACCGGCTCGGCGTGATGTACGTGATCTGGTTCCGCGAGATCTGGTTGCCGAACACGGGCTGGCGGTCGTACAGCGGGTCGGGCAGCGCCGCGGCGAGGCACGAGAACCACGTGCACCTGTCCGTGCTCTGATCGAGGGCATGCAGACCCGCCCGCTGCCGTCCGGCCTCGCCACCGCGCTCGTCTTCCTCGCCAGCGGTGCCGTGCTGGTCCTCGAGATCGTGGCGCTGCGCCTGGTTGCCCCATACGTCGGCGTGACGCTGCAGGTCAGCAGCTCGGTGATCGGCATCTCGCTCGGCGCGATCGCGTACGGGACCTGGCTGGGCGGGCGGCTCGCCGACCGGTTCGACCCGCGATCGCTGCTGGCACCGGCGCTGATCCTGGCCGCCATCGGCACTGCAGTGACGCTTCCGCTGGTCCGCTGGGGTGGCGAGGTACTGCGCGGCGGCACCGCCCCGGCCATCCTGCTGCTGGCCGCCATGGCGGTCTTCCCACCGGCGTTCCTTCTCTCCGGCATCACGCCGCTGGTGGTCAAGCTGCAGCTGAGCGACCTGAACCGGACCGGTCACGTGGTCGGCCGGCTATCAAGCGTCGGCACGCTCGGCGCCATCACCGCGACGCTCGGCACCGGGTTCGTGCTGGTCGCCGCGATGCCGAGCAGCTGGATCGTGTTCAGTCTGGCCGGCCTGCTTGCAGTGGTGGGGGCGGCGCTGGCGTGGTGGTTGCGGCGACAGGTGCGGTTGCCGGGACAGCCGCGGACCCGGGTGATGCTGGTCACCGTCGGCCTGGTGGGTGCCGGGCTCAGCGCCGTCGCGCCGACGCCGTGCGACGTCGAGACCGCGTACCACTGCGCCCGCGTCGACGACGACCCGAACGTACGCGGTGGGCGGGTCCTGATCCTGAACTCGGCGCGGCACTCGTACGTCGACCTGAACGATCCGCGGCACCTGGAGTTCGCGTACGTGCAGTGGCTGGGCGCGGTCTCCGATGTGCTGCGGCCGGCCGGTGCGCCGATCGACGCGCTGCACCTGGGCGGCGGCGGGTTCACCGTGCCCGAGTACGTGCGGGCGACCCGGCCGGGCAGCGATCAACTGGTCCTGGAGCTGGACGGCGACCTGGTCCGGCTGGATCGCGAAGAGCTCGGCCTGACCACCGGCCCCGACCTGCGGGTACGCGTCGGGGACGCCAGGGTCGGGCTGGCCGCTCAGCCGGATGCCGCCTACGACTTCGTGGTCGGCGACGCGTTCGGGTACCTCGTGGTGCCGTGGCATCTCGCCACCCGGGAGATGGCGGCGGACATCTCGCGGGTGCTGCACCCGGACGGGGTGTACGCGCAGAACGTGATCGACTACCCGCCCAACCGGTTCATCCGGGCCGAGGCGGCCACGGTCGCCGCCGCGTTCCGGTATGTCGCGCTGATCGCGCCACAGGACGCGCTGGACGGGAAGGTGGGATCGAACTTCGTGCTCGTCGCGTCCCAGCGGCCGTTGCCGCTGGCGGCGCTGGGCGTGCGCCTGGACCGGGTCGAGGAACCGGTGCGGCTGCTCTCCGGCGCTGAGCTGACCGCGTTCATCGGCGGCGCCCGGGTGCTGACCGACGACTACGCCCCGGTAGACCAACTCCTCAACGGCTAACCCACAGCCCCCGCCGATCTTGGAGTTGTGGTTGCCTTTATGTCGGCT
>DATBGW010000104.1:0-3008 GCA_036557765.1 Actinoplanes sp.
GCCCCGCGAACAGCGCCGACGAGTAGGTCGTGGTCTCGTCGAGGAACATCGCGAACATCTCGTTGGATAAGTCGTGGTGGAAGCTGACGTTCCGGCGCGCACCCTCCACTGTGTTCTCCTCCGCGCCCGGCGTCCAGCGCCCGCGCGCCGGGCAGGTGACGTTGCGCAGCACGGTCCGTTCGCCCGAGCCGTCGAGGGCGGAGACCACCAGGTCGCCGGCCGTGCCACCGCCGTCCGCGGTGACCCAAGCGGCCCGGCCACGGTCCGGAGAAGCCGCAAAACCGCACGACGCCGTACGCGGTGCGGACAGTTCCCGCACGGTGCTGCCGTCCCAGGCCTTGAGGTGGTGCCGGGTCCCGTCGAAGGTCGGGTGGTTCAGGTAGTACAGCCGCTCCGGAAGGCCGGCGTGATTCCTCGCGGACCTGACCGTCCCGCGCGGTTCTGCGGCCGCCGGCCCTCCGGAGCCACGTCGAAATCCCGGCCCTGCCGCACGCGCCGCGCTGGGTGCTGCCGCGCATCCGCCGTTCCGGTGGACGGCCTGGTCACGGACACCGGCGCCGTGAAGGTGGCGCTACGTCCCCGTCCCGGGATGGTCCGGTAGCGCCTCCGCCAGCAGCTGGACCAGGTGCTTGCCGTGCACGCCGGCCAGATCGCCGGCCTGGGTGCGGCAGGAGAACCCGTCCGCGAGAAGCACGTCGTCGTCGCCCGCCTGTCGGAGGGCCGGGAGCAGTTGCTGCTCGGCCACCTGCACGGAGACCTCGTAGTGGCCGCGCTCCACACCGAAGTTGCCGGCCAGCCCGCAGCAGCCGCCGAGTCGCTTGACGGAGGCGCCGGCCCGAGCGAGCAATTCGGCGTCGGCGTCCCAGCCCATCACGGCGTGCTGGTGACAGTGCGGCTGGGCGATCACGTTCCGGCCGTCCAACGAGGGCGGCGACCACCCGTCCGTACGCGAAAGCAGCTCCGCGATCGTGACGGTGGCCCGGCTGACGGCGCGAGCCGCCCCGCTGTCGACGAGTTCGGTGAGGTCGCCGCGCAGTACGCCGGTGCAGGACGGCTCCAGCCCGACGATGGGGATGCCGTCCTCGGCCGCTGCCCTGAGCCGCGCGACCGTCTTCCCGAGGATCCGCCGAGCCGCGTCGAGCTGTCCGGTGGAGATCCAGGTGAGCCCGCAGCAGACGCCCTCGGCCCTGATCTCCGGCGCATAGCCGGCCGCGGTCAGCACCTCGACCGCGGCTAGGGCAACCTCGGGCGAGAAGTGCTCGGTAAAGCTGTCCACAAAGAGCACGACAGGCTTCCCACCGCCGTTCCGTTGCCGCTTCCCTTCCCCCTTTACCCATTTCCGGAATGTCGTATTCGCGAATGCCGGGATCGATCGGCGGGAGTCGACGCCGGCCAGGTACAGCGACATCTGCCGCAACCCCGGCAGGGCGATCAGGCGGTTGGCCAGGCGGGGCATTCTCGACGCCAGGCGCGACCAGCGCGGCAGCCAGCCCAGCGAATAATGCGAGCGCGGCCGCAGCCGGCGCCGATAACTCTGGTGCAGCACTTCCGCCTTGTAGGCGGCCATGTCGATGCCGGTCGGGCAGTCCGACGCGCAGCCCTTGCACGACAGGCACAGGTCCAGCGCGTCGTGCACCGCGGGCGAGCGCCACGACGGGGCGAGATCGCCGTCGAGCATCTCCTGCAGGACGCGAGCCCGGCCCCGGGTGGAGTCCTTCTCGGCGCGGGTGGCCAGGAACGACGGGCACATCACGCCGCCGCTGCCGTTGTCGGCGCGGCACTTCCCTACCCCGGTGCAGCGGTGCACGGCCTGGTTGAAGTCGCCACCGTCGGCGTGATAGCCGAATGCGAGCCGCTGCCGCACCGGCCGCGCCTGCGCCACCCGGATGTTGGCGTCGACCTGATCGGGGTCGACGAGGTTGCCGGGGTTGAGCAGATTGGCCGGGTCGAAGGTGCGCTTGATCTCGCGGAACAGGTTCATGGCCGCGGGCGAGTACATCCGCGGCAGCAACTCGCTGCGGGCCCGCCCATCGCCGTGCTCCCCGGAGAGCGATCCCCCGTAGCTCACCACGAGATCCGCGGCGTCCTCCAGGAACGCACGGAACTTGCCGGGCTTTTCCAGGGCGAAATCCAGCCGTACGTGCACACAGCCGTCGCCGAGATGCCCGTACGGCATGGCACTGAGACCGTGCTGCTCGCACAGCGCATCGAAATCGCGCAGATAGGCCCCGATCCTGGCCGGTGGGACCGCCGCGTCCTCCCAGCCCGCGTGGGCGGGAAGCCCGGACGGCGCCCGGCCGGCGAGACCCGCGCCGTCCTCCCGGATCCGCCACAGCGGCGCCGCGAGCGCCGGATCCTCGACCACCAGCGAGTCCACCGCGCCGGCCGCCGCGACCAGCCGCTCGGCCCGCTCCCGGCAGGCGGCCAGGTCGTCGCCGGCGATCTCCACGAACAGCCAGGACGCGCCGCCGGGCAGATCGGGAACCGCGGACGGCCCGCGCCGGCCGCGGACCACGTCGATGATCCGGGAGTCGATGCCCTCGCAGGCGGTCGGCGCGAACTCGAGGATCGTGGGAACCGCGTCGCCGGCCGTGCCGAAGTCGGGGTAGCCGAGCACGACGAGCAGGCGATATTTCGGGTCGACCACCAGGCGGACCGTCGCCTCGGTGACCACCGCGAGCGTGCCCTCGCTGCCGACCAGGAACTCGGTGAGGTTGAAGCCCTTCTCCGGCAGCAGGTGCTCGACCGCGTAACCGGAGACCTGCCGGCCGAACCGGCCGAACTCGGTGCGCGCCACGGCGAGGTTGTCCCCGATCACCCGGCGCAGCGCGGCCGTGGTCTTCTCCGCCCCCACGCTGCCGTCGGGGCCGGTGACCAGGCGCTCGCCGTCGATCGTGAACGCGCTCAGGGCGACCACGTTGTCCGACGTGCGGCCGTAGCCGAGGGTCCGCGAGCCGCACGAGTTGTTGCCGATCATGCCGCCGATCGTGCAGCGGGTGTGCGTCGAC
>DATBGW010000105.1:0-3455 GCA_036557765.1 Actinoplanes sp.
GGACGTCAGCACGAGGAACGACAGCAGCGCCACGATCACGATGGTGGCACCGGGTGCCGTGTTCACCTCCGCGGACACGACGAAGCCGGCCGCGGCCGCGGACACCCCGATCGCCATCGCGGCGATCATCGTGGTCCGGAAGCCGCGGGTGACCTGCTGCGCGGCCGCGACCGGCACCACCATCAGTGCACTGACCAGCAGCAGCCCGACGGTACGCATGGCGATCGTGACGGTGACCGCCGTGGTCACCGCCAGCAGCAGGTTCAGGCTGCGGACCGGCAGTCCGGACACCCGCGCGTACTCCTCGTCGTTGCAGACCGCGAACAGCGCCGGCCGCAACAGCAGCATGGTGAGCAGAACGATGACGCCGAGCCCGGCGATGACGACCATGTCCTGTGGCGAGGTGGTGGTCAGCGAGCCGAACAGATACTGCATGAGGCTCGCGTTCGTGCTGTCCGTGGACAGTCCGACCAGCACCACGCCGCCGGCGATGCCGCCGTAGAACAACAGGGCCAGCGCGAGATCGCCCGACGTGCGGCCGCGCTGGCGGACCAGTTCCACCCCGACCGCGCCGAGCGCCGACACGATGACGGCGGTGATCACGGGGGACCGGTCCAGCAGCAGGCCCACGCCGACGCCGGTGAGCGCCACGTGCCCGATGCCGTCCCCGATCAGCGACAGCCGGCGCTGCACCAGGTAGATGCCGAGGGCGGGCGCGGTGAGGCCGATGACCAGCGCGCCGACCAGCGCGCGGAGCATGAAGTCGTACGTGAGCAGGTCCATCAGCCGGCCGTCATCCGGTCCGCGGGCGCCCAGTCGCAGAGACCCGGCTTCTCCTCGATCGCATGCGGGTGCACGTGGTCGTGGCCCGGCCCGGCGTGGTGCCCGGCCGGCGCGGGCACGCCGCCGTCGTGCGCGATCCGCCCGGAATGCACCACCACGGCCCGGTCGATGAGCGGCTCCAGCGGCCCGAGCTCGTGCGCGACCAACAGGATCGTGCCGCCACGGCCGCGGAACCGGGCCAGCGTCGCGGCGAACGCCTCCTGGCTCGCCGCGTCCACCCCGGCGGTCGGCTCGTCCAGGATCAGCAGATCCGGCTCGGCGGCGAGCGCCCGGGCGATGAGCGTGCGCTGTTGCTGGCCGCCGGAGAGGGTGGCCACCGGGTCGCCGATCCGGCCGGCCAGGCCGACGTCCGAAAGCGCGGCCAGTACGGCGGCCCGGTCCGCCGACCGGCGCGGGCGGAACAGGCCCCGGCGGGCGAGCCGGCCGGATGCCACCACCTCGCCCACGGTGGCCGGTACGCCGCTGCCGGCGCCCATCCGCTGCGGCACGTAGCCGATCCGGGCCCAGTCGCGGAACCGGCTCCGCGGCACGCCGAACAGGTCGATCCGCCCGGCGGTCACCGGCACCAGCCCGAGCACCGCCCGCACCAGCGTGGACTTGCCGGAACCGTTCGCTCCGAGGATGGCGACCACCTCGCCGGCGGCGACGTCCAGCGAGACGCCGTGCAGCACCTCCCGGCCGTCGTAGGCGACCGCCGCGTTCCGGACGTTCACCACAGTCATGACGCACACCCCAGGGCCGTGGTGAGCGCGGCCAGGTTGGCGCGCATGACGGTGAAGTAGTCGGCGCCGGGCTCGGTGAGGCCCTCCAGCGGATCCAGAACGGCTGTGGTGGCGCCGACCTCCCGGGCGACCGTGTCGGCGACCTTCGGGCTGACCAGCGTCTCGAAGAAGATCGTGGTGGTGCCGGTGGCGCGCGCCTCCCGGGCGACCTCAGCCAGCCGTCCGGGGGCGGGTTCGCTTTCCGGAGAGATCCCGGTGATGCCGATCTGGCTCAGCCCGTACCGGGAGGAGAGGTAGCCGAACGCGCTGTGGCTGGTCACCAGCTCGTGGCGGGCGCAGGTGGCCAGGCTCCGCGCGTACTCGCTGTTGAGCGCGTCGAGTTCGGCGTGCAGCGCTCGCGCGCGTGCCGTATAGCCGGCGGCGTGGGCCGGATCGGCCTGGGCCAGCCGCTCGCCCAGGCGGTCGGCGATCGTGGCGAACCGGACCGGGTCCAGCCACACGTGCGGGTCCATCCCGGTCGCCGTCCGCGCGTGGTCTGTTTCGTCCGTTCCATTCGCTTCATCGTGCAGCGGGAGCAACGGCACCACCGACGTGGCGTCGAACGCCCGCCCGGCCGCCTCCTGCGCGACCGCCTCGTCCACCGCCGGCTGGAAGCCGCGCAGGTAGACGACCAGCCCGGCGTCGCTGATCCGGGCGACCTGCCGCGCGGTGAGCTCGATGTCGTGCGGTTCCGCGCCCGGCTTGGTGAGGTCGGTGACTGTGACGTTTGAGCCGCCGATGCGCTGGCTGAGGAACTGCAGCGGGTAGAACGCGGTGACCACGCGGAACCGGCCGACGTCCGGCGCGGCCGCCGCGCGGGCGCAGCCCGCGGTCGCCAGAAGGACCGCGAGCGCGGCGGCGAGCACCCGGACGTTCATAGGCACAACTGTGCACGCTATTGACAATGATTGTCAAAGTCGCATGAGTGAAACCCGCGCCGATCTTGGAGTTGTTGTTGCCCTTATGACCGTTTCATTGCGTCTTGTGCCAACCACAACTCCAAGATCGCGGGCCTTACAGCGCCTTGGCGATGATCGCGGCGAGCAGCAGCACGAGCAGAACAACCCGGATCGCACGGGTCGACGTGGACTGCACCGGCCATGTCGTGAACGTCAGCGCGGCCAGCGCGGCGCCCAGCACGAACAGCACCGCCGCCCCGACGATGCCCGGCAGGAACAAGCCCGCCAGGAGAACTGCAAGCGCACCGACGAACGCGGTCGTCGGATTGATCCGGGCGAGCCTCGCCAGGAGGCTGTCAGGCGGTGTCACGGTGGCGGCTCCCGGGATCAGTAGGCTCGTCTCATGCTGGTGCTCAACCGCTTCGTGGTCGCCCCGGACGCGCAGGACAGTTTCTTCGACGATGCCCAAACGGCGCTCGCCGCCCTGGCCGAACGCCCGGGGTACGTCTCGGGGCGGCTGACCCGGGCGCTGGACGACCCGGCCCACTGGACGCTGGTGACCGAGTGGGAGTCAGTAGGAGCCTACCGGCGCGCGCTGGGCGGTTTCGACGTGAAGGTACGGGCCACCCCGCTGCTGGCCCGGTCGATCAATGAGCCGTCGGCATTCGAGGCGCTTGCAACGGCGGCACCCGGCGGCGCCATCACGGTCACTGCAAGCGACCGTAGTCTGGACGTATGACCATCGCTCCCGCCCCACCGCCCGGGCCCGGCGTCGTACCGCCGTTCCCGGCGCCCCCGACCGAGGGCCGGGGCATGCGGATCGGCCTGGGTCTGGGTATCGGTGGCGCGGCGCTGGTGCTGGTCTGCGGCGGTGGCGTCGCGGCCGCGGTCGGTCTCGTCACGGTGATGGGCAAGGCGCTGAACGAGCAGGCGCACGTGGTGGTCGGCGAGT
>DATBGW010000106.1:0-4427 GCA_036557765.1 Actinoplanes sp.
GCCGCCTCCGCCGCCCGGCGCGGACTCAGCGCCGCCGCCTCCGCCGCCCGGCACCTCCGGGCCGATGTTCTCGCGTGACAAGCTGATCCGCCCGACCCGCGGCCGGTACATCGCCGGCGTCTGCGGGGCGCTCGGCCGGGCCACCAACACCGACCCGGTCCTGTGGCGCGTGGTGCTCGCCGTGCTCGGCTTCTTCGGCGGCGTGGGCGTGCTGATCTACCTGATCGGCTGGCTCGCCATCCCGAGCGAGGGCGACACCGCGTCACCGATCGAGTCGCTGGTCGGCCGCGGCCGTTCCGGCATGTCACCGGTAGCAGTGGTGGCGCTCGGCGCCGCTGCGGTGCTGACGTTCGCGTTTATCGTGCACGACGGCTTCCGGGCCACGCTGCTGGCCGCCGCGGTGATCGTCGGTGCGGCGTTGCTGCTGAAGCGGAACGGCTGGCCCGGTCCGAGCAGCCACAGCGCCCCGGCGCCGGCCGAGGCGCCGGAGGAACCGACCGCCGTCTTTCCGGCTGCCGACGATCCTGCCTGGGCCGGTACGACGACCACGGCACCGGCCGGCGAGCCGCCGACCGAGCCGCTGCCGCCCGTACCGCCCGGATACGCACCGCCGCCCGGCGGATACCGGCCGCCGTTCGCACCGCACGGTCCGTGGGCCGGCGCCGGCCAGTCGCCGTACGCGGCGGCGCCGCCGCAGCCCAAGCCGCCCAAGCCACCGCGCGAGCGTTCCATGCTGGGCCGGATCACGTTCTTCACGATGTTGTTCGTGCTCGGCATGGTGGCGCTGATCGACGTGGCCGGCGTGAGTGTGTCCATCTCGGCGTATTTCGCGGCCGCCCTGGTCACCATCGCGGCCGGGTTGATCGTCGGGGCGTGGGTCGGCCGGGCCCGTGGCCTGATCTTCCTGGCCATCCTGGCCACGGTGGGCCTCGCGGTGTCGTCCGGCAGCGAACGCTGGGGTGGCGACTTCAGCAACCACGTCTATCGCCCGCAGAGCCTCGCCGGCGTTGCCGACAACTACGACTTCAAGCTCGGCAACGCCACCCTGGACCTGCGTGCCGTCGACTTCACCAATGCGGAGCAGGACACCACGATCACGATGAAGGCCGGCCAGGTGCGGGTGCTGCTACCCGACAAGGTGGACACCACCGCAACGGTCGACGTGAGCCGCGGTCGGGCGCAGATCCTCGGTCAGCAATTCACCGGAGATGACGTCGGCATCCAGCGGGTCACCAACAACGGCGTGGACGGCCCGGGCGGCGGCACGCTGCGGCTCAACATCAACATGAACGCGGGCAATGTGGAGGTGACCCGATGAGGCCGCACCGCATGGACGGAGTCTCGCTCAGCTTCGGCCTGATCTTCCTTGGCATCGCGTTGTGGTGGGTGATCGACCAGTTGTGGACCGTGCAGCTGCCGGGCGCGGGCTGGCTGGCGGCCGGCGTGCTGATCCTGTTCGGTGTGGTCGGCCTGAACGGGGCCATCCGGTCCAGTCGCCGAGCCGAGACGGTCGCGGCGGTTCCGGTTCCGGCCGAGGCGGCCGTGGAGACGCCGGACGATCTGCCGCCGCAGATGCACGCCGACATCGTGCGCGAGCTGCTCGACGACCCGGCGGAACGGTTCCGGCGCGAGCACCCGTCCACCGAGACGGATGTGCCGCGCCGCGATTAGAAGACGGGGGTGCGCCGCCCGCGGGTCGCCCGCGGGCGGCGCAATATGCTCATCGGTGTCCTATCGCCTGCGCCAGGAGCCCGTACCGTCATGACCGCGTTCCCCGCCGTGTCCACCGCCGCTGTGGCCGGTCTCGGTCCGCGCGCCGCGCGCGTGTTGACCTCCGAATTCGCCCGGCACAATGCCGCCACCAGCGCATTGGTGATCTCCGCAGACCATTCGTCGGCAGTGGTGGCCGCAGCAATCGAATCGTTGCTGCCGGGCGACCGGCTCACCCTCGTGGCCGGCGAACGCAGCACGGCCGACCTGCTCCGCGACCACATCACCGGAATGGGCAGCTGGATCGCCGACCGGGTCCGGATCGTGGAGAACCTCGCCGAGGCCGAGCCGGCGGACGTTGTAATCATCGGTGAACCACTCACCGGAACGGCCGAGGAGGCGCGGGCCATCCTGGAGGGCCTGAGCAAGTACCTGACCGACGGCGCGGTCGTCTCGGTGGCGACTCCGGCCCTGTCGAACCGTACCGGTGGCGCGGCCGATGAGCTGTCTCGGCAGAGTTCGCTCTTCGGCGTGGGTTCCGACCTCGTGCTCCGAAACCAGCCGCCGGTACGGATCTTCCGGCTCCGGTTCACGGCGGCCGACCCGGCGACCGCGGCGACGCTGGCCCCGGCGTACCGCACCGCAAGCGTCCCGCTGACCCGGACGATGCACATCGACTCGAACGGCGTGGCCGCCGCCGGCATCGCCGCCGGGCTGGCCGTTCTGGCCCGGGTGTCCCGGCCGGCGTCAAAGCTGTGGCTGGTGCCCGCGCTCGGCGCGATCGGGGTGGCCGCGTTCTTCCGTGACCCGGAGCGGGACGTACCGATCGACCCGAACGCCGTGGTGTCGGCCGCCGACGGCCGGGTCCTCTCGGTCGAGCGGATGCGCGACGAGCGGATCTCCGACGGCGAGTTCCTGCGCGTCGCCGTGTTCCTGTCCGTGCTGGACGTGCACGTCAACCGCGTGCCGGTGGCCGGACGGGTGACGGACTACTTCGTGATCGACGGTGGGTACGCCAACGCGATGACCGCGGCCGCCGAGCACAATGTCGCGGCGTACACGGTGCTGGACACCGACCACGGAACAGTGGCGGTGGCACAGCGGACCGGCCTGATCGCCCGGCGGATCGTGCAGCGGGCGCCGATCGGCACCCTGGTGGCGCGCGGCGAACGGCTCGGTCTGATCCGCTTCGGATCCCGCACCGACGTCTACCTGCCGGCCGCGCGGGCGGAGGCGGTCGTCGGCGTCGGCGACAAGGTCATCGGCGGCGCCTCAGTGATCGCCCGCTGGCTGAGCTGACGCCCGCGCGCCGGCCCACCCACCCCGTCCCTCGATCTTGGAGTTGTGGTTGCCCTTATGCGGACTCTGTCCGCCTTTGGGCCAACCACAACTCCAAGATCGAGGGAAGTGAGGGCTACGCGCGCTTGGTACGGAGCCAGAGAACCGGGCCGCTGGCCAGATACGCGATCACGACGGCGACGAACGTCAGGCTCGGGTCGACCAGCGCGCCCACGATCGGCAGCAGCCACACCCACGGCGGTAGCTTCACGATCCGGGCCAGCTTCGCGTACGGGAAGCTGGACACCATCGCGAACGCCAGCACGGCGACCCCACCCAGCACCGCGATGCCCGGCATCGGCAGGTCGATCAAAACGGTCAACGCCAGCACCGCGGCGGCCATCGTGGTCGGCACGCCGCAGAAGAACTTGCTGTCCTTGGGTGACACGTTGAAGCGCGCCAGCCGGATCGCGGCGCAGCCCGCGACGAGCATGCAGGCCACCGCGGCGGCCGCGGTGGGCACCGAGTGGGCCAGCGACGCGTACACGACGATCGGGGCGGCCAGCCCGAACGAGCACATGTCGGCCAGCGAGTCCATCTGCGCCCCGAACGGGCTGGCGACGCCGAGCTTGCGGGCCAGCGCGCCGTCGAGGCCGTCGAACGCGACGCAGGCGACAAGGCAGGCGGCGGCGATCCGGGTGTCGCCGTGCATGGCCAGGAAGATGGCAAGCAGTCCCAGGCCGAGACTGGCCAGCGTGCATGCGTTGACAAGCGCGAACCGGAGCCGGCGGGCCCGGGTGTGCGCCCCGGGCAGCAACGCCGACGGGACCGCGACCGCGACGTGGGATGGAGAAGAGCCGATGGCCGGACGGGGACGCTCGGCGCCGGTGTAGATGACCTCGGCGCGGGTGGCGGTGGCGGCGCGTCCCGCATCGGTGGATCGCCGACCGACCCGGACCAGTAGGGCCTGCCGGGCGAGCGTTCCGCTCCGGCGCAGCCGGCCTGCCCAACGACGACCGGCGGGACGGGGACTATCCGTCGTGCGTCGCCGGCGCCAAGGGGTTCTCGGCACTACTCCTCCATGTTGGGGATCGTCTGCCCGCCTGCTGAGCTGCGGCGGGTGCTGCCCACGTCCGTCTTACCCACACGGACCCGATTTGGCGGAATACACCATCGCACAGCCGGGCCCTCCCTGGCGAGCGCCGTGCGGCCGTCGTGTGCAACGACGTCCTCCGCCGGTTTCATCCCCCGGGCGGACGGGATGGCCGACTCGCAGGCGCTCCCTGTGACGAGTTTAACTCTCGCCCGCAGAATCGATCACCGATGTGCCGTTTCGGCAGCCAGCCGCCGCAGCGCCGTCCGCGCGACCTCGGTGAGCGGCAGCCGGGCCGCCCGGTCCCGGGTGAACCACGCAGCGGCCGCGGTCGACCCACCGGCTT
>DATBGW010000107.1:0-3900 GCA_036557765.1 Actinoplanes sp.
GCTAAACCACCGGCATGGATTGGGTACGCGCGCTGGCGGTCGATCAACTCGGGTTCTACTGGGATACCCACCTATGGCCCCGCCTGCAGGGGCTCACTGACGAAGAGTACTTCTGGGAGCCGGTTCCGGGTGCGTGGTCGCTCCGGACCGACGCAGATGGCGTCTTCGTGCAGGACGGCGCCCGCGTCCGACCACCGGTCCCGCCTCCGGTGACCACCATCGCGTGGCGCATCGTTCATGTCGCGGTCGGCGTGTTCTACACCCGGGCCAGTACGTTCTTCGGTGACGGCAGCGTCCCGGCCGACGCGGACATGTTCGATCCGCGGCATGAGCCGGCGCGGCTACCGGGGAGTGCCGCAGAGGCGTTGACATTGTTGGAGTCGTCGTACCGCTGGTGGCGCGACGGGCTCCTTTCCCTCGACGAGTCGGCCCTGCTCGCTCCGCTGGGTCCGCGCGGCGCGTATTTCGCCGAGGACTCGATGGCCGCTCTGGTCATCCACCTGAACCGGGAGACCATGCACCACGGCGGTGAGATCGGCGTACTTCGAGACCTCTATCGCGCAACCGGTGCCACATCCCAGCACGATCATCTGACCGTCAGCCGGCCCGGCCCAACAACGTGACTGCGGCGTGGATACCGGGCCGTCGGACCACCTCGGCCATTGATAGTTCGCCTCGGCAAAAGGCGGTGAACGCGCGCCAGCCCAACGGAGATGCCATCGTGGCGTGCACAAGGTGCGGATGCCGGGCATGTACCTGAAGCAGCCGGCGCCCGGCCGCCATCTCCGGAACGAGGTGTTCATGGACCAACCGCGGGTAACGGTCGAGATCGCCACGCGCCGCCGCCTCACCCGCCCACGAGCCCGATCGCAGCGCGTAGCTGATGCCCTCCCGCGTCCACGGCTCCAGCAGGCCGGCCGCGTCACCGGCGACCAGTACCCGGCCCAGCCGCAGCGGCGCGTCAACCCGGCGACAACGGGTCAGATGACCCGAGTCGTGTCGTACCGGCCGGTCCACGAGGTCAAGCCGTGCGAGAAACTCGGCCAGGTAGCGCTTGGTGTCCGTTCCCCGGCCCCTGGACATGATCACACCCACGGTGAGCTGGTCATCCTTCGGAAAGACCCAGCCGTACGATCCGGGGATCGGTCCCCAATCCAGCAGCACGCGACCGCGCCACGCCCCCCGGTCCGCGTCCGTCGCGGCGAGTTCCACCTCCAGGCCGAGGTCCTGCTGCTCGAACGTGACGCCGACGGACCGGGACGCGATGCCGGCCGAGCCATCGGCGCCGATGACGACGCTGGCTGTCACCGTGGACCCGTCCGCGAGCGTCACCAGGGCGGAGCGTTCGTCCTGGGTGATGGCCCGCGCCTGGGCGTTCTGCCGTACCTTCGCGCCGGCGGTGACCGCCGCGTCGTACCAGGCCAGGTCGAAGTCCTCGCGCCGGACCATCGTGAGCAGCGGCCGGTCGCGCGCGTGCCGGGTGAAGCCTCGGCGCCCGTTGTCGGTGAACGTGACGGCATCGATGACGTCTCGGCTGGGCACGGTGACGCGCGGAGTCGCGACCGCGAGCGACGTGCCGATCAACCCGCCGCCACATGTCTTGTACCGGGGATGCTGCGACCGTTCGAGAACGATCGTTCGAGCACCGGCCATTGCCGCAGCGTGGGCCGCGGCGAGACCGGCCGGACCACCACCGACGACGGCGACGTCCCACTCCGGCTCGCCTCCCACGCCCGGGAGTCTAGCCAGGCGCACGTGGCCGGAGCGGAGCGGTGACGGCCACGGTCGGCGCTGCCCCAGAGGTGCGGGCTGCTACCCGGGCCACCTACGTCGCGTTCATCGGCGCGGGTGTCCCGATCGCCTCGTGGGCGGCGCGGATTCCCCAGATCCGCGACGCACTCGGCCTGACACCGTCGGAGCTCGGCCTCGTCCTGCTCGCCATAGCCGGCGGATCGATCGTGGCACTGCCGCTCGCCGGGCACATCGTCACTCACTTCGGCTCACGGCGTACGGTCACGGCGATGGCCGCGCTGCTCGGTGTCTCACTGAGCGGCGCAGCGATCGGCTATCGGTACGGCGTAGCGCCGGTGGTCGTGGGTCTGGCGCTGTTCGGCTTCGCGAACGGTGCCTGGGACGTCGCCATGAACGTGCAGGGCGCACTGGTGGAACGCCGGCTGGGCCGCGCCATCATGCCGCGATTCCACGCCGGGTTCAGCGTGGGTACGGTCGCCGGCGCCCTGGTCGGCTCCGCGGCCGTGGCTCTGCATGTCCCGGTCACCGCGCACCTGGTCGGAGCGGCGCTCCTCGTGGCGGTCGCTGTCATCGTTGCGGTCCGGTCGTTCGTGCCGGACGACAGCGACGACACGGCACCGGCTACGGACGAGGCCGTCGGCGGGAGCGGCCTGCGGCGCGCGCTGAGCGCCTGGAAGGAGCCGCGAACGTTGCTGGTCGGGGTCTTCGTGTTGGCGTTCGCGTTCACCGAGGGCACCGGGCTCGACTGGATCAACGTCGCTGTCATCGACGACTACGGAGCGTCGGCCGCGGTGGGCGCGTTGGCCTTCGCGGCGTTCCTCGCCGCCATGACCACGGGTCGCTGGTTCGGGCCGCGCTTCCTCGATCGGTACGGACGCGTGCCGGTCCTTCGTGTTCTGGCACTGTGCGGCCTGGTCGGCCTGGGACTGTTCGTGTTCGGCCGGACCCCGCTGCTGGCGTTCGCGGGTGTGGTGCTCTGGGGGCTCGGCGCCTCGCTCGGCTTTCCGGTCGGGATGAGTGCTGCCGCCGACGATCCGGCGCGGGCGGCCGCTCGGGTGAGCGTGGTCGCGTCCATCGGATATTGTGCATTCCTGGCCGGCCCACCATTGATCGGTTTCCTCGGCGACCGCCTCACCGTCCGGACGGCGCTGCTGGCCGTGACCGCGCTGTTGATCATGTCGATTGCGGTGGCCGGTGCGATTCGGCCGTTGCGGCGCTGAAACCACCGGAGGTGTCTGATGGAGTTCGAGAGCGGCGACACCAAGGCCAACGTCGATCTGGTACGGGCGGCGTTCGCTGCCTTCAACAGTGGGAGCCTCGAGACCTGTACCGAGTTCATCACCGAGGATTTCATCATCAACATCGCCGGCATGCCGTTCCAGATGCGTGGCCGTGACGCCTGGATGCAGAACGCGCAGGTGATGCGCAGTGCGTTTCCCAACGTTGCGGGCCACATCGAGGACATCTTCTCGTCCGGTGACCGGGTCGCTGTCCGGCTCACGATGACTGGTACGCACGAAGGCGAGTTCCTCGACATCCCAGCGACCGGGCGCACCGTCGAGTACACGAGTATCGAGATCTACCGGATCGCCGGCGGTCTCCTGGCCGAGGAGTGGATCTCCTCAGACATCGCGACCATGATGCGGCAGCTCACCGAGCCGTCCCAGACTGCCGACGGATGACTCCCGGCAGCGGATCATGTCGGTTGCCGTCGGTCCGGTGTGCCCTCATCGTTTCCGTCTGGTGCCAGTGACCCGCTCGGGTCCTCTCCTGGCTCGCCGTCAGCCGTTGCCGACAGGAACGTGATCCGGGGGGCGCCGCCGAGCTCGGCGCTGATCACGGCGGCGATAACCATGCAGAAGCTGACGACGATCAGCCAGGTCAGCAGAGCGAACGTGATTCCGATGATCCCGTATTCTTCGGCGTTGCTCGCGATGACGCGGGGCATCCACAACGCGGAGTACAGGCTCAATATCGCGCTGCCGGCGGCGATGACGACGGAACTGCGCAGCAATCGCCGAATCGGCACCCGCCGGGACAGCAGAAAGCTTTGCAGGACGATCCACACGGCGGTGTTCGCGACGACGCGCAGCACGAACGCCACCACAGACCCGGCCGGGACGCCGCGTAGGAGTCCGACGAGCAGCG
>DATBGW010000108.1:0-10819 GCA_036557765.1 Actinoplanes sp.
CCGCGATCTTGGACTTGTGGTTGGCATAGACCGGATCGAAAGCGACAAAAGGGCAACCACAACTCCAAGATCGCGGGAGGACGATTGCGAATGCGGGTTGACGTATTCCGTTATGGGAATATGATTGGGCCATGGCACGAGCAGCAACCACGACGGACGCGTTCAACGCGGTGGCCGAGCCGCGACGCCGGCAGATCCTCGACCTACTCGCTCAGGGAGAGCGGCCGGTCAACGACCTGGTCGAGCTGCTCGGTCTGGCACAGCCGCAGGTTTCCAAGCACCTGCGTGTGCTCCGCGAGGTCGATCTCGTGCATGTCCGCGACGAAGGGCGGCAGCGGATGTACCGGCTCAACGCCGAACCGCTCAAGCCGATCCACGACTGGCTCGCCAAGTACGAGCAGGCGTGGAGCGAGCGGTTCGAGCTGATGGACGAGGTGTTGGAAGAACTGAAGGAAACGGAGAGAGACGATGGCAGCAACGACTAGCGGCACCGCGAAGGTGACGCTCCCGGCCGACAACCAGATCCTGATCACCCGTGAGTTCAACGCTCCCCGACGGCTGGTCTGGAAGGCGTACACCACCCCAGAGCTCGTCAAGCGGTGGTGGAGCGGCCAGAAGGGCACGGTGACCACTGCCGACATCGACCTTCGAGTCGGCGGCATGTGGCGGTACGTCATGGTCGCCAACGGGGGCTTCGAGGTCGCGTTCCGGGGCGAGTTCCGGGAGATCGTCCCGGACGAACGCTTGGTCAACACGGAGATCTTCGAGGGCATCCCGGACGCCGACGACCACGCCGGCCTGGTCACCGTCACGCTCACCGAGAAGGACGGGCGAACGTTCATGGACATGCTCTGCGAGTACCGGGACAAGGCCGACCGCGACGCGGTAATCGATTCCGGGATGGAGAGTGGCATGCAGGAATCCATGGACGCCCTCGAGCAAGTGGCGGTCACCCTGGCCTGAGGGTTCACTGTCCGGTAGGCGGCACCTCGCCGTCTACCGGACGCCCGCAGGAGGGTCAATGATGGCCGGAACCGACTACCCGGCGCTCGTCGCGCAGCTCGACCTGTCCACCAAGGTGACGCTGCTGACCGGCGCATCGGCATTCACTCTGGCGCCATGCCCGCCGATCGGCCTGTCGGAGGTACGGCTGTCGGACGGGCCGACCGGTGTGCGCGGGCTGAAGTTCAGCGGCGGCCGGACCGTGGCGCTGTTCCCGAACGCGACGCTGCTGGCCTCGGCGTGGAGCGAGGACACGGCGTACGAAGTGGGCCGCCTGCTTGCCGAGGAGGCGATGGCCCAGCAGATCCACGTCGTCCTCGGGCCGACCATCAACCTGCACCGCAGCCTGCTCGGTGGCCGCCTGTTCGAGGCGTACTCGGAGGATCCGCTGCTCACCGGCAAGCTCGCCGCCGCGTACGTGCGTGGGCTGCAGGAGTCCGGGGTGGCCGCGTGCCTGAAGCATCTGATCGCCAACGAGAGCGAGACCGACCGCAACACGGTCAACAGCGTGGTGGACGAGGCGACGTTGCGCGAGCTGTACCTGCTGCCGTTCGAGATCGCCATCGCGGAGGCCAACGCATGGTCGATCATGGCGGCGTACAACGACGTCAATGGCGTCGCCGCCACCGAGCAACAGCATGTCAACAACGAGATCGTCAAGGGCGAGTGGGGTTACGACGGGCTGATCATGTCGGACTGGTTCGCCACCAAGACCGCCGCGCCGGCGGCGAACGGTGGCCTCGACCTGGTCATGCCCGGACCGAACGGCCCGTGGGGCGACGCGTTGGTCGCCGCGGTACGCGCCGGCGACGTCGACGAGCGAACGGTCGACGAGCACCTGATCCGGCTGCTGCGGCTGGCGGATCGGATCGGCGCGCTGGACACGCCGCGTGACTACCCCGACGGCCTCCCGGAGCCGGACAGTGCCACCCGCCGCGAGCAGCTGACCCGGCTGGCCGCCGAAGGCATCACCGTGCTGACCAACCGCGACGGTGTGCTGCCGCTGGACCGCACCGCCACCGTGGCGTTGATCGGCCGGCACGCCGTCGACACCATCGACATGGGCGGCGGGTCGGCGCAGGTCAACCCGCCCTATCAAGTCGGCGTCGCCGAAGGGCTCACCGCCCGGCTGGGCGATCGGGTGACGGTCACCGACGGCGTCGAGGTCCGGACCCGGCCCACCCCGGCCCGCGGGGACGTCCTTGTCGACCCGGAGACCGGCGAGCCGGGCGTACGGTTCACGCTGCTCGATCCCGAGGGCGCCGTCATCGAGGAGCGGTCCGGGCGTACCGCCTCGACGATGGTGGGCTTCGACGACGACTTCGACGCCACCGTGGCGACCGTCCGCTTCCGTGCCCGGATCACCGCGACCGGCCCGGTCGAGGTCGGTGCGATCGGCGCCGGCGCCTGGGAACTGACCGTCGGCGACCGCACGGTCCGCTACCAGCTCGCCGTGACCGGCCGCGGGCTCGGCGAAGAGATCCTCGCACCGCCCACAGCGACCGACGTTGTTGAGGTGGGCGGAGACGACATCATCGAGGGAAGCGTCGTGCTGCGTACGCCGGAGGCCGACGGGAGTCCGCTGGCTGGAGTGGGCCTGTTCGGCATCGTCGCCCGGACCGCACCGCGAGATCCCGACGACGTGATCGCCACCGCCGCGGAGGCGGCCGGTGCCGCTGACGTCGCCGTGGTGGTCGTCGGCCTCACCGAGGAGCAGGAGACCGAGGCGGTGGACAAATCCACGTTGCGCCTGCCCGGCCGCCAGGACGATCTCGTCGCGGCGGTCGCCGCCGCCGCGCGGAAGACGGTGGTCGTGGTCAACGCCGCGACGCCGGTCACGATGCCGTGGCGGGATGCCGTCGACGCCATCCTGTGGGCGGGCCTGCCCGGCCAGGAGGGTGGCCACGCAATAGCGGCGGCGCTGCTCGGCGAGATCGAGCCGGCCGGACGGTTGGTCACCACGTTCCCGGCCGACGACGCCGCCACCCCGGCATGGACGGTGACTCCGGTCGACGGCAAGGTCACGTACGACGAGGGTCCGTACATCGGCTACCGCGGGCACTACGCCGGACGGGCGCCGGCTCCGGCGTTCTGGCTCGGGCACGGCCTCGGCTACTCGACCTGGCGGTACGACGAACCGCGGGTGTCCTTCGACGGGGACTCACCGACGGTGTCGGTCACTGTGACCAACACCGGCCAGCGCGCCAGCCGCGAGGTGGTTCAGGTCTACTTCGAGCCCAGCGACCCCGACCAGCCCGTCCGCCTGGTCGGATGGCAGGCGGTCGAGGCCGGACCGGGCGAGTCGGTCACCGCCGAGGTCGCAACAGACAGCCGGATGTGGCGACGCTGGGACGTCTCAGCGAACCGGTGGGGCCGACTCACCGGGGCGGGCCAGTTCCTCGTCGCCCGCGGCCTCGGCGACATCCGCGCCACCGTCAAGGTCGACTCCGCTTAAACGTTGAAGCGGAACTCGACCACGTCGCCGTCGCGCATGACGTAGTCCTTGCCCTCCATGCGCACCTTGCCGGCGGCCTTGGCGGCCGCCATCGAACCGGCCGCGACAAGGTCGTGGTAGCTGATCACCTCGGCCTTGATGAACCCGCGCTGAAAGTCGCTGTGGATCACCCCGGCGGCTTCCGGCGCGGTCGCGCCGATCGAGATCACCCAGGCCCGGCTCTCCTTCGGCCCGGCGGTCAGGTACGTCTGCAGGCCCAGCGTCCGGAAACCGACCCGGATCAGTTGCGTGAGCCCGGGCTCGGTCTGCCCGGTCGACTCCAGCAACTCCAGCGCCTCGTCGTCGGGCAGGTCGATGAGCTCCGACTCGATCTTGGCATCCATGAAGATCGCCTCAGCCGGTGCCACCAGCGCGCGCATCTCGTCGAGGAAGGCGGCGTTGTTCAGCTCCGCCTCGTCCACATTGAAGACGTACAGGAACGGCTTGGTGGTGAGCAGGTGGAGCTCGGAGAGGGCGGCAGTGTCGATGCCCGCGCCGGCCGCGCCCTGGTAGAGCGTGACGCCGTCGTTCAGCAGCTTGAACGCCGCCTCGGCCGCGATCGCGACGGGGCCGCGGTCCTTGCGGACCTTGGCTTCCTTCTGCAGGCGTGGCAACGCCTTCTCGATCGTCTGCAGGTCGGCCAGGATCAGCTCGGTGTTGATCGTCTCGATGTCGTCGGCGGGCGAGATCCTGCCCTCGACGTGCAGCACGTTCGGGTCGGAGAACGCTCGGACGACCTGGCAGATCGCCGACGCGTCGCGGATGTTCGCCAGGAACGCGTTGCCCCTCCCCTGGCCCTTCGAGGCGCCGCGAACCAGACCGGCGATGTCCACGAACGACACCGGCGCCGGAACGATCCGTTCGCTGGAGAACATCTCGGCCAGCACGGTGAGACGGTCGTCGGGTAGCCCGACCACGCCGACGTTCGGCTCGATCGTCGCGAACGGGTAGTTCGCGGCGAGCACGTCGTTCTTGGTAAGGGCGTTGAAGAGGGTGCTCTTGCCCACGTTGGGCAGGCCGACGATACCGATGGTGAGGCTCACGACGAGCCAGTTTACGGCGTCTCAAGAGAAGAACGTCCGGAGCTGGTCGGCCACCAGCTGCGGCCGGCCGGTGTCGTCGGCGGCGAGATGACCGACACCGGGCAGCGTGACGCGACGCACGCGCGGCACGACCGCCTCCAAGCCGTTCAGGGCCGTTTTCAGGTACGCCGGGGAGCGCTCACCGCCCAGCAGCAGTGTCTCGGCGGCCACCTGTACGTACCGGTCAAGTGGCCCGGCCGCCTCGTCGACCAGCGTCGCATCCAGCTGCATGGTCGGGATCAGATCGCCCAGCGTCGTGTAGCCGGGCTCACGACCGGCGCGCCGATCGGCGCGGATGCCCAGGCGCACCAGCGGAACCAGGGCCGCCCGTGGCAGATACCGGACCGCGCGAGAGTCGCCGGTGCCCTTCACGGTGGTGACGAACGCGCTGGCCAGCCGGCCGCGGGACAGCTCGTGCCGGTAGCGGGGTGCCCACGCCACCGGATCAACCGGACCGAACTTCAGCGGCGGCTCGTACAGCGCCAGCCGCTCGATCTCCGACAGCGCAAGGGCCGCCTCGAGCGCGATGACCGCACCCGAGCTCAAGCCGAACAGATTACCGGCATGGGTTTCCCGCATCAGGAGGCCGAGGTCCGCGATCTCGCTGCGCAGCCCGTAGCCGGCGCCGGGCGGTCCGCTGAGGCCCCGCCCGCGCCGGTCCGGGATGTGCACGGTGAACCGGTCCGCGAGCAGTGCCGCCAGGGTCCGGAAGTTCCGCGAGGTCTGCATGCCGCCGTGCAGCAGTACCACGGCCGGGCCACCGCCGCCGAACGTCCGGTACCGGATGATCGTGCCATCGCCGCTGGTGATGGCATCGCTTCGGGTCTGCGTCTCCATCGGGCCCCCTCCGTGATCTGTCAACCGTAGTTGACACGCCCGCATTCGTCAACCTACGTTGACAATCCCAGGACGCCCTGCAAGCCGCCCTCCACGGCCGACATCTCCGCGGCCGGGACGTCGCCAATCGGGCCGTCGAGTCGCGCCTTGTCGACAGTAAGCAGGACGGCGACGTTGACCACCGCGTCGTCGGGCAGTCCAGAGACCGCCGCGGGCAGGAACACATTCCCCGGCATCGACGCCACCTTCGTGTTGGAGGTGAGCACGGCGGCCAGCACGGTCGGCAGCCGGCTGTCGTTGTACGCCTGCGCCTGCACCACCAGCACGGGCCGCCGGGCGCCGTCCACGTCGGCCCAGTAGATCGCTCCACGCCGGATCACCATGGGGCGGCGTCCGGTGCACCACGGCCGTACCGGACCGCGTCGAACGTCACGCCCTCCGGCCACGCGGCATCGATTGCCACGTTGATCCTCCCGGTCAGCGACTCGGCGTCCAGGTGCTCGATGTAGCGGCGCACCGCACGGGTGAAGAACTCCGAGCGGCTCACTCCGAGCACCGCGGCATGTTCCTCGGCTCGGGCGAACGTCTCGTCGGGCATCGAAATCGCGGTCTTCACATCCGGAGTATAACCCGGTATAACTTCAAACATGCGTTCGATTGCCGAGTCGTTAGTCCGATGTCCGAAACCCGCCAGCCGTCGGCTCTCGCGCGAGGCAGACTCGATGTCATGGAGCTGGACTTCGAGCGGTGCTACCGTGCGGCGGAGAGCCGGGACCAACGCTTCGACGGGCGCTTCTACACGGCCGTCAAGACCACCGGGATCTTCTGCCGGCCGTCGTGCCCGGCCCGGACGCCGAAGCGCGCCAACGTCGCGTTCTTCGCCAGCGCCGCCGCCGCGCAGCGCGCCGGCTTCCGGGCCTGCCGCCGGTGCCGGCCGGATGCCTCGCCCGGGTCACCGGAGTGGGATCTGCGCGCCGACGTTGTGGGCCGGGCCATGCGGCTGATCGGCGACGGCGTCGTGGACCGCGACGGCGTTCCCGGCCTGGCGAGCCGGCTCGGATATACCGAGCGGCATCTGCACCGGATCATCACCGCCGAGCTCGGCGCCGGGCCGCTCGCTCTGGCCCGGGCACAGCGCGCCCAGATGGCCCGCATCCTCATCGAGACCACGGACCTGGGGCTCGCGGACATCGCGTTCGCGGCGGGCTTCGGCAGCGTGCGGCAGTTCAACGACACGATCCTCGAGGCGTACGGGCGACCGCCCAGTGACCTGCGCGCCAGCCGCGCGGCGAGCCGGTCCGGCGGCGGAACGATCGGCCTGCGCCTCGCGTGCCGCCGGCCGCTGCACGCCGCGTCGCTCCTGGAGTTTCTGGCGCTGCGGGCGGTGCCGGGTGTGGAGGAGTGCGACGGACGCGTGTATCGCCGTGGGCTCACCTTGCCGCACGGCGGCGCCACCGTGGAGCTGACGCCGGTGGACCGCTGGGTCACCGCGAGACTGCGTCTTGACGATCTGCGCGACCTCGCGCCGGCGGTGGCCCGCTGCCGCCGGCTGTTCGATCTGGACGCCGATCCGATCGCCGTGGACAGCCTTCTGGCCTCCGACCCGGCGTTGGCGAAGGCGATCGCGGACGAGCCGGGCGTCCGCGTGCCGCGGGCGGTCGACGGATTCGAGACGGCGGTGCGCGCGATCGTCGGTCAGCAGGTGAGTGTCGCGGCCGCGCGGACGACGTTGGGCCGGATCGTCCGGGCCACCGGTGGCGACGTGTCGACATCGGGGCTCATCGGGTTTCCGGCCGCCGACATCGTGGCGGAGCTTCCGGACGACGCCTTCGCGATGCCGGCCGCGCGGCGCACGACGATCCGGGCGCTCGCCGCCGCGGTGGCGGCCGGGAAGCTTGATCTCGAGCCGGGCGCCGACCGCGACGAGGCGGTGGCGCGGCTCACCGAGATACCCGGGATCGGCACGTGGACCGCCGGATACGTGGCGATGCGCGCGATCGGCGATCCCGATGTGTTCCTGCCCACCGATCTGGCGGCGCGCCGCGGCGCGGCCAAGCTCGGCCTTCCGGACACGCCGGCGGAGCTGGCGGCGCACGCGGAACGGTGGCGCCCCTGGCGGTCGTACGCCCTGATCCGGCTCTGGCGGGCGGGCTAACGAGGACGTCCGCTGACATTCGACGGCCCGTCGCCGATGTGGCGATGGGATGGCATTGCACACTCTGGAGGAGACGAGATGTTGCAGTACTCGACGTTGGACACTCCGATCGGACCGTTCACCGTGGTGGTGGGCGAATCAGGCGCCGTTCGGGCGGCCGGCTTCACGCCGGACGTGGGTGAGTTGCTACCGCTGATACATCCGCAGCTGATCGAGGACACGAGACCGGTGACCGACGTCGGTGCCGCCGGTGCGGCCGTACGGTCCTATTTCGACGGTGACCTCGCGGCGGTGGACGACGTGCCGGTGGAGCAGCGGATCGGCGGCCGGTTCATCGCCCAGGCCTGGCAGGTGATGCGGACTATCAAGCCCGGCATGCCGGTGACCTACACCGAGTTCGCCGGACTGGCCGGCCGGCCCGAGGCGATCCGCGCGGCCGCGGCGGCGTGTGCGCGCAACCCGGCCGCGTTGTTCGTGCCCTGCCATCGGGTCCGGCGTTCGGACGGCACGCTGGGCGGATACCGGTGGGGACTGACGGTGAAGAGCTGGCTGCTCGACCACGAACAGCGGGCCAGCGGTCAGAAGTCGGCGGCGTGAGTGGGCCCATTTATCGGCAGCCTCGCGACACCGGCCGGTCGTAGCATCAGCGCATGACTGATACGGGACGGACGGCGCGCACCGGCCTCCCCGAGCGACCGTCGCTGGACGGCCTCGAGGACAGGTGGTCGCGTCGCTGGCAGGAGGAGGGCACGTACGCGTTCGACCGCTCGAAGGAGCGCTCGGACGTATACGCGATCGACACGCCTCCGCCGACCGTATCGGGCGAGCTGCACATGGGGCATGTTTTCTCGTTCACGCACACCGACACGGTCGCTCGGTTCCAGCGCATGCGCGGCAAGGCGGTCTTCTATCCGATGGGCTGGGATGACAACGGGTTGCCGACCGAGCGTCGCGTGCAGAACGTGTTCGGCGTCCGATGTGATCCGTCGCTGCCCTACGAGCCGGGGTGGGAGCCGCCCGCGGTCCCACCGAAGCCGCCGGTCTCCATCTCCCGGCGCAACTTCGTCGACCTGTGCGGGCGGCTGACCGCCGACGACGAGAAGGCGTTCGAGGCGCTGTGGCGGCGCCTCGGCCTCTCGGTCGACTGGTCCATGACGTACACGACCATCGGCGACAAGTCGCGGGCCGTGTCGCAACGCGCTTTCCTGCGCAACCTGGCACGCGGGGAGGCCTACACCGCCGAGGCGCCGACATTGTGGGACATCGGCTTCGGCACCGCGGTCGCGCAGGCGGAGCTGGAAGACCGGGAACGACCCGGCGCCTACCACCGCCTCCGGTTCCACGGACCCGAGGGACCGGTCGAGGTGGAGACGACCCGGCCGGAGCTGTTGCCGGCCTGCGTGGCGCTGGTCTTCCACCCGTCGGACGAGCGGTACCGGCCGTTGCTCGGCCGGACCGTGCGGACGCCACTCTTCGACGTCGAGGTGCCGGTGTACCAGCATCCGGCGGCAGCGCCGGACAAGGGCACCGGCATCGCGATGGTCTGCACGTTCGGAGATCTCACCGACGTGGTCTGGTGGCGCGACCTGCACCTCTCCACCCGCGTGGTGCTCGGTCGGGACGGCCGGTTCCTGCCGGAGCGCCCGGACGGCGTGCCGGCGGCGGCCTACGCGCAGTTCGCCGGCCTCACCGTCAACGCCGCTCGGCGGGAGACCGTGCGGTTGCTCGGCGAGTCCGGCGATCTGCTCGGCGAGCCACGCCCGGTGACCCACCCGGTGAAGTTCTACGAACACGGCGACGCGCCACTGGAGATCGTTACGAGCCGGCAGTGGTTCATCCGCAACGGCGGTCGGGACGCAGACCTGCGCGAGCAGTTGCTCGAGCGCGGCCGCCAGCTGCGCTGGATCCCGGGGCACATGCTGCACCGGTACGAGCACTGGGTGAACGGCCTAACCGGGGACTGGCTGATCAGCCGGCAGCGGTACTTCGGCGTGCCCATCCCGGTCTGGTACCGGCTCGACGACGCTGGCGAGCCGGACTATGACCAGCTTCTCATACCGGACCAATCATCGTTGCCAGTTGACCCGTCCTCGGAGTGTCCGCCCGGCTTCGAGGAGTCGCAGCGCGACGTGCCCGGCGGATTTGCGGCCGATCCGGATGTCATGGATACGTGGGCCACGTCGTCGCTGACGCCGCAGATCCTCAGCGGCTGGACCACCGACGACGACCTGTTCCGCCGCGTGTACCCGATGGATCTCCGACCCCAGGGCCAGGAGATCATCCGTACCTGGCTGTTCTCCTCCGTCGTGCGGGCGCACCTGGAGGCGGGTGCGTTGCCGTGGCATACGGCGGTGTTGTCCGGCTGGATCCTTGATCCGGACCGCAAGAAGATGTCCAAGTCGAAGGGCAATGTCGTCACGCCGATGGATCTGCTGGTGCAGAACGGCTCGGACGCGGTGCGGTACTGGGCGTCCAATGGACGGCCGGGCACCGACCTCGCGTTCGACCCGGCGCAGATCAAGGTCGGGCGGCGGCTCGCCACCAAGGTGTTGAACGCGTCGAAGTTCGCCCTCGGGCTCGGCGCGGCCGACGCGTTGCGGCAGCCGGTGTCCGAGCCGCTCGACCGCGGCATGCTGGCCCGGCTTACCGAGGTGATCGGCGCCGCCACCGCGGCGTTCGACGCATACCAGCACACCGACGCGCTACAGGCGGTGGAGACGTTCTTCTGGACGTTCTGCGACGACTACATCGAGCTCGTCAAGGACCGGGCGTACGGCGAGGGTCCGGGTGCCGATTCGGCGCGCGCCGCGCTGGCCGCCGGGCTGTCCGTGCAGTTGCGGCTGTTCGCGCCGTTCCTGCCGTATGTCACCGAGGAGGTCTGGTCCTGGTGGCGGTACGGCTCGGTGCACCGGGCGACCTGGCCCAGCCGGTACGAGCTGACCCGGGTGGCACCGGACGGAGACGCCGGCCTGCTCGACGTGGCCGGCGACGCGCTGCGGCAGGTCCGCCGGGCCAAGTCCGCCGCGAAGGTGTCGATGCGAGCCGAGGTCACGCGCGCCGCGGTCCGTGGAGCGGACGTCGGCCACCTCGCCCAGGACGACCTGCGCGCGGCCGGGCGCATCGGCGACCTGGAGCTGGAGACGGCGCCGGAAGAGGGCTTCGTCGTGGACGTGACGCTCGCCCCCTGAGTGCCGCGGCCAGGGCACGGGGCGCCCGGCAGTCCCGCGGCGCTCGTTACGCCGATGTCCG
>DATBGW010000109.1:0-11244 GCA_036557765.1 Actinoplanes sp.
ACGGTCGCCACCAACACCAGCGGCCCGCGGCGGATGCTCTACGGCACGGCGCGTGATCTCCTGATCGGCGTGACCGTGGTCCGGCCGGACGGTACGGTCACGCGGGCCGGCGGCAAGGTCGTCAAGAACGTCGCGGGGTACGACCTGGGCAAGCTCTACACCGGCTCGTACGGAACGCTCGGGCTGATCACCGAGTGCGTGTTCCGGCTGCACCCGTTGCCGGCGGCCGCTTCCGTGGTACGGACGCGCGTGGCGGATGCCGCCGCGGCCGGCCGGTTGATCGCGGCGGTCCTGAGCGCGCAGGTGGTGCCGAGCGCGCTGGAGATCGATGCCGCGCCCGAGGGCGACGTCGAAGTCGCGGTGCTGGTCGAAGGCTCGCCGACCGGCGTCCGGGACCGGGCGGCGACGGTAGCACGGTTGTTCGGCGACGCCGTCGAGGGTTTCCCGGACTGGTGGGGGCGGCTGCCGTGGGAGGCCGGTGGCGTGGGCGTCAAGGTGACCGCGGCGCTGTCCCGGGTACCGGACGTCGTGGCGGTCGCGCAGGAGGTGGGCGTTCCGATCCGCGGCTCGGCCGGTACCGGGGTGCTCTATGCCGGTGTCCCGGTGCCGGCCGCCGCTGCTTCCGCTGGAGAAGCAGAGCAAAACCGCGCCGCCGCTTCCGCTGGGGAAGCAGAGCAAAGCACTGCCGCACATGTCGTAGAGCGGCTCCGCGCGGCCGCGGTCCGGGCCGGCGGGCACGCGATCGTGCTCACCGCGCCACCTGAAGTCCGCGCCGGCGTGGACATGTGGGGACCGGTTCCCGGACTGACGCTCATGCGCCGCGTGAAGGAACAGTTCGATCCCGGGCGGCGGTTCGCGCCGGGCCGCTTCGTAGGAGGCATCTGATGGGCGTCGACGCCACCTGGGGCAGCAGCGATTCCGCGCCCCACGACGTGCTCGGCCCGGTCGCCGACGAGCCCGCGTTCGACGACCACCGCCCGCCGCGTGCCGACCTCATCGCCGACTGCGTCCACTGTGGCTTCTGCTTGACCACCTGCCCCACCTACCTGCTGTGGGGCGAGGAGATGGACTCCCCGCGCGGGCGCATCTATCTGATGAACGCTGGGCTGGGCGGGGAGCCGCTGAGCGACTCCATGGTGGAGCATTTCGACCGCTGTCTGGGCTGCATGGCCTGCGTCACCGCGTGCCCGTCCGGGGTGCGGTACGACCGGCTCATCGAGGACACGCGCGCCCAGGTCGAGCGCCGGCACACCCGCGGACCACGGGACCGTGCGCTCCGGGCCGCCATCTTCGCGCTCTTCCCGTATCCCCGGCGCCTGCGCCTGCTGCGCGGACCGCTGCGGGCGTACCGCGGACTGGGTTTGCAACGCGCGGTAACGCGTCTGGTCCCCACGCTGGGCACCTTGGAGGGTCTGGCGCCGGAGCTGCGGACGGTGCCCCGACCGCCGCGCCGGGTGCCGGCCCGCGGCCGGCGGCGGGCTGTGGTCGGCATGCTGACCGGCTGTGTGCAGAGCGCGTTCTTCCCGGACGTCAACTCGGCGACCATCCGGATCCTGGCAGCCGAGGGCTGTGACGTCCTCACCCCGCCGGCGCAGGGCTGCTGCGGCGCGCTCAGCGTGCACAACGGCCGCGAGGCGGAGGCGCAGCGGTTCGCGCGGCGGCTGATCGACACGTTCGAGCCGCTGGACATCGACTATCTCGTCGTCAACGCGGCCGGGTGCGGGTCGTCCTTGAAGGAGTACGGCGAGCTGCTGCGTGACGATCCGGTCTACGCGAACCGCGCTGCGGCGTTCGCCGCCAAGGTCCGCGACCTCTCCGAGGTGCTGGTCGAGCTGGGCCCGGTGGCGACGAGGCACCCGCTGCCGATGACCGTCGCCTACCACGACGCGTGTCATCTCGGCCATGCGCAGGGCGTCCGGGCCCAGCCGCGGACGCTGCTGCGCGGCATCCCGGGGCTCGAGCTGCGGGAGATCGCCGATCCCGAGATCTGCTGCGGCTCCGCGGGCATCTGGAACGTGCTCAATCCCGAGCCGGCCGCCGAGCTCGGTGACCGCAAAGCCCGTACCGTGCTGGCCACCGGTGCCGACCTGTTGGTCACCGCGAATCCCGGCTGTCTCATGCAGGTCGCCTCAGCGCTCCGCCGGCTGGGCGGCGACATCGCCCTGGCACACACCGCGCAGGTGCTTGATGCTTCGATCCGCGGCCGGAACGGGGTTGCCCTCAAGGCTCGGTAAGTTATAGCTTACGGTTAGCCATGACGAACGCAACCGCGATGCTGACCGCGCTGGGGGATCCAACCCGCCAGGCCATCCTCGACCGGCTGTCGCACGGCCCGCTGGCTGTGGGACAGCTCGCGGAGGTGCTCCCGGTGAGCCGGCCGGCCGTGTCACAGCACCTCAAGGTGCTCAAGGACGTCGGCCTGGTCTTCGACACCCAGGAGGGGACGCGCCGGCTGTACCAGGTCGACCCGGACGGGCTCGCGACGCTGCGCCGGCATCTCGACGGGTTCTGGGAGCGTTCGCTTGCAGCGTTTCAGCAGAGGGCACAGGACGAAAGAGGCGAACATCATGATCGAGACCATTGAGGCCATCCAGCGGGAGGTCGTCGTCGAGGTCGGGCAGCAACGGGCGTTCGAGCTGTTCACCGCGGACATGACGTCGTGGTGGCCGCGCGCGCACCACATCGGTTCGGCGCCGATCGACGAGATCGTGATCGAGCCGCGCAGCGGTGGGCGGTGGTACACCCGGCATACCGACGGCACCGAGACGGATACCGGCTTCGTCACCGCGTGGGAGCCGCCGGCGCGGCTGGTTGTGACGTGGCAGATCGGCGCCGATTGGAAGTACCACACCGACCTGGTGACCACGATCGAGGTCCGGTTCGAGCCGGAGGGCGACTCGCGGACGCGGGTGCGGCTGGAACACCGGGATCTCGACGCGTTCGGCGCCGACGGGGCCGCCATGCGGGGGACCTTCGACGAGCCGGGTGCGTGGACGGCGACGCTCAAGGCCTACGCGACGCGGGCACGGGCGGCGGCGTGAAGTACGTCATTCTGTACGAGTCCGCCGACGATGTTATGACGACGGCGCCGCAACACTTCCCGGCGCACAAGAGCCGGCTCGACGACTTCCACCGCCGCGGCGAGATCCTCATGGTCGGCACGTTCGGCGACCCACGGAACGAGGGGTCGATGGCGATCTTCCCGTCCCGGGAAGCCGCCGAGTCGTTCGTCGCCGACGATCCGTTCGTCCTGAACGGCGTGGTGAAGAGCTACCAGATCCGGGAGTGGAACGAGACCCTCACCGACGACCACGGCCGCCCCCTCTAGCGCTCCCGCCCCCGCGATCTTGGAGTTGTGGTTGGCGCAAACCAGGCGTGAAGCCGCATAAAGGCAACCACAACTCCAAGATCGCCGGGGGGTGCGGCTGGACGCCGCCCGGACCGCGTGGACGGCGGACCAGCTGTTGCCGGTGACCGGTGACCGGTGACCTGCGTGTTACTCCTTGACCGCCAACTCGCCCAGATCCGACCAGTCGTCCTGGTCGACCGTCTGGCTGATGATCTTCGGCGTGGCGACCAGGTGCGGGGGCAGATCCTGCTGGGCCTGCTTGAAGTGAGCGGAGTTGACGTGCGCGGCTCCGGCGTCACCATCCCGGAACGCCTCCACCAGCACGTACTCGGTCGGATCGTCGAGACTGCGGGACCAGTCGTACCACAGGCAGCCGGGCTCCGCACGGGTCGCCCGGGTGACCGGGCCGACGATCGCGGGCCAGTCGTCGGCTTCCTCGGGCTTGATCCGGAACTTCGCGGTGATGAAGATCATCTTGACCCCTCGCCTTCTGCGTACCAACGCGTGCAATCTTGCACGGTCGAGCGCATCTCGGCGCGCGTAACTCCCACGCCATCTATACCGCCGATCTTGGAGTTGTGGTTGGCACAAAGACGTCCGAGGCGGACATAAAGGCAACCACAACTCCAAGATCGGCGAGCATGTGGGGGCTGGGGTCAGCCGACGAGCTCGGGTTCCTGCGACGGGGCCTCGGCCTCGGCCGGCGGCTCGTCCGGAACGCGGGTCAGCTTGCCCGGCCACCACATCCACCGGCCGATGTCGAGGTTCAGCGCGGTCACCAGCACCGAGCGGACGATCATGGTGTCCAGCAGGACGCCGAACGCCACCGCGAACCCGATCTCGGCGAACGCCACCAGCGGCAGGCTGGCGAGCGCGGCGAACGTGCCGGCGAGCACGATGCCGGCCGAGGTGATCACTCCGCCGGTGGCGGCCAGGCCGATCAGCGCGCCCTTACGGGTACCGTGCTGGTGCGCCTCCTCGCGTACCCGGGTCATCAGGAAGATGTTGTAGTCGATCCCGAGCGCGACCAGGAACACGAACACGTACAGCGGGAACGACGTGTCCTCGCCGGCGAATCCGAGCAGGTGCCGGAACACCAGCGCGCTCACGCCCAGCGCGGCGGCGAAGGACAGCACGACCGTGGCGATCAGGATCAGCGGCGCCACGATGGACCGCAGCAGCAGGCCCAGGATGACCAGCACCACCAGCAGGACCAGCGGGATGATCAGCCGGTTGTCGTGCCGGTTCGCGTCGTTGATGTCCACCACCATCGCGGTCATGCCGCCGACCTTGGCGTTCGCGTCCGGAACGGCGTGCACGGCGTCCCGCGCCCGGGCGACGGTCTGCTGCGCGGCCTGGCTGTCCGGCGCCGCCTCGAGCGTGCCGTCCAGCTGCACCAGGTTGTTCTTCACCACCGGGTCGGCGACCGCGGTGATACCCGGAGTGGCGGCGAAGACGGACCGCACCTGCGACGCCTGCGCGGCGTTGGCGATGACCGTGACCGGCTGGCCGCCGCCCGCCGGGAAGTGCCGGGCCAGCACCTCCTCGCCGGCGACCGACGGCTGCTTCGTGGTGAACGTGTCCGCCGTGGACAGTCCGTTCGCGTTCAGCTGGAACAGGCCCAGGGACAGGACGCCCAGGGCCAAGGCCGTGCTGACCCAGACGATCCGCGGGCGACGGGCGATGCGGCCGCCGAGCCGTGCCCACAGGCCGGTCGCGGTGGGCTCGGCGGATCCCGGCTTCGGGCGCACCGGCCAGAACAGCCAACGGCCGAAGATCACCAACAGGGCCGGCAGCAGCGTGATCATGGCGAGCAGGCCGACCACGATGCCGAGTGCGGCCACCGGGCCGAGGCCGCTGGTGGAGTTGAGCTCGGCCAGCGTGAGGATCGACATCCCGATCGCCACGGTCGCGGCGCTCGCGATGATCGCCGGCCCGGCACGGTGCAGCGCCAGGGCCATCGCCTCGTGCCGGTCCTCGTGCCGCCGCAGCTCCTCGCGGTATCTGGCCACGAGCAGCAGCGCGTAGTCCGTTCCCGCGCCGAAGACCAGCACGGTGAGGATGCCGGCGCTCTGCGCGTTCACCACCAGGCCGGCGTGCTTCGCCAGCAGATAGATGACCGCCTGCGCGCTGGTCAGCGCGACGCCCGCGGTCACGATCGGCAGCAACCAGAGCACCGGGCTGCGGTACGTGATGAGCAGGATGATCGTGACGACGGCAAGCGTGGTGTACAGCAGCGTGCTGTCGATGCCCTCGAACGCTCCGGCCGAGTCGGCGGCGTTGCCGGCCGGCCCGGTCAGGTAGACGCCCAGCCCGTTCGATCCGGTTCCGGTGGTCTGTTTGATCTGGTCCACGACGCCGACGATCTTGTCCCAGCCGTCGACGTCGACCTTGATCGGAACGATCACCTGGACGGCCTTGCCGTCCTTGGCCGGCACCGGGCCGATGACCTGACCGACCACGCCCGGTACGGCGGCGATCGCCTTGACGTCCCCGGCCACCTTGGCCTGGTCGGCCGGCGTGATACCGGACGGGCGCTCGTACACGATGACCGCCGGCGCGATGTCGTCCGGCTGGAACTGCTTCTGCAGATCGGCCACCTGCGTGGCTTCGGCGTTGCCGGGCAGCCACGCCGAGTTGTCGTTCTTTTCGACGCCGGTCAGCTTGCCGGCCAGCGGGACCGCCACGGCGAGCACCGCGATCCACAATGCCAGCACGATCCATTTGGACCAGCGTCCGCATACCAGCCGAGCGATACCGCCCGTCGTGGCCATCCCCGTCTCCCCCCAAGATTTTCCTCAGACCTGCGAGCCTATGGCCCGGTGATTACCGCTCCCAAGCCGATTACCGACAAGTCAGGGGGATATCAGGGAGACCCTCGTCACTTCTCGGCCGTGGCGTAGGGGTTCAGCCGTCCCCACGCCGCGAGCTGGCGCTCCAGCCAGCGCGGGCCGGTCACCGCCATGCCGCCGTCCCGCTGCGCCGCCGCCAGGGCGATCTCACTCGCGTACCACCGCACCAGATGGGCGGTGTCCGTCCGGACCTGGCCGTCCTCTTCGAAGCCCGGCGACTGCGCGCACACCTCGTTCCCGGTCGCGGCCAGCACCAGCCAGAACCGGTTCGGCGGCCGCCGATCGGTCACCTCGAACGCCACCACGATCCGCGGCCGTGGCAGCGTCGCCGGATCGATGAGCCGGGACAGCATCCACAGCGCCAGGTACGGGTCCTGGTCCTCCGGCCGCGCGGTACGCCAGCGCGCGCCCCACGCGCCCATCGCCAGACAGACCTCGGCCAGGTCGCGGCCGCTCGCGGTGAGCGACCACCCGGCGCCGTCATGGGCCACGACGCCGGCCCGCCGCAGCTCCCGCAACCGCTGCGACAGCACGCTACGCGGCAGTCCGGGCGCCCCGTCCAGGATCGCGTTGAATCCGCCGCAACCCAGGTGCAGGTTCCGGATGATGATCGGGGTCCACCGCTGCGCGAAGACCTCCGCGGCCAACGCGATCGGGCAGTACTGGCCGTAGCTACGCATGCCCCCACTCTCAGCCCTCTACCTAGTGAACGGAAGTCCAGTTTTCGAACTTCCGGCCCGGAATCGGGAGTGCTGAGGTGATCGCATGGAGACCGAATACCGACTGTCGGCCGACGCGGCCGAGTTCTATCAGGACACGTTCGTTCCAGCATTGTTCGGGCCGTGGGCACAGCGGCTGGTCGCCGCCGCGGATCTGCACCCGGGCCAGACCGTCCTGGACGTGGCGTGCGGCACCGGTGCGGTGACCCGCGCCGCGGCCGGAGTCGCCGGACCCATTGTGGTGGGGCTGGACGCCAACCCGGCGATGCTGGCGGTCGCCCGGAGGCTGCGGCCGGACCTCGACTGGCGGGTCGGCGACGCGCACGCGCTGCCGTTCGGCGATCGTACGTTCGATCGGGTGTTGTGCCAGGCGGCGCTCATGTTCTTCACCGATCCGGTCGCCGCGCTGCGCGAGATGGGCCGGGTCGGCGGCCGCGTCGCGGTCAGCGTGCCGGGACGGCTGTCACACAGCGCCGGCTACGCGGCGCTGACCGGCGTGGTGACCGAGCTCGCCGGCGACCGGGCCGGTGCGCTGCTCGGGGGCTATTTCGCCGTGGGTGAGCCGGCGCTGCTCCGGTCGCTGTGGGCGGGCGCCGGGCTGGTGATCGAGCGTTTCGAGACGCAGATCGGCGCCACCCGGCTGCCGTCGCTGTCGACGTTCCTCGACGCGGAGCTGCTGCCGATCGCCGATGAGGTCGAACCGGACGTGCGGCGGCGGATCGAGGTGGCCGCCCGAACAGCGCTGGCCCCGTACCTGGGGGCCGACGGCTCCATCGCAGCACCGATCGAAGCGCACGTGATCACCGGCATAATGAGCCGGTGACCAACTGGGAGTATGCGCGGCTGGAATACCGCGCGGCCGGCACGTACGGCGCCGACAGGTTCATGGACTGGACCGCCACGTTCCACCACCCCGGCGGCGTATTGCGCTGGGGCACCGACGAGCGCTTCGACGACCTACGGCACCTCAACCGGGCCGGCGCCGCGGGCTGGCAGGCGTACGACCGGGCCGCGATCCACGTCCTCAACGAACCGCACCGCCTGCACGGCGTGACGTACTCGATGCGGCGGCCGATTCCGTAGCCGGGCGCCGGTAGATTGCACAGCATGGCGTTCGAGCAGCACGGGCACACCCACCGGCTGGACTGGATCGATCCGACGATCCGGGAGTGGGACTGCGCGGTGGTGTCGTCCGACCCGGCCGATCCCGAGGCCGGCATCGTCCTGGACCGTTCCGCGTTCTATCCCGGCGGCGGTGGGCAGCCGCCCGATCACGGCGTCCTGGTCTGGCAGGGCGTGCGGACCCGGATCGTCGACACCCGCAAGGGCGACGATCTCTACCTCATCCCGGCGCCGGGCGACCCGGTGCCGCCTGCCGGCACGGCGGTGCGCGGCGCGATCGACGACGAGCGCCGCACCGCCCTCATGCGGACGCACTCCGGCCTGCACGTCCTCTGCGGCACGGTGTTCCGGGATTTCGGCGCGCTGGTCACCGGCGGCAACATGCAACCGGGTGAGGCCAGGATGGATTTCAACCTGCCGGAGGTGCCGCCGGGTTTCAAGCAGTCGCTGGAGGACGCGGTGAACGCCGAGATCGCCGCCGACCGGAAGATCGTGGCCCGGGTGCTACCGCGCGCCGAGGCGCTGGCCATCCCCGACCTCGTACGCACGCAGGACGCGCTGCCGCCGCTGGAGATGCCGGAGATCCGGGTGATCGACATCGTCGGCCTCGACGTGCAGGCCGACGGCGGCACCCATGTGGCCTCGACCGCCCAGGTCGGCCGCGTGGAGGTGGTCAAGGTGGAGAGCAAGGGCCGGCAGAATCGCCGGGTCCGGATCCGCCTGACTAATTGATGTTGTTCTCCTCGCACAGCCGATCGTAGGGATCGCCCCGGCAGACGTCCTTGGCGTCGGCGAAACCGTCGTCGATGACGTGCTGGATGTTGCCCTTGGTGATCAGCTCCGGCGTCAGGCTCACGAACGGCACGTAGGCCCCGGACTCCGGGTCCTTGATCTGGCCGATCGGCTGGCCGACGGTCTTGGCCGTGGGCTGCTCACCGCGGTACAGCGAGACCGCGAGATTCGCCGCCGCCTCCGCTTCGGGCCGGATGGCCTTGTACACGGTCAGGCACTGGTCACCGGTGAGGATGTTACGCAGTCCGTCGACGGTGGCGTCCTGGCCGGTGACCGGCACCTTGCCGTTCATACCGTTCTTCTTCAACACGCCGATCACGGCGTTGGCGAGGCCGTCGTTGGCGGCCACCACGCCCCGGATCCTCGGCCATTGCTGCAGCATCTGCTCGAAGATCTTGCCGCCTTCGGAGTTGATCCAGTCCGGAACCGCCTGGTCCGGCCCCTTCATGTACTTGGCATCGTCGTACAGCGGTTGCAGCTTGGAGTCGTAGCCCTGCTTGAACAGCGTGGCGTTGTTGTCGGTCGGCGAGCCGTTCAGCTCCGCGACGATCGGATTGACCGCCTGCTGGGCGGACAGGCAGGCGATCAGGCCCTGTCCCTGCAGCTCGCCGACCTTGACGTTGTCGAAGCTGACGTAATAGTCGGCGCCGCCGCCGAGCGTGAGACGGTCGTAGTCGATCGTCTTGATTCCCGCGCGCCGCGCCTTGGCCAGGGCCGCCGTGCCGGTCGGCGAGTCCAGATTGACGATCATGAGCACCTTGACGCCATCATTGATCATCTTGTCGGCGAGGGAGGCGAACCGCGCCTTGTCTCCCTGGGCGTTCTGCATGTCCACCGCAACACCGGCCGCGTCGAACGCCGCCTTCAGGTACTTCGGATCGTCAACCTTCCAACGCTGCGAGGTGGAGGTGTCCGGCAGGATGATCCCGATCGGCGGCGCACCGGATCGCCCGCCCTTGCTGCCGCTCCCCGTCGCGGTGTCGCCCCCGTCGGTACACCCGGCCGCGCCGGTGATCGCCAGCAGGCCGGTGGCGGCCGCGGCTATCAGGGCCCTACGCATTCCCCGTCCTCCAACAGTGATGCGGCCCGAGGCGGCGACAGCCTCGAGGCTGACGCAAAGATACAGGTCATTGTTCAGGGCAGCACGGGCGCCTGCCGGTGTCCGGCGAGGACTCGGAGGGCCGGGCCGGCCGTCCGGTCATGTTTCATCCGGTACATTTCGGCGTCCGCGGTGGCCAGCAGCACGGAGAACTCGTCGGCGGCCGTGCCCAGCGCGCACCCGACGCTGGCCCGGACGAAGTGCACACCGCGCCGGCCGTGCACCGGCTCGGCGATGACGGAGCGCAGCCGTTCGGCGGTGTCCGCCAGCGTGTCGGCGAGATCGTCACCGCTCAGCACCGCGACGAACTCGTCACCGCCCATCCGGGCCAGCACGTCACCTTCACGGACATATCGCTGCATCCGTGCCGCCACCACCCGCAGCACCTCGTCACCGGCCTCGTGCCCGCCGGCGTCGTTGACGCGTTTGAACCCGTCCAGGTCGACGACCACCACGCCGATCGCCCGGTCCGGCTTCTGCCGCAGCGCGTCCACCCGGGTACGCAGATAGGTCCGGTTGGCCAGGCCGGTCAACGGGTCGTGGGTCGCCGCGTACGCCAGATGGGCCTGGCTCTCCTCCAGCGCGGTGTGCATGCGCGCGTGCAGGATCGCGATCGCCGCGTGCTCGGCGAACAGCGCGAGCATCTCGCGCTGGAACAGGCCGGGCCGGCGGCCACCGTCCGGCATGTCCACGCTGAGCACCCCCACCAACTCGCCGGACGGTGCCATCAGCGGCGCGAACATGAAGTCCATCGGATGCCAGCCGTCCGGATCGTCGGGCACCGGGATGTCCGGGATGTACGTGTGCTGGGCCTCGACTCCCTTGCGGTGGTCGATGAAGTACAGCGCGTCCCACCGCTCCGCCTGGCGGAGCAGCTCGAGCCAGTTCCCCGCGGTGTCCCGGGTGCCCAGGAGCTCACGGCGCAATTCCTCGCTCCCGGCCGCCGAGACCACGGTGAAGTCGCCGTTCGGCTCCGCCAGGTTCACAACGGCCAGACCGAATCCGGCCGCCTCGACCACACCCTCGGCGACGGCGTCCAGCGTTTCGGTCAGGTCAAGGCTGGCGTGCACTCGCTTGCTGACCGAATTCAATAACCGGAGCGCGTGGAGCTGGCCATCGGCGTCCATGACATCGATCTTATGGCCTGGACGCCCCCGACTTGTGTACGTGCCTGCGCCACGTCGGGGGCGGATGCGTACGATCAGGCTCGCTGATCGCGTGGAAGGGCTGCCGCATGCGGGTCTTGATGGTCGCGCCGCCGGGAGCGGGCAAGGGAACGCAGGGCGCGGTGATCGCCGCGCACTTCGACAT
>DATBGW010000110.1:0-7155 GCA_036557765.1 Actinoplanes sp.
ACCCCGCCGGTTCAGGACCCTTACCGGACGCCCTTCACGGGCAGGATGGCGAGGGCGCCGATGACGGCCCAGACCCCGGCGACCCCGTACAGCACCCCGTAGCTGCCACCGCCCAGGGCCAGGACGGCCGGCGCGATCCCGGGCGCGACCGAGAAGGGAAGCGCGCCGGCGATGTTGAGCACGCCGAGATCCTTGGCGGCGTTGTCCTTGTCCGGCAGCACGTCAACCACAAGGGCCAGATCGACCGCTTGGTACACCCCGAAGCCGAGCCCGCCGATGGCCATGCCGACCAGGAACCCGTTGAAGTCACTGGCGACGGCGAGCGCGAACATCGCCACGCCGTACACGATCGCCGCGGCCACGACGAAGATCTTCCGCCGGCCCGTCCGATCGGAGAGCTTGCCGCCGGCGAGGGACGCGGCGACCACGACGGCCGACTGGACCAGTGTACCGAGGAAGATCTGTCGCGGCACATCGGCCTCGGCGCTGCCGATCTTCCTCAGCAGGTAGTAGACCTGGTAGGTCGTCATGACCGCGTAGGCCGTCACAAACAGAAGGCGGCTGGCGAACGCCCAGCCGAAGTCCGGATTCCGCCGGGGATTGAAGTAGAACGTGCCGGCGATCTCGCGCAGCGACCAGGCCGGCTTATCTCTCCCGGCGAGCCGACGGTCGTTCAGCCGCACCGCGAACAGCACGATGAAACACCCGCTTATCGCACACGGCGCCAGGAACATCGCCAGCCGGTTGCCGGTGAACAGCTGGACCAGGAAGGTGCCGCTCACCGACGCGATCGGCACGCAGACGCCCAGGAACCCGGACACCAGGCCGCGTTGCGCGACCGGGACCTGATCCGGCAGCACCGCGGCCAGGGCCGCGAGCAGAGCGTTGAAGAGCAGCTGGGCGATGCACCATCCGGCGAGGACCACCGCGACGTTCGGTGCGAGCGCCACGATGAGAATGCCCAGCGAACCACCCAGCAGGCCGATCAGGATCCACGGCCGCCGCATGCCGAGCGGCGACGTGGTCCGGTCGCTCAGCCGGCCGAAGAGCGGATTCCCCACCATCGCCAGCAGGGCGCCGGTCCCGGTGACCACCGCCAGGCTGTTCGGCGCCCGTTCGATCCCGACCAGGGAATTGATCTTCAGGGCCAACGTGACAAGCAGCGGCGCGAGGAACAGCAGGCTGGTGCTGATGTACGCCAGCGTGTACAGGGCGATGAAACCCCATCCGACCCGCGATGCGGTGGCCGGCTCACGCTCGAGCCCGTCCAGATCGTTGGGCATGGCGCAAGGGTCGTGGGCGCGCTGCGTCCCGGTCAACCCCCGCTGTCAGCTTCCGGTGGACGCCGCGGTCTCCGGCTTGCGCGGCAGGACGGTCAGCACCCGGGCCAGGTGCTCCCGGAAATCGGACATGTAGGCGGTCAGGAAGGACTTCACCGAGTCGTCCGCGACCTCGCCGTCGCCCGGGAAGATCTCCTTGGAGTACTGGATGTACGCCTCCGGCGCGGTCATCTGCCGGGCGTTGCAGAAGCTCAGCACACCGCGCAGGCTCTGCTGGGCGAGCGCGGTGCCGATCTGCCCGATCGACGCGCCGATCACCGCAGCGGGAATGTGGTCGAACGCGTTCTGCCCCCATGGCCGGGAGGCCCAGTCGATGGCGTTCTTCAACGCGCCCGGAATGGACCGGTTGTACTCCGGCGTGACGAACAGGACCGCGTCCGAGGAGTGGATCGCCGCTTTGAGCGCCAGCGCCTCGGGTGGGTAGTCCGCGTCGTAGTCCGGGCTGTAGAGCGGCAGGTCCCGGATCGGGATCTCGGCGAACTCCAGGTCCTCGGGCGCCAGCCGGATCAGGGCCTTGGCCAGTTCCCGGTTGACGGACGTGGACGAGAGGCTGCCGACGAAGTATCCGACCTTGTACGCGGCCATGGTGGTCCCTTCTGACGGTGGCGTCCGTAGCAGTATCCCGCCTAGCCTGTCCGCGCGCGTCCGGACGAGGATGGCTCCATGCTCGAGGTACGCCTGTTCGGCGCGTTCGAGGCCCGTGTGGACGGCACGCCGGTTGCCCTGGCGTCCACGCGAGCGCAATCGCTGCTGGCGTACCTGGCTTTGCGGAACGGCGCGCCGCAGCGCCGTGACAAGGTCGCCTACCTGCTCTGGCCCGACTCGGCCGAGCAGCAGGCCCGTACCAACCTCCGCCATGTGCTGCACACGCTGCGCGCCGCCGTACCCGATACGGACCGGTATCTGAACGCGACCGCGCAGACCCTGACGTTGCGCGATTTCTCGGCCGACACCGCCGCGTTCGACGCGGTGCTCGCGGACGCCGGCGACGATGTCGAGCGGTTGCGGAAGGCCACCGACCTGTATCCGGGCGACCTGCTGGACGGCTGGTACGACGACTGGCTGGTCGCCGATCGGGACCGGTACCGGCAACGCGTACTGGCCGCGCTCGGCCGGCTGATCCCGCTGCTCGAGATGCGCGGCGACCTCGACGGCGCGCTGCGGTACGCCGAACGGGCACGGGCGCTGGATCGGCTCGCCGAAGGCCCGTACCAGGCGCTGATGCGGCTGCATGACGCGCTCGGTGATCGCGCCCGCGCCGTCCGCGTGTACCACGAGTGCGTGGCCACGCTGGAGGACGAGCTGGGGGTGGCACCGTCGGCGGAGACGCAGGCGTTGTACGAGGCGCTGCTGCCGGACGGTGACGCCGCGCCACGCACCGCCGGGGTGAGCGCGTTCGTGGGCCGTCAGGCGCAGCGGCGCCTGCTGACCGGACTGTGGCGCGACGCCGCCACCGGGCCGCCGCACCTGGTGGTGGTCACCGGCGAGCCCGGCGTGGGCAAGACGCGCCTGGTCGAGGAGTTGCGGCACTGGGCCGCCGCCCGCGGCGCGAGCACCGCGTCGGCCCGGTCGTACGCGGCGGAGGGCGCACTGGCGTACGCACCGGTGGTGGCGTGGCTGCGCGGCCTCGGCGTGGCCCGGTGGCGCGGCCGGCTCAGCCCCGCGCAGCTCGCCGCGCTGGCCCCGCTGCTGCCGGAGCTGGCGATCGAGCCGGCACCGCCGGAACCGGGGGCACGGCTGCGGCTGTTCGACGCCGTGGTGCACGCCCTGCACGCTCGCGCCGGACCGGTGCTGCTGGTCGCCGACGACCTGCACGCCGCCGACTCCCCCACGCTGCATTTCCTGCACTATCTGTTGCGCGCCGAGCCACCGGTGCCCGCAATGGTGACCGCGACCGCCCGGCTGGCCGAGACCGACGCCGAACATCCGCTGCATGTGCTGCTCACCGGAGCGCAGGCGCTCGGCCGGTACACCGAGCTGCGGCTGGACCGGCTGAACCGCGCCGAGACGGCGGTGCTCGCCCGCCGGCTCGGCCACGACCTGGACGGAGCGGACGCCGAGCGGTTGCACACCGCGACCGACGGCAACGCGCTGTTCGTCGTGGAGACACTGCGGGCCGGGTGGCACGGCGGTAGCGCACCGCCGGTACTCACCCAACGCGTACAGGCGGTGCTGGAGGCGCGGCTGCGACAGCTGACGGGCAGCGCGCGGGATCTGGTCGGCGTGGCCGCCACGGCCGGTGCGTCGGTGTCCGTTGACCTGCTCACCCGGGTACATCCGCGCGGCGCGGATCAGGCGGCACACGACCTCGACGAGCTCTGGCGGCGGCAGGTGCTGCTCACCAGCGGCGGTGACACGTACGACTTCAGCCATGACAAGCTGCGCGAGGTCGCGTACCGGATGTTGTCCCCCGCGCAGCGCCGCCGTCATCACGGCACGCTGGCCGAGGCGCTGCGTGCGGTGTACGCCGACCGCCTGGACGCCGTCGCCGGACAGATCGCCGCCCATCTGTACGCCGCCGGTTCCGCGGACGAGGCGGTCGACTGGTACGCGCGGGCGGCCCAGGCCGCCCAGCGGCTGTTCGCCGACGCCGCCGCCGCGGACCTGCTGGACCAGGCGTGGCAGATCGTGGCGGCGCAACCGGAGTCCGCGGCGCGGCTGGCCCGGGAGCTGGAGCTGCTGACCGCGACGCCGGGACCCCTGAACGCCGCCGAGGGGTACGCGTCGCCGCGGGTGCGGGCCGTCCTGGACCGGGCCTACACGATCGCGGACCGGCTCGGCGTCGAGCCCGCCGCGCCGCTGCTGCGCGCGCAGGCGATGGCCGTGCTGGCCCGTGGCGACTTCGACGCCGCCGTCGAGTACGGCACGCGGCTGCGCGCGCTCGGCGACACCGACGACGTGCTCGCGGTCGAGGGCGACTTCATCCGCGGCGTGGCGGCGGCCTGGCAGAACCAGGGGGCGGCGGCCCGCGAGCACCTCCAGGCCGCGGTCGACCGCTACCGGCCGGAGAACCGGTTCGCACACCTGCTGGCGTACGGGCAGGACCCTCAGGTGTTGTCCCTGATCCGGCTCGCGCACGTGCACTTCCGGCTCGGTGAGCCGGCGGAGGCACGCCGGCTGCAGCATCGCGCCCTCGCACAGGCCCGAACCGTGGGCCATCCGTTCACCCTCGCGGCCGCGCTGCTCTTCGCCGCCATCCTGGACCTGGACCTGGCGGATGAGGCGGCGTTGCGGGGGCGGGTCGCTGAACTCACCGCGCTGCGCGAGCGCGTGGAGGCGCCACCGATCCGGCTGACCACCGACGCGTTGACCGGTTACCTCCAGGTGTTGGACGGTGCCGTGCAGTCCGGCATGGCCGGCATCGACGCGGCGCTGGCCGATCCCGGACGCGAGACCGCTCCGGGCGTACCGGCGATGCTGCTGCGCATCCGGCTGGCCGCCGCGCAGGCGGCCGGGCTGACCGACGTGGCGTGCGACACGGCCCGGCGGCTGCTGGCCGACGGCGTACGGGTCTGGGACGCGATGGCAAACGCCGTGCTGGAGAGCTGCGTTTGATGGCCTCGCTGTCGCTCGGCGACTCGCGCCTTCGAATCCGCTGATTTCGGCGGCGCTCGCGAGGAACGCTCGTGGAACGCCCGCCGGCGCACGCTCGCCGGTATGACGACCACTGTGCACCACAATCTCGCCGGGCAGCTGCGCGGGCACTTCCGCGGCACGCTGCTGGAACCCGGCGACGAGGGCTATCCAGAGGCCCGGCGCGTCTGGAACGGCGCGATCGACCGGCGCCCGGCACTGATCGCGCGCGTGGCCGGCGCCGACGACGTCCAGGCGGCGGTACGGTTCGCCCGCGACCTCGATCTACCGATCGCGGTCCGCGGCGGCAGCCACTCGGTCATGGGGTACGGCGTCGGCGACGGCGCGGTGACGATCGACCTGTCCCAGCTGAAGGCCATCTCGGTCGATCCGGCGACCCGCACCGCACGCGCGGCCGGCGGCCTGACCTGGGCCGAGTTCGACCTCGCCACGCAGCGGCACGGCCTGGCCACCACCGGCGGCTCGGTCAGTTCCACCGGGATCGGCGGCGTCACGCTGGGCGGTGGCTTCGGGCACCTGATGCGCCGGCACGGGCTCACCGTCGACAACCTGCGGGCCGCCGATCTGGTCACCGCGGACGGTGAGCGCCGGCACGTCGACGAGGGCACCGACCCCGAACTGCTGTGGGGACTGCGCGGTGGTGGCGGCAACTTCGGCATCGTCACCGCGTTCGAGTACGACCTGCACCCGGTCGGCCCGCTGGTGCTCGGCGGACCGATCTTCTGGCCGATCGAGCAGGCGCCGGGGGTATTGCGCTTCCTGCGGGACTTCGCGCCGGTGGCACCCGACGAGCTGAACATCGGCATCGTGGCCTTGCTGGCGCCGCCGATGCCGTTCGTGCCGGCCGACCGGTACGGCACGCCGGTCCTCGGCCTGCTGCCGGTGTGGTCCGGCGATCTCGCCGAGGGCGCGCGGGTGCTGGCGCCGCTGCGCGGGCTGGGCACGCCGATCGGCGATGCCGTCCGCCCCGTCCCCTACCGCGCCGTGCAGTCGCTGCTCGACACCAGCGCCGCGCCCGGCAACGGGTCGTACTGGCGCTCCCACAAACTGCCGGACATGTCCGACGCGGTGATCGACGTCATCACCGGCCTGGTCGCGTCGGTCACCTCGCCGCTGTCGTTGCTCAACGGCTGGGTGATCGGGGGTGCGGTGAGCCGCGTCGCGCCGGACGCCACGGCCGTCGGAGGGCGCGACGCCGGCTTCGAGCTGCACATGATCGCCAACTGGCGGCCCGGCGACCCCGACCCCGACCGGCACATCGGCTGGGTGCGGCAGGGATGGGAGCAGCTCGGCCCGCACAGCTCTGGCCAGTACGCGACATTTCTGTCCGACGAGGGGCCGGACGGCATCCGTACCGCGTACGGCGACCGTCTCGGCAGGCTGATCGCGCTCAAGAACCGCTACGACCCGTCCAATGTGTTCCGTCTGAACCCGAACATCCCGCCGAGCGGAGGAGAGATCCGATGACAATTCTGGTGACCGGTGCGACCGGCAATGTGGGCGGCCATGTCGTTCGCGCGCTGGCCGGACGGGGCGTGCCCGTCCGGGCGTTCGTCCGCGACGCCGACAGGGCCACCCGCCTGCTGGGCCCGGACGTGGAGCTGGCCGTCGGCGACTTCGCCGACCGCCGCAGTCTCGACCGTGCCCTGACGGGTGCCGACCGCCTGTTCCTGGCCTGCGGCAACGTCCCGGATCAGATCGATTTCGAGTGCACCGCCATCGACGCGGCGGCGGACGCCGGCATTACCCGCGTCGTGAAGCTGTCCGGACCGGACGCCGCCATCGCCTCGCCGCTGATCTTCGAGCGCTGGCACGGCGCGATCGAGGAACACCTCGCCGCGTCGGGACTGCCTCGGGTGCTGCTGCGCCCCCGGACGTACATGACCAATCTGCTGGCGTACGTCCGCGGTGTCGTACAGACCGGCATGCTGTTCGCGCCGGCCGGCACCGCCCAGATCTCCTTTGTGGACCCTCGGGACGTCGCTGACGCGGCCGCCGAGGCGCTGACCGGCGCGGGGCACGAAGGCCGGACCTACACGCTCACCGGGCCGGAAGCGGTCACGTTCGAGCGGGTGGCCGGCGAGATCGCCGCAGCCACCGGCCGGCCCGTCAGGTACGTCGATGTCAGCGATGACGACGCTCGGCAGGCGATGGTCTCCGAGGGACTGCCACCGATGGTGGCCGACGCGATCGTGGCCATCTTCGCCTCCCAGCGGGCGGG
>DATBGW010000111.1:0-8533 GCA_036557765.1 Actinoplanes sp.
CATAGCGTTTCTTTCCTTGGCATGCCCTCGTGGCCCTCGCTTCGCTCGGTGCGCTCGGTCATGCCGTCCAGCTTGCCTGATTGAGGTTTCCGGCGCGCGGGTAAACACGCTGGCGACGCATCGACCGCGGCCGGAGGCGCCGCGGGCGGAGCCGACTATCGAGGAGGAGCCCTCATGGGCATCGGCGGAAGCATCTTCCTGATCGCGCTGGGCGCGATTCTCGCGTTCGCGGTGAACGCGCACATCAGTGGCATCGACATCAACGTGGTCGGATACGTCCTGATGCTGGCAGGTTTAGTGGGGCTGCTGATCACGCTCTGGTACTGGAACAGCCGCCGCCGCACCACCGTCGTGAGCGAGAGGAACCGTCCGGCAGTGCGCGGAGACGGTACGTACGTCAACGAGTACCGCGAGACGCGGCGCGACGACGTCCCGCCGCCCCCGCCGCCCGGTTATTAGGCGTACAGGGCGAAGTAGACGGCGACGTGGTGGCAGATGGCGGCCACGAGCGTGCAGGCGTGGAAGAACTCGTGATGGCCGAAGACGGTCGGCCACGGGTTCGGCCTGCGTAACGCGTAGAACACCGCACCGATGCTGTAGACGACGCCGCCGGTGGCGAGCAGCACCAGCGCTGCGACGCCACCGGCGTGCAGGACGTCCGGCAGAATCACCACGGCGGCCCACCCGAGTGCCAGATACAACGGGGCGCCGGCCCAGCGCGGCAGATGCGGCCAGACGCTCTTCAACGCCACACCGCCGAGCGCGCCGCCCCAGATCAGCGCCAGCATGAGCGTCGCCATCGCGGGCTCGAGCAGCAGCACACAGAACGGCGTATAGGTCCCCGCGATGAAGATGAAGATCATCGAGTGGTCCGCGCGCCGCATGATCTGATAGCCGCGTTCCGACCAGATCCGCCGGTGGTAGAGCGCGCTGATGCCGAAGAGACCGCACACCGTCAAGCTGTAGATCAGGCAGCTCAGCAGCGGCGCGATGCCGGGGCGGGTGGCGGCGATCGAGCAGAGCACGGTGCCGCACGCCAGCGCGACGAAGAACGCGTACTGATGGAGCCGCCCACGCAGCCGTGGCTTGCCGAGGTCGGCAGGCCTCATCCGGAACGGAGCCGAGGTCGTCACGCGCTCAAGGTTACGGCAGCGTAGGTTACTGACAAGTAGTGCCGGGTTGGCGTGAGCGGAATCATTTCCCGGTCGGCTTGAGGCAGAGCACCTGTGTCTTGCCGTCCTTCGTCGGATTCACCACGTATGGCTGGTTCTTGTCCGGACATTGGTCCTTGGTGTCCGCAATGGACACCACTTGGTACGTGCCGGCGTCGCCGCAGGACGCCTTGACCGCCGTGGTGCCCGAACGCCGGACGCAGTCACCGGCGCTCACATTGAAGCTCGAGTCGGAGCCCCGCGAGATCAGCCACACGATACCGATGGCGATACCGACCAGGAGCACCGCGCCGATCACGACGCTGAGCAGGATCGGCAGCATCCGTACGTGCCCCGACTCGGACCTTTTGATCCGGTTCGGTTGGTCCGCACTGAACGGGTCGGGTTCGTTCGGTGCAGCGCTGAACCTGTCGAATCGACCCTGGTCGCCGTCGGTGTTCGGCGGCCAACTCGCCTGGCCGGGTGGAGGTGGTGGCATCGCCGCGCCGCTGGCCGGACCCGGAAAGACGCCGCCCATCCGGAGCCGTTCCCGGTCCTGATCCACGTCCGGCGTCTCGCGCGGTGGCCAGAACGTGGGGGCTTCGGACCGCTCGGGCGCCGGCCCACGATGCGAGATGTCCGTGGTCAGTTCGCCGTAGTACTCCGGGCGCGGCGGTACGTGCGCACGGCCGCGACCGGCTACGTCCGAAGGTGGCTCCGTGAACGGCCGCGCTGGCGACTGCGGCTGGCGGCCGAACGGCAAGACCTCGCCGAACGGCTCGTCCTCGCGCGATTCAGCGGGCGATACGGGCTGGTCCGCGGGGCCGCGTAATGGCACAACGGGTGCGCTGGCGCTGGCCCGGCCGGATGCTCGGCCCGACGGCGCATCGGCCGGACCCTGGTCCCGCCGCTCCGGGAACGCCGGGGCGGCCGGAGAGCTCTGCTCGTCATCGCTGTCGGTCGGCTGGATCGGGCGGCCGTACACGCGAGCCTGTCCGGCGGCGGCCGGTGGCGGCGGCTCGTCCGCTTCGAACGGTGCGGCCCGGCTGGGCAGCGGCACCGAGGCGCTCGCGGACACCGCCCGGGCCGTGCCGGTGGGCGGCCGTGCGGCGGGATCGCGTGGCTGCGGCACGGAGGCGCCGGGTACCTCTGGAGCATCCGGCATCCCGCTCGCCGCGAGTGACGCACCTGGGACGCGCCGGACGAACTCGCCGCGCGGGCTTCCGCCGGGGGCGCCCCCGCTTGCTGGGCGGTCAGCGGATCGCGGGTCGCCTGCTGGGCTTCCGCTCGGCGGCGGGCCGAACGGCCGGAACTCCGCAGATGCCTCTCCGCCGGCAGGTTGAGCCGATCCTCCGCCGGCAGGGTGGGCCGGTCCGAACGCCCGGAAGTCCTCCGACGCCTCTCCGGCGGGCGGCTGTGTGGGCCGGAATCCTTGCGATGGTTCGCCGGGGGCCGGTGTTTGCCGGAACCCGTGCGGTGGTTCGCCGGTGGGCGGTCCTGGCCGGAATCCTTGTGATGGCTCGCCGGCGGGTGGTCCTGGCCGGAACCCCTGCGACGGTTCGCCGGCGGCCGAGGATGCGGAACGGAAGCCCTGTGATGGTTCGCCGGCGGGGGGAGCCGGCCGGAAGCCCTGTGGCGGTTCGCCGGACTGCGAGGATCCGAACGGCTGGAACCGGTCGGACGATGCTCGCCGGCCCGGTTCCCGCTGAGGCTCGTCGGGCAGATCGGCCAGAGTAGCTCCGGGAACCCGGACGCGCTGATCGCCGAAGGGAGAGACGCCCGGCGGGCGGTTGCCGCTGTCCGCGCTTGTGGGTGCGCCCGGTGCGAAGCCACCGGACGGCTCGCCAGACGGTTTGTCCCGCGACGCTTGCGGTTCGGCGGGCCGTCCGTACGAGGTGGGCGAACCATGCGTCGTGGGTGGCGGACCCCACGGTGAGGACTGTGGTCCCGGTACCGACGCGGACCCGGTAGCCGGGGACGAGCCACGGTGTGGTGGCGCCTGATCACGCCGAGGTGGCGCGTCGCCCTCGCCCATCCCGGGCACGCGCGCCGACCCTGCCGCCGGGCCGGGCGAGCCGGATCGCGGCGGCGGAAACGCCGGATCGATGGTCGGACGGCGGGATGACGGGTCCGCTGGACGCCGTCCGAACGGATCCCGATCCGGATCCGGCGGTGGCGCGTGACCCGCGGTGGGACCGGGCGGCGATTGGCCGAAGACGGCCGGCACCACAAACGGCGAGCCACCGTTCGGAGTGGAATGCGGCGGTGGAGCGTACGAAGTCGGGTGGCCGGCGCTGTCGCCGGATGCGCCGGGATCCGAGTCCGGCGGGAAACGGTCGTCGTGGAACGGCTGGGCTGGGCCGCCCGACGTGGCCTCGGCCGGCGGCTCGCCGGCGTACTGCCCCTCGGACGTCATACGCGCCTCCTCCATCAGGGTCGGCCGGGTCCGAAGTCAACTCGGCCGTGGCCGCCGCACCGGAGCGCTCCGGCGGTGGCCCCTGGTCGCCGCCCGGGCGGCCAAGCCGGGGTGGCAACCGTGCCCAACCGTACCGGTCGTCGCCACCACTCGGTATCCCGGTGTCCACCCGCCGACCCGCCGACCCCTCCGTCGATCTTGGAGTTGTGGTTGGCACAAATCGGGTGCCAAGCCGCGAAAGGGCAACCACAACTCCAAGATCGACGAGGGTTTCAAAATCAGGTCCAGGAGAGGAGCGCTCCCTCCGGGTCTTCGAGGAAGGCGCCGACGTCGCGGAGGAACTTCGAACCCAGCTCACCGTCGATGATCCGGTGGTCGAACGACATGGCGAGCGTGGTGACCTGGCGGATCCGGATCCGGCCCTTGTGTACCCACGGGGTGGGACGGATCGCCCCGAACGCCAGGATGGCGGCCTCCCCGGGCGGCAGGATCGGTGTACCGGTGTCCACACCGAACACGCCCACGTTGGTGATCGAGAACGTGCCGCCCTGCATGTCCGCCGGCGGCGTTCGACCGGACTTGGCCGTGTCGACCAGCGCGTTCAGTGCCTCGGCGAGCTCCCGTAGGGTGAGCCGGCCGGCGTCCTTGACGTTCGGCACGATGAGCCCGCGCTCGGTCGCCGCCGCGATGCCGAGGTTCACGTACTCCTTGATCACGATCTCGTCGGTCGCGCCGGACCACGTCGAGTTGACCATCGGGTGGCGCTGTACCGCGAGCAGCACCGCCTTCGCGACCAGCAGCAACGGCGAGATGCGGAGATCGCGGAAGTCCGGCTTGGCCTTGAGCCGCTCCAGCGCCTTGACCGACCGTGTCACGTCGACGGTGAGGAACTCGGTGACGTGTGGCGCGGTGAACGCCGAGGCCACCATGTGTTCGGCGGTGAGCTTGCGGACGCCCTTGACCGGGACCCGTTGCTCGCGGGATACGTCGAACACCGCCGCGGCCGGCGGGACGGTGGCCGCCTGCTGGACGTCCTCCCGGGTCACCGATCCCAGCGGCCCGCTCCCGGAGAGAGTCGCCAGATCCACGCCGAGGTCGCGGGCGAGCTTGCGGACCGGGGGCTTGGCCAGCACCGGAGCGGCGCGATGACCGTTGGCCGGCTCGGCAAGCGCATCCGGCGCCGCCGCATCAACCGCCGGTACGGCTGGCGCGTCGCCTCCGTCAGCCGCCGCAGGCGGGGTTCGGGTTGGTGCGGTTGTGGAGTTGGCAGGCGTTCCATTGCGGGGTCGGCGTTTGGCCGTGACGTTCTTCGGGCCGTAACCGACCAGGACGGCCGTGCGGCCGCCGGGCGCCGGACCACCAATGAGGCCGGGCTCCACAGCGCCCTCAGCCGGCGCCATCTCGACGGCCGCGAGAGACTCGGCGGAGGGCGCCGGGCCGGCGCCGGGGTCGGTGTCGATCGCGACGATCGGCGAACCGACCTGCACGGTCTCGCCGGCCTCGTGGAAGATCTTGGTGACCACGCCGGCCCATTTCGCGGGGATCTCGACGGCCGCTTTCGCGGTCTCCACCTCGACGATCGGCTGGTTGAGCTCGATGCTGTCACCGACCTTGACCAGCCACGACAGGATCTCGCCCTCGGTCAGTCCCTCACCGAGATCGGGCAGCATGAATTCCTTGATCCGCGACATCGGCCTCACCAGCCGTACGTGCGGTCGACGGCGTCCAGCACCCGGTCGAGGTCGGGGAGGAAGTCCTCCTCGACGCGCGCGGCCGGATAGGGCACGTTGTAGCCCGTCACCCGCAGCACCGGCGCCTCGAGCGAGTAGAAGCACTCCTCGGTGACCCGCGCGGCGATCTCCGACCCGAGGCCGAGATTGCCGGGCGCCTCATGCACGACAACACAGCGGCCGGTCTTGCGCACCGACTCGTACACCGGTCCCATGTCCAACGGCGACAGCGTGCGCAGATCGATGACCTCGAGCTCACGGCCGTCCTCGGCGGCCGCGGACGCGGCGTCCAGCGCGGTGCGGACCATCGGGCCGTACGCCAGGATCGTCGCGTCGTTCCCCGGCTTGACCACCCGGGAGGCGTGCAGCGGCGCGTCCGGCTCGGCGTCCAGGTCGACGGGGCCTTTCTCCCAGTACCGGCGTTTCGGCTCGAAGAACACGATCGGATCGTCGGACGCGATCGCCTGTTGGATCATGTGGTACGCGTCGGAGGAGCTGGCGCACGTGACGACCTTGAGGCCCGGCGTGTGCGCGAAGTACGCCTCGGGCGACTCCGAGTGATGCTCCACCGCTCCGATGCCGCCGCCGTACGGAATCCGGATCACGATCGGCAGCGGGACGTTGCCGAGTGATCGGTAGTACATCTTCGCGACCTGCGCGACGATCTGATTGAACGCCGGGAAGACGAACCCGTCGAACTGGATCTCACACACCGGCCGGTAGCCGCGGATGGCGAGGCCGATCGCGGTGCCGATGATGCCCGACTCGGCCAGCGGCGTGTCCATGACCCGGTCATCGCCGAAGTCCTTCTGCAGCCCGTCGGTGATCCGGAAGACGCCGCCGAGTTTGCCGACGTCCTCGCCCATGATGATGACCTTGGGGTCGTTCTCCAGCGCCCGCCGGAGACCGGCGTTGAGGGCTTTGCCCAGAGTCAGTGTCTCGTCCATCACTGCGCGCTCCCCTCGAACGAAGCCTGGTATCGCTCGAACCACGCCCGTTCGGCGTCCACCTCGGCGGAGCCGTTGGGATACACGTTGTCGAACATCGTCACCGGTTCCGGATCCGGCATTGCGAGCACGCGCTCGCGCAGATGCAGCGCCAGCTCCTTGGCCGACTCGTCGACGTCGCCGAAGAACGCGTCGTCGGCGAGCTGTTGCCTGGTGAGGAACTTTCCCAGCCGGGCGATCGGGTCCTTGGCCTTCCAGGACTCCACCTCGCTGGCGATCCGGTACCGCGTCGGGTCATCGGAGCTGGTGTGCGCGCCCATCCGGTACGTGTAGGCCTCGATCAGCGTCGGGCCCTGCCCGTTGCGGGCCTGATCCAGCGCGGCGCGGGTCACCGCGAAGCTCGCAAGCACGTCGTTGCCGTCGATGCGTACGCCGGGGAAGCCGTAGCCGGCCGCGCGGCGGTACAGCGGGATGCGCGTCTGCCGTTCGAGCGGCTCGCTGATCGCGTACTGGTTGTTCTGGCAGAAGAACACGATCGGGGCGTGGAAGACGCCGGACCAGACGAACGCCTCGTTGACGTCACCCTGGCTCGTGGCGCCGTCGCCGAAGTACGCGATGACCGCCTCGCCGTCCGCGTTGCCGGTCTTGCCGTCCATCGTGATGCCCATGGCGTAGCCGGTGGCGTGCAGCGTCTGGGCGCCGATGACGATCGTGTACGAGTTGAACTTGAACTTGTTCGGGTCCCAGCCGCCCTGGTCGACGCCCCGGAACAGGCCGAACGGCATGATCGGGTCGATGCCGCGGGTGTAGAGCACGCCGTGCTCGCGGTATGTCGGGAACGCCATGTCCTGTGGCCGCATGGCCCGGCCGGAGCCCACCTGCGCCGCTTCCTGGCCCAGCAGGCTGGCCCAGATGCCGAGCTCGCCCTGCCGCTGCAGCGCGGTGGCCTCGGCGTCCAGCCGCCGGACCGTGACGAGGTCGCGATACAGCTCGCGGTATTCGTCGTCGGTGAAGTTCACCGAATATGTCACGCCGTCGGTGGTGGTGACGCTGTCGACGCGCTCCCCTTCCGGGGTCAGCAACTGCACGAACCCGCCGGTAGGTGCGTCGGCTATTGACGTTTGGTCCTCCGCGTCGTCGGAAGGACCGGGCGCCGGTAGCGGCACAGCTCCGGATCCGCTCTCGCCGTTCGCCATCCGTGTCTCCCTGTTCATCTCTGCGCCTGCGGCGGGGATTGCCCGTCCGCACGGCGAACCGTTGTGGCGCCGCGCCTGGCCCGGGTGAGGCTGCCGCGCGGCGGTTCGGCGCGGGCGTTCGCCCCGCCGGGGAGTGACGGCCCGCACTTCGGGTCGCCGGGTGCCGTCACGTCCATACTCCCAGAGAACGTGAACGCTGCCACACATCGGGCCGATCTCTGTCGCCGGCGTAGTGTCCGGGTTTGTCCGCCTGTGTCCCGCCCTTCCGTACGAATACCTCCTTATCGCCGCTGCCTGCATGGGCATCCGTCGTTTCCCCGCATGCGAAGGAATTCATGTTGATCTTTGGCGACCTGGGGAGGGATACCGGCCGTGCCGGAGCAGCCAGACGGCGGTCTCGTGCCACCGGTCAAAATCCTGCGGAAACGTGTGAACGGCGTCTACCGCGCCGACGGGTTCGCCGGTCCGACCCGTCGCTATGTCCTCGTGGTGGCGATGCTGGTCGGGCTGGCATCGCTGCCGACGCTGGCCGCGATCACCGCCGGCACCAACGAGCTCGACCGCGACACCACCGGTGCCATGGATGTGCCGTTCCTGCCGCCGCCGTCGCCCGGGCCGGTCGTGCCGACTCGGCCGGCGCCGTCGCCATCCGCCGGCGTCGTGCATGGCGAGGCCGGTGAGCGGCGCACGCTTCCCCAGCGGTACGGCCAGAGCGACGCCCCGTCGTCCGGGGCGACCGCGGGCGTCGGCCGGCGGTCTGGTTCCAGATCAGGGTCGTCCGCCAGTGAGCGGCGGCCCGAACGCGCCGGATCGACTCGGCCTCAACGGTCCGGGGCGGAATCGGGTGGCGCGTCGTCCATGTCGCCCCCCGACGGGCCATCGGGTCGTCCCGGGCACTCGGCGCCGCCTTCCGACGGCGGTTCCGGTCGGCCCGGGCACGCGGCGCCGCCTTCCGACGACGGGCCTGGTCGCCCCGGGCCGCCGCCCAACGACGGGTCGGTTCCGCCGGGGCATGCCGTGCCGCCGAACAAGCCGACCGACCGGGGCCGACCCGCAGATCCGGAGGAGCAGGCTCCGCCTCCGTTGCGACCGC
>DATBGW010000112.1:0-4857 GCA_036557765.1 Actinoplanes sp.
GGTGCTGTCGCCCACCGGCGGGTACAGCCCGAGCAGCGTCGGGTCGGTGAAGATTTCCGAGCCGACGTACTCGCCCTCGTCCTGCGCGGTGTAGCCGGCGACCACGATGGCCACGTCGGACGCCTGAGCGGCCGCGGCGGCCGCGGCGGGATCCTCCTCGGCGACGTGCCGGACGGTCACGCCCGGCAGTGCTTCGGTCAGCCCGCGCAGCGCGGTGATGACCTCTGGCGCACGGACGTCGGAGGAACCGTGGTCGCCCGTGTTCGCCACGTCTGCGAGTCGCCCGATCACCGCGATCGTGGACAGCTCGTCGCGTCCCAGCGGCAGCAACGGCGTCGCACCGACCGGATCGTTCTTGAGCAGCACCATGCTCCGCGCGGCCACCGCACGGGACAATGCCCGATGCTCGGCACTGAACACGACATCCGTGGACGGTTCCGCCTCGTTCCGCGTGGCGTAGTGGTGGATCTGCGTACGAAGGATCCGGCGGGCCGCACGGTCCACATCGGACCATGAAGCGCGTCCGCTCGTGAGGTCGGTCGCGAGATGCTGGGCGCGCTGCTGGCGGAAGGGTTCCTCCACATCGAGGCCGGCGCGCAGGGACGTCGCGGCGTCCCGCAGGCCCCAGATGAAGTCGGAGACCGTGACCCCGGTGAAGCCCCACTCGCCCCGGAGGATGCCCTCCATCAGCTGCTCGTTCTGGCCGGCCCACGCGCCGTTCACCGAGTTGTAGGCGGTCATGATGCCGGACACGCCCTCCTCCACGACACGGCGGAAGTGTGCCAGGTACACCTCGTGCAGCGTCGCGTCGTCGGCGGTGACGTCGACCGTGAAGCGGGCGTTCTCCATCGAGTTGAGCGCGTAGTGCTTGGCCACCGCCATCGCGTTCGGCAGCACGCCCCGGGTCAGCGCCGCGCCGAACTCGCCGAGCAGGACCGGATCCTCGCCGTACGTCTCCTGCGCCCGGCCCCACGCCGGGTGCCGCGGCAGGTTGATGCAGACACCGCCGAAGAAGTTGGCGCCCTGCGCCCTCAACTCCAGGCCGATCGCGGTCCCGACACGTTCCTCCAGCGCCACGTCCCACGTCGCACCGCGCGCCATCGAGACCGGGAACGCGGTGGACCGCCCCACCACCACGCCGCGCGGGCCGTCCGAGAACTGCAACCCGGGGATCCCGAGCCGATCGATCCGGCCCATCGGGATCGGCGTCGTGTTGTAGCCGTTGATCATCATCTCGGCCATGCCGTCCCAGAACTCCAGGTCGCCGTCGAGCAGCCGGAGGCGTTCCTCCGGCGTCAGCCGCCCCAGCAGGTGCTCGGCTGCGGCATCGGGCGATCCGCCGGCACGGACGCTCGCCGCGGCATCGGAGAAGGAGGAGGGGGATGGCGTCGACATGAGCGCGAATCTACAAGACAGCACGGTCGGAAACTCGTCCAGCCGACTCACAGACGCCTCATCGAAAGCCCACAAGGTGGCGGGCAATGGTGGATGCATGACCGACACGCTGACCCGCCCGCCCCGGTACTCCGACACAGACTTCGACTCCGGCAACGGTCCCGGCACGACGCCGCCCCCGGTTCCGCCGGTCGACACTCCACCGGGCGGTGGCCAGGGGGACCGGCGCTGGCCGCGCCGCGTGATCGGCGGCGTCGCGGTCCTGGCCGTGGTGGCCGGCGGCGGTACCGCGGGTGGCGTGCTCGCCGACCGGTACCTGATCGACCGCTCCACGTCGCCGGCGGTGACCGTGGCGCCGACCACCGCGTTGAACTCGGCCACCGTCACCGACGGCAACGCGCTCGCCGCCGTGGCCGCGAAGGTCTCCCCGAGCATCGTGACCGTGATCGTGGACGGCACGCAGTCCGAGTCGCTCGGCTCCGGCGTGATCCTCACGGCGGACGGGCTGGTCCTCACCAACAATCACGTCGTCGACAGCCAGGGCACGGTGAGCGTGCGGCTGTCCACCGGCCGTACCGTTCCGGCCAAGGTGGTGGCCACCGACGCCACGCACGACCTCGCCCTGGTCCAGGCCACCGGCGTCAGCGGCCTCACCGCTGCGACGTTCGCCAGCTCCGCGAGCGTGGCGGTCGGCGACACCGTGCTGGCCTTCGGCGCCCCGCTCGGTCTGTCCGGCACCGTCACCTCCGGCATCGTCTCGGCGCTGGACCGCAGCCTGAACACCGGCTCGGAGCAGCTGACCGGCCTGCTGCAGACCGACGCCGCCATCAACGAGGGCAACTCCGGCGGCGCCCTGGTCGACACCAGCGGAAAGGTGATCGGCATCAACGTCGCGATCGCCACGGCGAGCGAGCAGGACAGCGGCAGCGTCGGCGTGGGTTTCGCGATCCCGTCCGACACGGTCACGACCGTGGTCAAGCAGCTGGAGGCACAGGCCGGCTGAGGCCCGTCCTCAACCGGCCAGGTGGCCCCAGCGGTCCTCGAGCTCCCGCCAGGAGCCCTGCGCCTCGACCCGGCCGCCGATCAGCACCACGACGTGGTCGGCCTGGTTCAGCGCCGCCCGCTTCGAGGTGGAACCGACCACCGTGACCCCGTGCCCGCGCAGCGCCCGCCACAGCTCCAGCTCCGTCGTCACGTCCAACGCGGACGACACGTCGTCGGCGATCAGCAGCTCGGTGCGCGGGGCGAGCGCCCGGGCCAGCGCCAGCCGTTGCAGCTGGCCACCGGACAGCCGGGTGCCCTTGTGCCCGATCAGCAGCTGCAGGCCGCCACCGGCCGCCTTGAGGTCGTGGTCCAGCTGCGCGGTGGACACCGCGTCCGCCGCGTCCACCTCGTGACCGAGCTCGATGTTGTCGGCCACCGTGCCGGACAGCACCCGGGGCAGCTGCGCCACGTACCCGACCTGGTTGGGCCGTAGGAACACTTCCGGCTCGTTCACCTGGGCGCCGTTCCAGCGCAGCTCGCCGGTGTGATGCACGATCCCGGCGAGCGCGCGCAGCAGCGACGACTTGCCCGCGCCCACCGGCCCGACCACGAGTACCAACTGTCCACGTTCGACGGTCAAATCGACGTCCTGGACGCCCACGGTGCCGTTCTCGTGCACGGCGCTGAACCCGGCAAGCTGCAGCCGGCGCAGCGGGTTCCGCGGCGCCGTCGGCGGCGCAGGCGCCGTCCCGGCCGACAGGTCCACGCCGGGCACGTCGGCCGAGTACTCGGCGGCACCGGTCATCGCGACCGTGCGCCGCGTCCAGACCCGGGCCGACGGTAGCTGCGACACAAGCGACGCCGCCGTCCACGCGAACCACCGCGCGGCGCTCAGCGTGGCGACCGCGATCAGCGTGGCCGCCGACGACAGGTGCCCGGCCAGGTACAGCGCCCAGGCCGCGATCGGCAGCAGCCCACTTGCGATCGACGGCGTGGACCGCGCCCACACCTGGATCGCGATCTCATGCCGCTGGCGTTCGCTGCGGACCGTGTCCAGCCGGGCCAGATGCGCCAGGACCGGCTCGGTCGCGCCGGCCAGCTTGACCGTACGGGCGGCGGACAGCGACGACACCAGCGAGGTGGCGAACGCCGCCCGGGCCAGCACGGTCCGGCGTGCCGCCCGTTCCAGTCGCGGCCCGAACAGCGTGGCCGCGAGACCCGACGCCGCCATCGTCCCGACGAAGAACAACGCCGGGACGATGGACCGCGACGCCAGCGTCATCGCTGCGATCATGACCAGGCTCATGACCAGGTCGAAGACGTTGTCCGCCAGCATGACGACCCGCTCGGTGTCGCCGCCCTGCGCCACCACCTCCGCCGGCGTGTACTTGCTGACCCGGCGCGGGCCGATCTGGCCGTGCACCAGGCGCAGGCTGATCCGCAGCATCTGCCGCACCCACCACTCCGGGAACCAGACGTGGGTGTGGTACAGCGTCGGAATCGGCAACAGCAGGGCGATCGCGATGGCCATGGCTGGATAGAGCGGGTTGCCGATGCCGTCGACGACGTGCGACCACAGCAGCGGGAGGATCGCGCCGTCCAGGCCCAGCAGCACGATGACGACGAACAGCAGGACCGCGCCCACCCCGTACCGCGGATCGTTCGTGGTGAGCCGGACGATCTCCCGCATGGTACGGGCGGGCGGCGCCTCCGGCAGCGGCGGCGGCTCGGCCCGCGGCAGCGTGTTGGCCAGCGCGTCGGCGGTGAGCACGGCCCGGCCGTCAGCCCGCTCCCAGTCGTCGGGCTCGGCCTCCGGCGGAAGCCCGCCGCCCCCGGCCAGCGCCGGCACCGCGACCGCGCTGGTGGCGAGGAGCTCGGCGAAGCGGCGGGACTCGCGCAACGGGCCGGCCTCGAGCACCTCGCCGTCGGCCAGCACGATCACCTCATCGCAGCGCTGCACCGATGACAACCGGTGCGCCACGATGACACCGATGCGGCCGGCCAGCAGCCGGTCGGTGGCGCGCTGCACCCACGTCTCGGTGACGGGGTCCATGCGTGCGGTGGCCTCATCGAGGATCACCACGTGCGGGTCGCGGACCAGGATCCGGGCGAACGCCACCAGCTGCTCCTGGCCGGCGGACAGCTTGTAGCCGCCCTCGCCGAGCCGGGTGTCGATGCCCTCGGGCAGGCTGCCCGCCCACGTGGTCAGGCCCAGCTCGCGCAGCGCGGCCGCGGCCCGCGGCAGCAGGTCCGGATCGAACAGCGCGATGTTCTCGGCAAGCGTGCCGGCCAGGATCTCGGTGCGCTGCGGCACGATCGCGGTCCACCGCCGCAGGCCCTCGACGTTCAGGTCGGTGAGATCGACGCCGCCGAGGAACACCGTGCCGCGCGGCACGTCGACCGAGCGGGTGAGCACCTTGGCCAGCGTCGACTTGCCGGAGCCGGTGCGACCGATCAGCGCGTACGAGCGTCCGCGCG
>DATBGW010000113.1:0-25946 GCA_036557765.1 Actinoplanes sp.
ACGTGATCGTCCATCCAGGCCGGATAGCCGGCCGAGGTGTCGCTCGGCACCGGAATCCGGGACAGCTCGCCCTGCTCCGTGTCCACAACCGTGACCCCGCTGATCCGGTGGGCGGCCGCGTCCACCTTGGACCGGACCGCCTCAGGTGCCGGATAGAACCATCCCTCGGTGTGCAGCACCGACACGCGGGGAAACTCGCTGCGCACCGCGTCCGTGGTGGCCCGTACGAACGCGCCGGCGAAGTCGTCGTTGGGCGACGGATACCACGGGGTCAGGACCGCCAGATCCGCGGCCGCGGGCCGTCGCCCGGACACGGCATCCGGCTCCATGACGACGGCCAGGTCGGGCCGGCGCCGGCCCACCGCCTCCGCCACCGGCAGGGCCGGAGCGTCGCCGGCCACCAGCACGGACCCCGCGGGTGCGCCGGCCAGCAATCGGCGCGCTGCCTTCGGTGGATTCGGCGCGGGCAGCAGGTGCAGTGTGACTCCCGGACCCGGTTCCAGGTCCCGCCACGCGGCCGAGTCCGGCACCAACAGCAGGACGTCCGCTCCGGTGGCGGCGGCCCGCGCGGTCAGCCGCGTGGCCGCCTGTACGCGACGTGTGCCGAGCGCCAGGTACACCACGGACGGGCTGGGCATGCGGTCTCCCTCTCGATCGGATCCGAGGGAGCATATGTCCCGGTCCGTACGCCCTATGCGGTATTACCCCTTTCGAGTGAGTGTATGGTAGCCGTCGAAATCCGGACGAACGGCAGGAGACGGCGACGATGAAGGTCCTCAGCGTGGTGGGCGCCCGGCCACAGCTGGTCAAGCTGGCACCGATCGCGCGGGCCTTCGCCGGCACCGGGCACCAGCACGTGATCGTCCACACCGGACAGCACTACGACGTGAACCTGTCCGACGTGTTCTTCGCCGGGCTCGGCATCCCGGACCCGGACGTGCACCTCGGCGTCGGCTCGGGCAGCCACGGCGTCCAGACCGGCGCGGTGCTCGGTGCGCTGGATCCGGTGCTCGAGCTGGAGCGGCCGGACTGGGTGCTGGTCTACGGCGACACGAACTCCACACTGGCCGGTGCGATCGCCGCCGTGAAGATGCACATTCCGGTGGCGCACCTGGAGGCCGGGCTGCGGTCGTTCAACCGGCGGATGCCGGAAGAGCACAACCGGATCCTCACCGACCACGCCGCGGACCTGCTGCTGGCGCCGACCGAGGAGGCCGTCCGGCACCTGGCGGAGGAGGGGCTGGCCGGCCGTACCCGATTGGTCGGCGACGTCATGGTCGACGTCTGCCTGCGGGTCCGCGACGACGTGCTGGCCGGCCGGCCCGGCACGCCGGCGCTGCCGGAAGGCATCGATCCGGTCCAGCCGTATCTGGTGGCGACGCTGCACCGCGCGGAGAACACCGACGATCCGGAACGGCTGGCCGGGCTCGTCGGGGCGCTGGCCCAGCTGCCGGTGCCGGTGGCGCTGCTGGCGCATCCGCGGCTGGTGGCGCGGGCCGAGGCGCAGGGTCTCAAGTTGGGTCAGGGCGCCGTCCATGTCGGACAGCCGCTGCCGTACGCCGCGATGGTCGCCGCGGTGCTCGGCTCGGCCGGTGTGGTCACCGACTCGGGTGGCCTGCAGAAGGAGGCGTACCTGCTGGGCCGTCCGTGTACGACGCTGCGCGGCGAGACGGAATGGGTGGAGACGCTCACCGGCGGCTGGAACCACCTGGTCCCGGACCCCGCCGAGCTCGGCGGGTCGTGGATCACCATCGCGACGCGGCAGGCCCCGCACGTCGACCGCGGCGCCCCCTACGGCGACGGCCACGCCGCCGACCGCGTGGTGGCAACGCTCGAGCCCTAGCGACCCCTCCCCGTCGATCTTGGAGTTGTGGTTGCCCTTATGCCCGTTTCACAGGGCTCTGTGCCAACCACAACTCCAAGATCGGTGACGAGCCGAAACCCGCGCATCGGCGGCAGGCCGGCCGGGCAGTGGGGGTCGGCGTTTGGTTGATCATGGGGTTATGCTGCACAAAGGGATGGACCGGCTTGATAACCTCATGATCGATGGAGTGCGGGACGTAGCGGCGGAGGTCTAGCCGGCCACGTAGGGGTGGCGGTCGAGCGCCGTGGTCGCGCGGACCTCCGGATACCGCCTGGCCAGCCGCCATGCCAGCGGAACGGCCGGGGTGTCGGCGGCCACGATCCGGTCCGCGCCGGCGAGATCCAGCGCCTCGACGTGATCCCGCCCGTACCGGACGAGAAGCCATGGACGGACGGCCTTGAACGCGGGCCAGAACAGCTTCCGGTGAACGCCACGGGACGCCCGCCGCTGTGTCCGGCCGGCCATCTCCAGCACCAGGTGCACCAGCCGCTGCGGCCCGCCCGCGACACCCCACGTCCGGCGCGCGGCTCCCGGGCCGTCCGTCATCGAGCGAGCCTTGCCGATCACCTTCGCGGGCAGCTGCAGCACGAGCGCGCGCTCGTATCGGCGCACCGCCACCTCCCTGAGCTCGGCCCCGAAGATCGTGCTGACCCGCACCCGCGGGTCGAGTGACAGGTTCTCCGTGCTTCTGGATTCGGCCAGCACGAGGTCGACGTCGACGCCTGCGGCGGCCAGGTCGGACACGTAGTGCAGGACCCGCTGCTGCGGCCGGTAGCTCAGTGCGAGCACCACCACCCGCGGCCCTCCACCGTGCCGCGCCCTTGCAGTCGTCTCGCCCTCCCGCCACCTCTCCCGCGATCTTGGAGTTGTGGTTGGCGCAAACCTCAACGGATCGGACATAAGGGCAACCACAACTCCAAGATCGCGGGTTAGGAGACGAGCGAGCGGAGGCGGTGTTCCAAGGGGTGGAGCAGAGTGTCGCGCTGGAAGCGGGCGCCGTACGACCGGGCGGCCGCACGCAGCTCCGGGCTCGCGTCGCGGGCCGCCTTGCCGGCCGCGATGAACACCCGGGCCAGCTGATCGACGTCCAGACTGTCCGCGGTGAACCACAGTGGATAGTCGCGGAGCACCTCGCGGGCCGCGATGTCCGGCGCATGCACCGACACGATCGGCAGACCGGTGGCCATGTACTCGAAGATCTTCCCGGATGTGACGTATCGGCCACCACCGGCGAGGAAGACCAGCACATCGCTCGACTCGTACACTGTGGACACCTTGGTCTTGGAGACCGGTCCGCGCAACCGGATGCCAGTGTCCGGGCCATCCGAAACGCCCAACCGCGGCAGGAAACTCGAGTGGCTGTGCCGGAAGAAGCCCAGATGGCCATGGATGTTGAGCTCGGCACCGGCCAGGTCCGGATGGGCACGGGCCCGCTCGAACGCCGCCGCCATCACCTCCACCGGCTGCTTCGACGTGACAGTGCCGAGATAACCGAACCGCAGCGGTCCGGCACGACGAGGCCCGATCGGCGCGAGCGGGAGCAGGTCCGGATCCCAGCCATTGGGCACCACGAGCATGCGGTCGGCCGCCCGCGGATACCGCTGAGCGTGCCACGATCGCAGCGCATCGTTCACGAACACGGTGGCGGCGGACCGACCGATCATCCTGCGTTCCCACGCCCACGCCGGATGCCCCGCCGGAAACGCCGGCTCGTCGGCGAACAGATCCAGCGTCCACGAGTCCCGATAGTCCAGCACGTACGGAACGCGGGTCAGCCGCCCGACCGCCCAGGCGGCCGCGAACGCGGCGAACGGATTGCCGGTCGCCAGCACCGCGTCGAACCGTCGTCGCCGCACCGCACGGCCGACCGCCGACCGCGCCCAGGACACGTACTGCTCGGGGAACAGCTTCTCCTCGCGCCACTCGTAGAAGCGCTTGGCCGGCACCGGCAGAGTGCCCCGGAACCAGGTCATCTCCCGAAGTTCGTGCTCCCAGCGGTACAGGTTGAGCGACGGCCGCTCCACCGTCACCCGCGGGTCGACCGTCTCCAGCAGCTTCTCGTCCACCGAGCCGACCACGTCATGGAGGAACCGCAGCGGCGCCGCGAACACCGTGACATCCCAGCCCGCGGCCGCGAAGTGGTTCGCGGTCGCCCGGGCGCGGTACACACCGCTGGCCCGCGACGGCGGAAAGTAGAAGGCGAGGTAGAGCAACCTCATAGCTCAACCCGGAACGCCACGCGCGGCGTCCGCCCGGTCACGGCGGTCAGGGAGTCGACCGCTCGCCGCGCGGCCGGGAACGACCGCGCATCGGACACGACGACCGCGTCGAACGGTCCGCATCCGGCCAGGAACGTGTCGAGCTGTCGGTGGATTCCGTCCGGCCACAACCAGCCGTACACCGGCCGGACGAGCCATCGGCGTACCCGGTTGGCGAATAGTCGATTGTAGAGGGATACGGTCCCGGGCCGGCGCAGCAGGACACGGGGAACGCGGTACAGCACCAGGTGTTCGATAGCGAGCGGCCAGTGGCGCCGATACCGGCTCAGCGGCACGACGTCGACATCCGCCGCGAACGTCTCGCCGGCCCAGCGGCCCAGGCCGGCCACCAGCACGGTCGGCCGTCCGCCCGCGCTGGCGACGGCACGGCTCTCCGCGGTCACGGCCGGCCGGCGGTTACCGCCGAGCGCCAGAAACAGGACGCGCATGCCCCTCCTCGAACCACGCCTCGTGGTGCATCCGGGTGACCGCCTGATAGCCGAACCGCTCGGCGAGCGCGCGCCGGACCGCCTCGACGTCGATCCCACCGGGGAACCGATCGCGCAGCCGTCGGAAGCCTGCAACGATCGCATCCGGACCGTCCTCGACGTCGATCAGCTCGCCGGCCTGGGATTCGAACCCGGCGAGCGTCTGCTCGGGGCCGCCGCACCGGGTCACGATCACCGGCAGGCCGGCCGCCACCGCCTCCATCACCACGACGCCGAACGTCTCGTACCGGCTGGGGTGCACCAGCACGTCGTGCTCGTGCATGAGCCGCAGCGCCCGGGCCGGCGGTACCGCGCCGACGAATCGCACAAACTCGGCGACACCCAGCTCGGCGGCGCGCTGCTCCAGCTCCGGACGCAGCTCACCCTCGCCGACCAGCGTCAGCGTGAGTGCCGGATCGTCCCGGCGGCAGATCGCGAACGCCTCGAGCAGCCACCGCACGCCCTTACGTTCGATCAGACCACCGACGAACAGCCACCGGCACAACGCCGTGACCGGCGCGGGCCGTGGCGCGTCGAAGTCGATCGGGTTCGGGATCAGGCGCAGCTTGTGGGCGTACGCCGGGAACGCGTCGGCCAGTTGCTCGCGGATCGGGTCACCCACCACGAAGAACGCCTCACAGCCGGCCAGCACCTCGACGTATCCGGCATGGCCGTCCGGCTCGGCCAGCATCCGATCGAGGAACGTGGCGTGTTCGGTCACGAACAGCCGGGCGTCGGATCGCTTGCGCCGCAGCGCCGGCAAGCCACCCAGCAGGCCTACGTGCGCGTGCACCACCGGCGCGGGAATCGGCGCGCCGCCCAGCGCCCACTGCAAAGCAAGAGCGGAACGGTGCGCCTGCTCGGCGAAGGGGCGGCCACGCGGCATCGGCACCGGGATCGATACCAGCTCGGCGCCGCCGACCGTACGGCTGGACAGTGTCGCGGAGGGCAGCAGCGCCCGGTAGGCGCGGCCGACCTCGGCGTCCAAATCGGACGACAGCCGGCCGGCCCACACCTCCGTGTGGTAGACCGTGCCCGGCGCCGTGGCCTCGACCATCGCCCGCACGAACGCACCGCGGAACGGCATCTGGGCGCTCGGATACCACGGTGTGACGACCGCGACGTCCCGCGTCATCACGCTCGGGGCGCGGGAATGGTGACGGTGATGCCTTCCTTGGCGGACTGCAACGCAGCCGCGGCCACCTCCACAGTGCACATTCCTTCGCGCAACGTGACGATGTCCGCGCCGTTGCCCTGCACGGCGTCGCGGAAACGCTCGTGCTCGACCAGCAGCGGCTCCCGCTTCGGTATCGCGTACCGGATCATGTCACCTTCGGCCACACCGCGGAACGCGCGCAGCGCCTCCCACTCCGTACCGATGGCGCCGTTGGCGTAGAACGTCAGGTCGGCGGTCAGCGTGTCCGCCACGAAGCAACCCCTCGCGCCCGTGATCACAGTGGACCGTTCCTTCAGGGGGCTGAGCCAGTTGACGACGTGGTTCGCCATCAGACCGCCGCCCAGCCCGGCCACGGCGGAGACCATGTCCTCGTGTGGGCGGCCGCTGCGGGACACGGTGTGCGCCGCCACGTGGATGTACTGACGGCCGGTGACCCAGGCGGTCAGGTCGATGTCGTGGGTAGCCAGATCCATCACCACGCCCACGTCGGCGATCCGGCCCGGGAACGGCCCCTGTCGCCGGGTGACGACCTGGTACATGTCGCCGAGCTCACCGTTCTCGAGTCGCTTGCGCAGGCTTTGCAGCGCCGGGTTGTACCGCTCGATGTGGCCGACCGCACCGATCAGGCCCCGGCTCTCGAACGCCGCCACCAGCCGGCGCGCCGCCTCGACCGACGGCGCCAGCGGCTTCTCGATCAACGCGTGCACCCCGCCGTCGGCCAGGCGCAGGCCGATCCTCTCGTGCAGGGCCGTCGGGCACGCGATCACCGCGTAGTCGGGTCGCAACGCGAGCAGATCCTCGAGGTCGTGCACGACCGGTACGCCGTATGGTGCGACCGCGCCCGGCGCCGGGTCCAGCGCGCCGACCAGATCCACCCCGTCGAGTCCGGCCAGCACGCGGGCGTGGTTACGGCCCATGGCACCGAGTCCGATCAGCCCGGCGCGCAGGGCGCTCACTGAGCTGCCTTCGGCTTGCCCTCGTGGCCCTCGTTTCGCTCGGTGCGCTCGGTCATGGCCAGCCTCGCCGCCACGGTGTTGACGGCCTCGACGATCTGATCGAGCTCCGCAGCGGTCAGCGACGGGAAGACCGGCAACGAGAGGACCTCGCCGGCGGCGCGGTCGGTCTCCGGCAGCTTCCAGTCACCGACCCGGCCGTCGGAAGTCAGGTACGGCCGGAGCCGGTGGATCGGCGTCGGGTAGTACACCGCGCTGCCCACGCCCCGCTCGGCGAGACCGGCCTGGAACGCGTCCCGATCACCGGTCACCCGGATCGTGTACTGGTGGTATACGTGCTCGCAGCCCGGCGGCACCGTCGGAGTCTCCACTCCGGACAGGTTGGCGGAAAGGTACGCGGCGTTCGCCCGGCGCTTCTCCGTCCACTCCGGAAGCTGGGTCAGCTGCACCCGGCCCACCGCCGCCGCCACGTCGGTGAGCCGCATGTTGGCGCCCACGATCTCGTTCGCGTACCGCTGCTCCATGCCCTGGTTGCGCAGCAGCCGCAGCGTCCGGGCCAGGCCGGCGTCCGCGGTGGTGATCATGCCGCCCTCGAGCGAATGCATGTTCTTGGGCGGGTAGAAGCTGAAGCACCCGGCGTCGCCGAACGCGCCGACCGGCTGCCCGTCGATCGCGGCGGCGTGCGCCTGGGCGGCGTCCTCGATCACGGCGAGTCCGTGCCGCCGCGCGATCGGCAACAGCCGCTCCATCGGGGCCGGCAGCCCGTACAGGTGCACCGGCATGATCGCGACGGTGCGCGCGGTGACCGCGGCCGCGACCGCGTCCGGGTTCAGGTTGAACGTGCCGGCCTCGATGTCCGCGAAGACCGGCGTGGCGCCCACCAGGCGGACCGCATTCGCGGTGGCGGCGAACGAGAACGACGGCACGATCACCTCGTCGCCCGGGCCGAAGCCCAGTGCCAGCAGCGCCAGCTGCAGCGCCGACGTGCCGGAGTTCACCGCCACGCAGTGCCGCCCGGCGACGAGCTCACCGAACTCGCGCTCGAACGCGGCCACTTCCGGCCCCTGCACCACCAAGCCGCTGCGCAGCACCCGGACGGCGGCGTCGATCTCCGCCGCGCCGATGACCGGGCGAGCTGGGGGTATGGGCATGGGCGGTCCTCCTGGGCTCTTCGTTCCCCGCGATCTTGGAGTTGTGGTTGGCACAGACGCGGACGAAACCCGCATAAGGGCAACCACAACTCCAAGATCGCGGGGACGTGGGACAAGGCGGCAACGGTACGGTACCGAGGCGCCGGGTACCCGCGTGTACCCAAACGACCGGAATAACCCGGAGGTGTCGCGCCGATCAGAACCGCGGCATCCCACCGAACTGGCGGTCACCGGCGTCACCGAGGCCGGGCACGATGAACGCCTTGTCGTTCAGTCCGGTGTCGACGGCCGCGGTCACCAGCCGCAGCGGCAGGCCGGATCCGGCCAGCCGTTCGATCCCCTCGGGCGCGGCCAGCACGCAGCACACGGTGATGTCCGCGCAGCCGCGGTCCACCAGCAGCCGGCAGCAGTGCAGCAGGGACCCACCGGTGGCCAGCATCGGGTCGAGCACGAGCACCGGCAGGCCGGACAGATCGCCGGGCAGCGATTCCATGTACGCGCGAGGCTGGAACGTGATCTCGTCACGCGCGAGGCCGACGAACCCCATCGACGACTCGGGCAGCAGGGCCAGCGCGGCGTCGGCCATGCCGAGACCGGCGCGCAGCACCGGAACGATCAGTGGGGCGTTGGCCAGCCGGGCGCCCTCGGTGGGCGCGACAGGCGTGGTGACCGGGAACCGCTCGACCGGGAACGATCGCGCCGCCTCGTACACGAGCATGGTGGTCAGCTCGTGCAGTGCGGCGCGGAAGGCGCCGCTGTCGGTCTCCGCGTCGCGCATCGCGGTGAGCCGGGACTGGGCGAGCGGATGGTCAACCACGAGTACGTCCACGGCGTCAATCTACCGACGACTGATCCTCCCGCGCGATCTTGCCCGCCTCCCCCCGCGACCTTGCCCGTCTTTCGCGACCTTGCCCGTCCTCCCCCCGACCTTGCCCGTCCTCCAGCGCGATCGTGCCCATCCTCCTCCGCGATCTTGGAGTTGTGGTTGGAGCAAACCGGGCGCGAAGCCGCATAAGGGCAACCACAACTCCAAGATCGCGGGGATGGGGAGGGTCTGTCCGTAGAATCTCTCTCATGACTGCGACGCTGCTGCCACCCGCCGATCTGCGTTCCGTATTGACCGGTTTGCCAGGGGTGGACAAGGTCGGCGTCGAGGCACGAGCGGCGACGCTCGGCACCCGTTCGATCAAGACGACCGCCAAGGCCGCGGGGATCGAACTCGCCATCCGGATGGTCGACCTCACCACGCTGGAGGGCTCCGACACGCCCGGCAAGGTGCGGGCGCTGTCCGCCAAGGCGCTGCGTCCCGACCCGGCCGACTCGACCTGCCCGCCGGTGGCCGCCGTGTGCGTGTACCCGTCGATGGTCCCGGTCGCCGCCGAGGTGCTGAAAGGGTCCGGCGTACACATCGCGAGCGTGGCGACCGCGTTCCCGTCCGGCCAGGCGCCGCTGCCGGTCAAGCTGGCCGACACCCGTGACGCGGTCGCCGCGGGCGCCGACGAGATCGACATGGTGATCAACCGCGGTGCGTTCCTGTCCGGGCGCTACGACGAGGTGTTCGCTGAGATCGTTGCAGTCAAGGAGGCGTCCGGCGACGCCCATCTCAAGGTCATTCTGGAGACCGGCGAGCTCGGAACGTACGACAACGTCCGGCGCGCCTCCTGGCTGGCGATGCTGGCCGGCGCGGACTTCATCAAGACCTCGACGGGCAAGATCGGCGTGGCGGCCACGCTGCCGGTCACGCTGATCATGCTGGAGGCCGTGCGCGATTTTCGCGACCGGACCGGCCGCCAGGTGGGCGTCAAGCCGGCCGGCGGCATCCGTACGACCAAGGACGCGCTTCGGTACCTCGTGCTGATCAACGAGACGGTCGGCGACGACTGGCTCGATCCGGACTGGTTCCGGTTCGGTGCGTCATCGCTGCTCAACGACCTGCTGATGCAGCGGACCAAGCTCACCACCGGGCACTACTCCGGCCCCGACTACTTCACGCTGGATTGAGAATGTTCGAGTACGCACCCGCACCCGAGTCCCGTTCGATCGTCGAGATCGCTCCGTCGTACGGACTGTTCATCGACGGCGAGTTCACTCCCGGCGGTGACGTCTTCAAGACGGTCAACCCGGCCTCCGAAGAGGTCCTCGCCGAGGTGGCGATGGCCGGCCCGGAGGACGTCGATCGGGCGGTCGCGGCCGCTCGCCGCGCGTTCACAACCTGGTCGGCGCTGCCGGGCGCGGAGCGCGCCAAATACCTGTTCCGGATCGCCCGCATCATCGCCGAACGCTCCCGGGAGCTGGCGGTCCTCGAATCGCTCGACAACGGCAAGCCGATCCGGGAGTCCCGGGACGTCGACGTGCCGCTGGTCGCCGCGCATTTCTTCTACTATGCCGGATGGGCCGACAAGCTGCCGTACGCCGGCTTCGGACCGGACCCGCGGCCGCTCGGCGTGGCCGCGCAGGTGATCCCGTGGAACTTCCCGCTGCTCATGCTGTCGTGGAAGATCGCGCCCGCGCTTGCGTGCGGCAACACAGTAGTGCTGAAGCCGGCCGAGACCACGCCGCTGTCCGCGCTGTTCTTCGCGGACATCTGCCGCCAGGCGCAGCTGCCGCCGGGCGTGGTCAACATCGTCACCGGCGCCGGGGACACCGGGCGCTACCTGGTCGAGCATCCGGACGTGGACAAGGTCGCGTTCACCGGCTCCACCGAGGTCGGCCGGCAGATCGCGCAGTCGGTCGCCGGCACCCGCAAGCGGGTGACGCTGGAGCTGGGCGGCAAGGCGGCAAACATCGTGTTCGACGACGCGCCGATCGACCAGGCGGTCGAGGGCATCGTCAACGGCATCTTCTTCAACCAGGGTCACGTCTGCTGCGCCGGGTCCCGGCTGCTGGTCCAGGAGTCGATCTACGACGAGCTGCTGGCGTCGCTCAAACGCCGGATGGCCACGTTGCGGGTCGGCGATCCTCTGGACAAGAACACCGACATCGGCGCGATCAACTCCGCGGCCCAGCTGGACCGCATCCGTACGCTGTCGGACATCGGCGCCTCCGAAGGGGCCGAACGGTGGTCGCCGGCCTGCGCGCTGCCGGACCGGGGCTACTGGTTCGCGCCGACCATCTTCACCGGCGTCACCCAGGCACACCGGATCGCCCGGGAGGAGATCTTCGGGCCGGTGCTGTCCATCCTCACGTTCCGTACGCCGGACGAGGCGGTGGAGAAGGCCAACAACACGCCGTACGGGCTGTCCGCCGGCGTCTGGACCGAGAAGGGCTCCCGCATCCTTGCCGTGGCGGACAAGCTGCGTGCGGGCGTGGTGTGGGCCAACACGTTCAACAAGTTCGACCCGGCGTCGCCGTTCGGCGGCTACAAGGAATCGGGGTACGGCCGCGAGGGCGGCCGCCACGGCCTGGAGGCGTACCTTGCCTAAGTCTCAGCGGCTGACTGTACGGAAAACGTACAAGCTCTACATCGGCGGCGCGTTCCCGCGCAGCGAGTCAGGACGGACGTATCTGGTGGACGGCGACAACGCGGTCCTCGCCTCGCGCAAGGACGTCCGGGACGCGGTCGGCGCGGCCCGGAAAGCGCAGCCCGGATGGGCCGGCGCCACGGCGTACAACCGGGGTCAGGTCCTCTACCGCGTCGCGGAGATGATCGAGGCGCGGCGTGCCGAGTTCGTCGCGCTCGGCGTTCCGGAATCCGAGGTCGACGCCGCGATCGACCGCTGGGTCTGGTACGCCGGGTGGTCCGACAAGCTGGCCCAGGTGTACGGCGGGGCCAACCCGGTGGCCGGGCCGTTCTTCAACCTCTCGGCGCCGGAGCCGACCGGCGTCGTCGGCGTGGTCGCGCCGTCGTCGTTCCTCGGGTTGGTCAGCGTCGTCGCGCCGGCCGTCGTCAGCGGGAACACGGTCGTCGTCCTGACCGCGGCGCCGCAGGTCGCGGTGACGCTCGCCGAGGTGCTCGCGACCTCCGACGTCCCCGGTGGCGTGGTGAACATCCTCACCGGCCGGATCGCCGAGACGGCGCCGTGGCTGGCGTCGCACGACGACGTCAACGCGCTCGACCTGACCGGTGTTGACGACGCCGGACTCGCCGCCGACCTGGAACGATCGGCGGCCGGGAACCTGAAGCGGGTGGTCCGTCCGCAGCGGGACGTCACCGCCGATCCGGGCCTGCGGCCGATGACCGCGCTGCTGGAAACCAAGACGGTCTGGCACCCCAAGGGATTCTGAGCCCGGCACCGCCGACTAGGGTGTGGTGCGCATTCACGAGCACACTGGAGGTCACCGTGGCCGGTGCCGGGCTTTCCGGGCGGGCGCTGTGGGATGAGGTACGCATCGCGCCGGTGGAGATCGCCATGCCGGGCGGGGTGGCGCTGACGCTCCGCGCGTACCGGCTCGCGTCGGAGCTGACCCCCACCGAGATCGAGGCCGACGAGGACGATCCGTTCGAGGCGCGGGAACGGGCCGCGGCGGAGCGACGCGCTGCTGAGGACCTCGACGACGAGCTTGCGGCGCTAGCGGAGTCCTCGTCCGCCAGCGACGCTTCGACCGACGCTTCCACCGGCGCTTCCACCGGCACGGACGAAACGGACGAGCCGGCGCCGGAGGAGTTTGCCGAGGCGGACGAGACACCCGACGAGGAGGTGCCGATCTTCCTCAGCCACCGGGGCAAGCTGCTCGCGTTCAAGAGCCCGGAGTCGCTTGTTTCCTTCATCCGTTCGGGTGCGCCGCACGATATGGCACAGCTGGACACCTGGCCGACCGCGGCCGAGCAGGTGCAGGCCACCGACATCGACCCGCAGCCGGACGACCGGTACGAGCTGGATCTCGTGGTGGAGAACCTGCGCGGCGGTCACGACACGTGGGACCTGCCGTTACTCATCGCCGCCGGTGAGGTTGCCCGCGACCTCGGGTACGCGCTGCGGCTGAAACCGGTGATCCTCGCGCTGTCCCCCGGGTCGCCGCTGGACGACCTGGACGAGTCGTTGCGCACCGCGGAGAGCGGCGGTATGGGGGGATTCTTCGGACGTAGACGGCTTCGTAAAATCGGCGCACAACAGGCGAGCCTCGGCTGGCGCTCGATTATCGGCAAGATCTCTGCCGCTGTGGACTGGCGCGACTGACCGTCACCAGGGACCATCAGTCCTTGGCACACGACAGCATGTCCCGGGGAGGAGGGCGGTGCCGTGGCGCTCGTGCGCGTGTACTGCGGTCTGGCGTCGGCGGATGATTCGGTGCGAACGGCTTCGGCCGCCTCGCCGCTGACCGTTGCTGTGGTGGACGACGCGGGGCGCCTGCTCGGCCTGTCCGGAGTCTGCGACGACCCGGCCGGATACGCCCAGCTGGCGGCGCTGCTCGTGGAGCAGACGAGCGGGTTCGCCGACGCGGCGGTCGCCGCCGACAGCGACGACCACACCGTCACCTCGTTGCTCACCGCCGCCGGCCGTCCGCTGGTGGTGGTCGATGACGACACCGCCGACGATTACGCCGAGCGGTTCTGCGACGACGAGTCCGCCGAGGAGATCAACGCGCCGGCCGCGGCCCGCCGTGCCGTGGGCCTGGCGCGGGCCCTGCAGGCCGGTGCCATCGCCGCCGTGGCCCTGCCGGTGTCCCGCGAGCTGACCAGCTACAAGCCCGTGCTCGCCGCCCACGTGGCAATGCTGATCGGGCGGCAGGCCGCCGGGGCCGCCCTGCGCGAGGTGCTGCGGGAGTTGTATCCCGCCGCGCTACGGGCGTACCCGGATCCGGCGCATCCGCTGGCACTGGCCGTGCTGGACGCGCTGCCCGAGCCCGGCCGGCTCACCGCGCGGGGCGCCGACCCGCAACAGATCGCCGAGGACGTGGCCACCGAGCTGACCCGCGCCGGTGCCGGCACCGAGGACCAGGTCATCGCAGCCGTGACGGCGCTCACCGTGGCGATCAGCGAGTCGCCCCGCCGCGGCGGCGTCAACAAGTCGCTGGCGCCCGCGGCCGCCGAGACGGTACGGCACGCCATCGTGGCGGTCCGGTCCTGCGACTCGTCGTGCGAGGCGCTTCTCGGCACGCTGGCCGCACGGACCAGCGCACCGCCCAGCAGCGGCACCGGCCGCCGGGCCGCCGGTTCCCGGCGGGCACCCGAGCCCACCGCGCAGGGTGTCGCCACGGTTCCGCCGGTACACCCCGGCGACACCGGTACCCGGATCGGCCGGCGCAGCCGCCCCGAGCCGGCCGCCACCGGCAGCGCGCCCGTGACACCGCGCCCGTTGACCCGGCCGCCGGTCGCGCCGGAGCCGGTCATGCCGCCGCCGCTGGCACCCCGTCCGGTCACTCCGCCGCCGGCCGCTCCGGCCGCGGCCGCGGGTCTGCCTACCGGGCCCGCCAACCGCCCGGTGTCGGTGCCGCCGCCACCGCCCGGGATGACCCCGATCGTGCCGGGGTCGCGTACCCCGCTGTCCAACGCGACGCTGGGCAGTCGTCAGCGCGCCACCGGACGGGCCCAACCGGCGGCAAACGGCGCCACCGACTACTCGCTGCCGATGCCGGCACAGCGTCCGACGCCGGACGCCGCCGAGCCCGGCGCGCGGGCCAACTGGCCGCTGCTGAACTCGAGCGGCAACGACGACCTGGTCCGGCCGCCCGCGGCGGTGAGCGGTCCGCCGCCCCCGGCCGGCCGGGTCACCGCGCCCATCAGCGCCCCGCCGGCGCAGGGCCGGGTCAGCGCGCCCGCGAGCGTCCCGCCGGCACAGGGCCGGGTCCGGCCGCCGTGGCAGGACATGCCCAAGGAGCCCACGCTGCGCCTGGTCGAGCAGGTCGACGGCACCGACTCGGGCGGCGGACTGCCGGCCGAGCCGCCGCCGCTCCGCCTCGTCGACACCGACGACGCCGGCGGCCGAGGCGGCCGGGCGACGCGTCGCACCACGCTCACCGCGCTGGACCGCAGCACCGCTCCCCCGGTCCCCGACGAGGGCGACGGCGATCTGCTGATCTTCGCGGCCGCCCGGTCCGCGTGGTTCACCGGCCAGGACGACGAGTCGGCCGACCTGGACTGGACGAATCCGAACGACACCGGCTGGCGCGCGGCCGAACGGGCGTCGAACCCCACGTTCGCGACCGAGACGCCGGCCGGCCTGCCGAAGCGCGTGCCCCAGGCGAACCTGGTGCCGGGCTCGCCGTTGCGCGACGAGCGACCGCTCCGCATCGTTCGGGACGCGGCGAGCATCGCCGCGCACACCACCGGCTACTTCCGTGGCTGGCGCCGAGGGCAGGAGATCGGCGGGTACGCCATCGGCGGCCGGCCGGGCCGCGAGTCGGCCGGTGGCTGGGACTTCAGCCGCGACACCCCGGCGGACGAGTACCGCAACACCGGCTACCGCAGCTGATCACCCCGCGATCGCACCTGGTCGATCGCCCGCGATCTTGAAGTGATGGCCACCCACCCCGTCTCCTCGATCTCAAGGTGTGGTGGCCACGCCACCCTTCTCCTCGATCTCAAGGTGGTGGGCCATCCACCCCTTCTTCTCGATCTTGGAGTTGTGGTTGGCACGAATGGGGCGCAAAGCCGCGTAAGGGCAACCACAACTCCAAGATCGCGGGGATCTTGAGGGATCTTGAGCGGCTAGGCGGGGGCTACCGCGCGGGCGCGGCGCATCGTCAGGACGTACTCGACGAGCGATATGAGCACGTTCTTGGTGGATTCGCGGTTGCGGGCGTCGCAGCTCACCACCGGCACGTCGGTCCCGATGGCCAGCGCGTCGCGGACGTCCGAGGCGTTGTGGTACTGCATGCCGTCGAAGCAGTTGATCGCCACCAGGTACGGCAGCCGGCGGTGCTCGAAGAAGTCGATTGCAGCGAAGCAGTCCGCGAGCCGGCGGGTGTCCACCATCACGACGGCACCGATCGCGCCGCGCACGAGCTCGTCCCACATGAACCAGAAGCGGGTCTGGCCGGGCGTGCCGAACAGGTACAGGATCAGGTCACGGTCGATGCTGATCCGGCCGAAGTCCATCGCCACCGTGGTCGTCGTCTTGCCCGGCACCTGGCGGTTGTCGTCGACACCGACACCGGCGGAGGTCATGATCGCCTCGGTGGTCAGCGGGGTGATCTCCGACACCGACCCCACGAGCGTGGTCTTACCGACGCCGAACCCTCCAGCGATGACTATCTTCGCCGACGTCACGCGTCCCGCAGCGGGGCGACGCGCCATGTCAGAGCCTGCGAAGTCCACTCAGCACCCTCTCCAGCAGTTCCGTGCCTACCGCATCGGTCTCGTCGTCCAGGGGCGTCGGCTCGTAGACCGCCACCAGCCCGTCGGAGGCCATGTCGGCCACCAGGACCCGGGCCACCCCGAGCGGTAGTTGCATGCGTGCGGCGATCTCAGCAAGCGATTGGACCCGCCCGCCATCACACATCGCCGCGATGTACTGATGCTCGCTACCCTGCCCGAACCGGCCGATGTTGGCGGTCCGGCCCCGAACGGTTGTCTCGACCAGCGCTTCGAGCGCTATCTCCAGCTTCGGCCGGGTCCGGCCTCGGGTCACGGCGTACGGTCTGACCAGCGCGCCGGTCGGCTCATCGCGTTCGGGCATCGTCACCGCTCACCCCATCCCTCGGCCCTAGAAGTGTCTCTTTTTCTCACAGGTTTGGACAGTCGCCGGGCGACGCCGGCGCGCCCACTCAGCCGAGCACGCCGGCCGCGGACCGCGGCGCGGGAGTCAGGGCCTCACCCACCCGGTCGACCAGCAATGCCATCTCGTACCCCACTTGGCCCACATCACAACTACGGGCTGCGAGGACCGCGAAGGAGGATCCGTCGGAGATCGACATGAGGAACAGGAATCCGTTGTCCATCTCGACGACCGTCTGGAGCACGGCGCCGCCTTCAAAGCACCGCGCGGCGCCCTGGGTGAGGCTTACGAGACCGGAGGCGATGGCCGCCAGCTGGTCGGCGCGGTCCCGGGGAAGGTCCCGCGAGGCCGCGAGAAGCAGACCGTCCGCGGAGACCGCGATCGCGTGCGCCACCCCCGGAACGCGGTCGGCGAAGTTGGCCAGCAGCCAACCGAGATCCTGCGTAGATGTCATGCGTCATGCTCCTTGCCAGCCTGGGAAGCCTGCTGCCCGCCCGGAGTCTCCTCCGGGTTGGTCGATTGGCGACCCCGCTGCACCCCACGGTGGTACGCGGACAGCAGGCCGCGCACCGTCTCCGGGGTACGGCGGGAAACGGAGTTTTCACCCCGGTCGACTCCGCCGGGGACGAGTTGGGCCATCGGCGTACGCTTCGGCAGCCCGGCCGTCGTGGTGCTGTCGACGGGCCGGTCGGCCGCGGCCCGGGCCGCCTGCCAGCCCTCGTCGGCCACGGTCTGCCACGGGTTGGCCGCGGCACCGACCGTCGCGGTGTCCCGCTCGCGGATCTGGTCGCCGTCCATCGACTCCGGCGAGCTGGCCTGCTGCGGAACGCCAGTGGAGATCCGTTGCGTGGTGGCGACGGACTCCTGATCGGCCGGTCGAGCGGCGTCGCTGTGCGGCCGCGCTGTGGTGAACCACGCCGACTCGAGCTCCCGGAAGATCGGCAGCTCCATCGTCTCGTCGCCGTACTGGCCCTCGATGCCACGCTGCCGGGCCGCGGCCTGCGCCGCGGCGATCTGAGCGGCCGCGGTGGCCTGGGCTTCGGCTGCCTGCGCGGCGGCGGCCTCATGCGCGGCCGCCGCCGCGGCGGCGGACCGCTGGGCCGGGCTCTGCGGCTCGTCCGCTACCGGTCCCGTCTCCGGCGCCTGCTCGCTCGGTGCGGCGGCCGGCGATTGTGGACGTACGCCGTTCGCGCCGTCGTCGGCCGAACGGTCGGGCCGGTACCGCGGCAGCTCGGCGGTCATGTCGAGCGCGGCGGCCAGGCTCTCCGGCACGGCGGGCGGGCCCGCATCCCGGTCGGCGACCGGTGGCCAGGTGGGCGGCGCGGACGCCCCCGCTGGTGCGGACCCAGCCGGCGGCACCGGGCCGGCTGGCGGCGCCTGTGGACCGGGCCCCGGCTGCGGTACCCGCAACCCGGAGAGCGGCGGCGGAGCGGCGGGCGGCCCAGACATCGGCGGCCCGGACATGGGCGGCCCGGACATGGGCGGCCCGGACATGGGCGGCCCAGACATCGGCGGGGCGAACGCGGTCGGCCCGGATGCCGGTGGCCCGGATGCCGGGGGCGCGGACGGCACCGGAGGGCTGCCGCCGTACAGCGGCGTGGACGGCATGGGCGGCCCGGAGTACGGCGGTAGCGGCGGAGCCGACACCGGCGGCACGAACGACGGCCGGCCCTGGCTCTCCGGGTTCGCCGGGAGCTGGCGCGGAATGGTCGCGCCGAAGCCGCCACCGTCGCCGTCCGGGCGGAAGCCGTCACCGCCGGTACGCCGGGGAAGTGTGTCGCGCTCGCTCACCGGCGGCGGGCCCTGCGGAGGCCCGTAGTAGCCGTTCGTCCCGCCGTTCGTGCCGCCGTACGGCGCGCCGCTGGCCGGGGCGCCGGTGAGGTCGGACCAGGCGGGAACGGAACGGCCGGTCTGGGTGCCGAGCATGCCGCCGGTGGGCATCGGCGGGTTCGGGTCGAACGGCCGCCCACCGCCGTACCCGCCGCGGCCACTCTCCAGCGCCAACGGTTCGGCGAACTGCGGCCGGGCGGCCGGCTCGGCACCGCCGAACGCGGTGGCACCGGCCGGGAGCCGGCCGGCGATGGACGTGGACACCAGCACGGTGGCCGGCAGGCCGACATCGGCCACGGTGCCGCGCTCGGTGTCCGCCGGACGCAGCTCCACCTTGACGCCGTGCCGGGCGGCCAACCGGGCGACCACCACGAGACCCATCATCCGGGACACCGCAACGTCGACCATCGGCGGATTCGCGAGGCGTTCGTTGAGATCGCGCAGCTGTTCGCGGCTGATCCCGATACCGCGGTCCTCGACCGACAGGATGGCGCCGTCGCCCACGTGGCGTGCCTCGACCAGAACCGTCGAGTTGGGCGGCGAGAACGCGGTGGCGTTGTCGAACAGCTCGGCGACCAGGTGCACCATGTCGTTGACGGCGTGCGCCGCCACCTCGATGTCCCGGTCGATCATCCCGAACTCGATGCGCGTGTAGTGCTCCACCTCGGACTGCGCGGCGCGCAGCACGTCGATGAGCGCCGCCGGTTCGCGCTGCACCCGGGTGGAGTCGGCACCGGCCAGGACCAGCAGGTTCTCGTCGTTGCGGCGCATCCGGGTGGCGAGGTGGTCGAGCTGGAACAGCTCCGCCAGCCGGTCCGGGTCCTCCTCGCCGCGTTCCAGCCGGTCCAGGTGACCGATGAGCCGGTCCACCAGGATCTGCGAGCGGCGGGCCAGGTTGACGAACATCGTGGCGACCGAGGAACGCAGCGCGGCCTGCTCGGCCGCGGTCCGTACGGCCTCCAGGTGGACCGCGTTGAACGCCTCGGTGACCTGCCCGAACTCGTCCCGGCTGCGCACCGGCAGCGGCTCGGCGACCTGATCGGCGACCTGCGCCGGGGTCAGCGACTGGTGCAGCGTGGGATCCCGCAGCCGGTTCACCGCGTGCGGCAGGCCGAACTGCGCCACCGACAGCGCACCCTGCCGGAGCTCGCGCAGGGACCGGGCCATCGACCGGGCGACCAGCCAGGCGAACAGGATTGCCAGCAGCAGCAGGCCGAGCAGCACGCTGGTCTCGATGAAGACCTTGCGGTTCACTTCGTCGCGCAGGGCGGTCGCCTCTTTGACGATCCGGGCGTCGAGCTGCGTCTCCACGTTGCGGAACAGCCCGTTGTAGCCGACCATCGCGGTCTGCCACTGATCCCGGTTGAACGGGATCGACGTGGTGTTGGCCCCCTGCAGGCTCTGCAGCGGCTCGGTGTAGTTGGTGGCCGCGCGCTTCTGCGGTCCGGCCACCACCCGCGTGAAGAGCTGCTGCTCCTCATCGGTGCCGACGGACTGCAGCGTGGACTGCGCGATCTCGTAGCCGGTGACGGTCAGCAGGAACTTGCGGCGCAGTGCGGCGTTGAAGTCGCCCTGGCTGACGATCTCGTAGCCGACGTCCCGCTGCTGGGCGATGTAGTCCTTGGCCCGGGCCACCGCGGCGGCCGCCCGCATACGATCACTGAGCGTGGTGTCGGCGGCCAGCTGCGCCGACGCGTCCCGCACGTTCAGGAGATCGTCGATGATGGCGCCGTACCCGTCTTCGACCTCGTCGGCGGAGAGCTGGGCGTTGTAGGACTGGGTCCGGGTGGCGGGCAGGTCCTCGAGGTTCCGGTCCAGCCGGGTCAGCAGCGTGTCGACCTTGGCCGGCAGGCTGTCCAGCGCCGCGCGCTGTTGCGCGTACGGGTTCTTCGCGGTGTCCACGTTGGCCCACTCGGCCTTGTAGATGTCCTGCGCCCGCTTGTGTTCCGGAGCGTTGCCCGGCGTCGTCTTGACCAGGACCGCGTAGGAGCGTTCGTTCTGCAGCCGGTCGACGAGACCACCGGCGGCCTGGGACAGCGCTGCAAGCGTACGGGCGCGCTCGGCGTTGTTGGCTTCGTTGATGTGGTCGACCAGGCCACTCACGCCGACGATGATCGTCGCGAGGGTGGGCACGAGCATGATGAGGCCGAGCTTCGACCAGATCGGCAGGTCCCGCAGGCGGCCTGCCGGCCGACGGAGGCGCGACACGGCCGCATTCCCCGTCTTCGGGCGCTTGCTCACGTCACCGTCCTCCTGATTCGCGCCCGGCCGTCGTTCGACCGGGCACCGCGCACGGCCCATTCGCCGGGTCGGGCCCCCGAGATTCCATCACGACGAGTGTCAAAGAGAAAGAGCAGGCGGACACGGACCATTTGTGTGACGCGATGTTGCTCCCGGCGTGTCGCACATTGCCGGAACGTCACTACCGTCCGTTTACGCCTGCGTCTCGCATGGTCACGCGTCTCCCACGGCCTTGTACGAGAGGCCACGGGCACTTCGGCACGATCTACCCGCTTCCCGGTAGCTCGGGCCGCAGCCGACGATTGCTCGCACACCGCCTAGCGGCAAGACAAGATGCCAGATTGTGCATTCTATGTAGACACGTACGCCACCGGAGGTCACCCGACCAGCTTGGCGTACGCCGGCTTGATGATCTCGGTGATGATCTCCAAGCGCTCGTCGAACGGGATGAACGCCGACTTCATCGCATTGACGGTGAGCCATTGCAGGTCGCTCCAGCCCCAGCCGAACGCCTCCGCCAACAGCGCCATCTCCCGAGACATCGAGGTGCCGCTCATCAGGCGGTTGTCGGTGTTGACGGTGACCCGGAACCGCAGGTCGTGCAGCAGGCCGATGGGGTGCTCCGCGATCGACGGCGCCGCCCCGGTCTGCACGTTCGACGACGGGCACAGTTCCAGCGGAATCCGCTTGTCCCGCACATACGCGGCGAGGCGACCCAGGACCTCGCCGGTGATGTCGTCCACGATCCGTACGCCGTGGCCCAGGCGGTCCGCGCCGCACCACTGGATGGCCTGCCAGATCGACGGCAGCCCGAATCCCTCGCCGGCGTGGATGGTGAAGTGGAAGTTCTCCCGCTGCAGGTACTCGAATGCGTCCAAATGCCGGGTCGGCGGGAAACCGGCCTCCGCCCCGGCGATGTCGAAGCCGACCACGCCGTTGTCCCGGAACCGCACCGCCAGCTCGGCGATCTCCTGCGAGCGGGCGGCGTGCCGCATGGCGGTCAGCAACGTGCCGATCCGGATCGGAGTGCCCTGCGCCGCCGCCTCCGCGGTCCCGTCCTCGAAGCCGGCGTGCACCGCCTCCACTACATCGTCCAGGGTCAGGCCGCGCTCCAGGTGCTGCTCCGGGGCGTACCGGACCTCGGCGTACACGACGCCGTCGGCGGCCAGGTCGAGCGCGCACTCCCGGGCCACCCGGTGCAGCGCCTCCGGCGTCTGCATTACTGCGACCGTGTGCGCGAACGTCGCCAGGTACCGCTCCAGCGATCCGGAGTCGGCGGCCGCGACGAACCAGCGGGCCAGCCGTTCGGGATCGGACTCGGGCAGCTCATGGTTGATCGCGGCGGCGAGCTCGAGAATGGTCGCGGGGCGCAGGCCGCCGTCGAGGTGGTCGTGCAGCAGCGCCTTGGGAGCCTTGACGATGTCTTCGTAGGTGACCGCGACCATGGAACGACATTAGGCCACGTAGGGTCGCGTCGAGATGAACGACGCCGCGCTGCCGTACCTCCGGTGCCCGAACTGCTGGTCGCCGCTGGCTCACGTGGGAGCCGCGCTGCGGTGCCCGCGGGGGCACAGCTTCGACATCGCCCGCCAGGGGTACGCCGCTCTGCTTCCCGGTGGGAATCGGCATGCCGGGGACAGCGCCGCGATGGTCGCCGACCGGGCTTCGTTTCTCGCGGCGGGCCACTACCGGTTCCTTGCCGACGCGCTGGCCGCGGCGGCGCCGACCGCAGTGCCGGGTGTGGTGGTGGACGCCGGCACCGGCACCGGCTACTACCTGGCCCGGGTGCTGGACGAGCTGCCCGGGGCCGTCGGGCTCGGTGTGGACGTCGCCAAGCCTGCGCTGCGCCGCGCGGCCCGGGCGCATCCGCGGGCCGGCGCGGTGCTGGCCGATCTGTGGGCGCGGCTGCCGCTCGCCGACGGCTGCGCCGGGCTGGTGCTGAACGTCTTCTCGCCCCGTAACGGTGCGGAGTTCCGCCGGATCCTGCACCCGGACGGGGCGCTGCTGGTGGTGACGCCGGCCGCGGACCACCTGGCCGAGCTGGTCGAGGCGTTCGGCTTGCTCCGGGTCGATTCCGGCAAGGCGGAACGGGTCGGCGCCAGCCTGGACGCCCATTTCACCGCCACGTCGGCGCGGGTGTTACGACACTCGATGCGGCTGGGACCGGAGGAGGTCCGCACGCTGATCGGCATGACCCCCAGCGCCCGCCATGTCTCCCCGGACACGGTCACCCCATCGGACCTGACCGTGACCGCCGCCGTAACGCTGACGACGTACAACCCCACATAAAATCCTCGTCGATCTTGGAGTTGTGGTTGCCCTTATGCCCGTTCCATGGGTCTTTGTGCCAACCACAACTCCAAGATCGCGGAGGGTTTATACGGAGAGGTCGACCTCTTCCCAGCCCGGGGGCCGGACGTGGTACGGGCCGGAGAAGACGACCGCCCACTCCAGGGCCCAGCGCCGCTGCCCGATCGCGTCGCTGCCGATCTCACCCGGCAACCGCAGCCCGGACTGCTCGGCTTGCTGGTACGACCAGTCCAGGCAGTAGTACAGGTCGAGCAACACGGCGGCCTCGACCGGATCGCGCGGCGCTACCAGTGACCGGGACCGCCAGCCGGCGAACGTCTCGCCCTCCGGCAGGTTCGGCATCTGCCGCATGAGCCGGTCCTCGGGCGGGGCGGTCGGGTCCAGGTGCCGGCTGAGCCCGAGCAGCCAGGCAAGCGCGAACACCGCGTCGTGGTGCAGCACGAACGACCGGTGATCACCCCGGGCGCCCATCACGAACTGCCACTCCGGCGGGGTCAGCTGATCGACCAGGTGCGAGCCGAGCAGCCAGCTCATCGCGAGCTCGGGCGGCATACCGAAACACCGGGCCACCACGACGTGCAGTACCGCCGCTCGCGCTTCGATCTCCCCCGTATCACGCAGCTCGACGCCGTCGCCCGGCTCCCACACCAGCGGAAACCCCGCCGGCGGCAACGGCACACCGAGCCGGCGCAGTTCGTCGAGGCTGGCCTCGCGGACCGCGCTGGGATCCGGTGCGGGCTTGCTCATCGCCGGTCAGGCGATGCGGTCGAGCAATAGGGGCGCCGGCTCCGGCGGGTCGTCCGCGATGACCACTGCGTCGTCGGCAGCGGTCCGCGCCGCTGGGATCGTCGACCCGTCATCGGTACGGAGTTCGAGCAGCGGCTGCCCGGCCGTCACGGTGTCACCGGGCCTGACCCGGAGCACCACGCCCGCTCCGGGACTCACCGGGTCCTCCTTGCGGGCCCGGCCGGCGCCGAGCCGCCAGGCCGCGATGCCGATTCCGTACGCGTCCAGTGAAGCAACCACGCCGTCCCGTTCGGCCCGGACGACCTCGGTTTCCCGGGCGCCCGGCAGGGGAGCGTCGGGATCGCCGCCCTGCGCCCGGATCATCGCCCGCCACGTGTCCATCGCGGCGCCGGACTCGAGCGCCTTCGCCGGATCGGCGTCCGGCAGCCCGGCCGCGCGCAGCATCTCGCGGGCCAGGGTCAGCGTCAGCCGTACCACGTCCTCCGGCCCACCACCGGCCAGGACCTCGACCGCCTCCTCGACCTCGACGGCGTTGCCGACGGTCCGGCCGAGCGGCGTCGACATGTCGGTGAGCAGCGCGACCGTTTCGACGCCGTGCGCGGTGCCGAGCTGCACCATGGTCCCGGCCAGCTCGCGCGCCGCGTTCAGATCCTTCATGAACGCTCCGGAGCCGACCTTCACGTCCAGCACCAGCGCGCCGGTGCCCTCGGCGATCTTCTTGCTCATGATGGAACTGGCGATCAGTGGGATCGCGGGCACCGTGCCGGTCACGTCCCGCAACGCGTACAGCTTGCGGTCGGCCGGCGCCAGACCCGCCCCGGCCGCGCAGACGACCGCGCCGACGTCGCTGAGCTGCTGCTCGAACTCGGCGTTGGACAGCTCCGCCCGCCAGCCGCGGATGGACTCCAACTTGTCGAGCGTTCCGCCGGTGTGGCCGAGGCCGCGGCCGGACAGCTGCGGCACGGCCGCGCCGCACGCGGCTACCAGCGGCGTGAGCGGCAGCGTGATCTTGTCGCCGACCCCGCCGGTGGAGTGTTTGTCGACCGTCGGACGAGCCACGCCGGACAGGTCCAGGCGTTCACCGCTGGCGATCATCGCCGCGGTCCACCGGGCGATCTCGGCGGGCGTCATGCCGTTCAGCAGGATCGCCATGGCCAGGGCCGCCATCTGTTCATCCGCGACGACGCCGCGGGTGTACGCGTCCACCACCCAGTCGATCTGCGCGTCCGACAGCGTGTGGCCGTCCCGTTTGGTCGCGATCACGTCAACAGCCGCGAACTCGCTCATCCCCACCTCACCCCGCCGCGCCTTTGCGACGGCCACACACTAACCCTGTTGCCAGCGCGTTCCGATGCCGTCCGGTGGCTCGCCCTCGCCGGCCCAGGAGAGGGACCCGTCCGCGTCCACCACGACGACCCGCGGGGTACGCACCCGGGCCCACGTCACGGCGACCGCCGGAGTCGGGAAGATCGGTCCCTCCTCGAGGATGCCCTTGTCCGCGTCGGTCTCCTGTGGACTGCCGCCGGACCGCTCCCAGTACCCGGTCCAGACCTGCTCGCCCCCGGAGATGTCCGGATGAACGAACACGGTGCCCCGGCCACGCCACTTGGCCAGCTGGGGCGGCACGTCGAGGACCGCGGCCGGCCCGGTCAGCCGGTTCAGGTCGTCCGGGCCGAACGCGTGCGGCAGCAGCTCGGCCACCCGCAGCGGCCTGGGTAGCGCCTCGACCAGGCATTCCGGGCCGCCGTGCTCGTACAGCAGCTGCCGGCAGCGGCCGCAGGGCATCAGCGGCGAACCGGTCGCGTCGACGCACGAGACCGCCACCAGCCGGCCGCCGCCGGTCGCGTGCAGCGACGACACCAGCCCGCACTCGGCACACAGACCGACGCCGTACGACGCGTTCTCCACGTTGCAGCCCACGACGGTCCGGCCGTCGTCGACCAGCCCGGCCACGCCGACCGGGAAGTCGGAGTACGGCGCGTACGCCTGCCGCATGGCCTCGATCGCGGCGGCCCGCAACGCCACCCAGTCGATCTCCATGAGAGAGATTGTGCCGTATAGGTACGCCCGCGAGCGCCGCCCCCGACTCCTTCCGCGATCTTGGGTTTGTGGTTGGCACGAACCGCTATGAACCAGACATAAGGGCAACCACAACTCCAAGATCGCGAAGGGTTACGCCTTCACGTAGGGCTGGCCGTCCGCGGCCGGCGCGCGGACACGGCCCACGAGCCCGGCCACGGCGATGATCGTGGCGATGTACGGCAGCATGTTGAGGAACTGGCTGGGCACCGGGCTGCCAACCGCACTGAGGTACGTCGCCAGCTTCTGCG
>DATBGW010000114.1:0-7643 GCA_036557765.1 Actinoplanes sp.
TTGCGGGCGTACTCGGGCCGCTTCTCCCGGTCTTTGATCTTGGCGACCAGCGGCGCCGCGCGGCGCATGGCGTCCACCCGGCCCTCGACCGTGTCCAGGTCGAAACGGGACAGCACCTGCCGCAACGCGAAGTCGACAAGCGGCTCCCGCCGCGCGACCAGATCCCGTACCGCCAGATCGCCCTTGGCCAGGCGCAGCTCGCACGGATCCATGTTGTCCGGGCTGACCGCGATGAACGTGCGTCCGACGAACCGCTGGTCCTCCTCGAACGCGCGCAGCGCCGCCTTCTGCCCGGCCGCGTCACCGTCGAACGTGAAAATGATCTCCCCAGCGAAGCTGTCCGAGTCCATCAGCAGCCGGCGGAGCACGCCGATGTGGTCGGCGCCGAACGCGGTGCCGCAGGTCGCGACGGCGGTGGGCACGCCGGCCTCGTGGCAGGCCATCACGTCGGTGTAGCCCTCGACGATCACCGCGCGGCCCTGCCGGGCGATCTCCCGCTTCGCGTGGTCCAGCCCGTAGAGCACGTGCGACTTCTTGTAGAGGGGACTCTCCGGGGTGTTGAGGTACTTCGGGCCGTCATCGTCGTCGAACAGCTTCCGGGCGCCGAAACCGATGACGTCACCGGCCAGATCCTTGATCGGCCAGACCAGGCGGCGGCGGAACCGGTCGATGAGCGATCCGGAACGGGCCGGTTTGGCCAGGCCGCCGGTGGTCAGTTCCTCGGCGGTGAAGCCCTTCTGCCGCAGATGCTTGGTCAGCTCGTCCCAGCCGTCGGGTGCGAAGCCGCAGCCGTACCGCTCGGCTGCCTCCCGGCCGAAGCCGCGCTCGGCGAGGAACTCACGGGCCCGGCGGGCGCCCGGCGTGGCGAGCTGCTCGCGGAAGAACGCCGCAGCGGCGGCGTGTGCGGCGATCAGCCGCTGTTTCTGACCGATCTGTGGCCGGGGGCCCGGTCGCCCCGACTCCTCGTACCGCAGCTGGATCCCGGCGCGGCCGGCGAGTCGCTCGACGGCCTCGACGAACGTGAGGTGGTCGGCGTCCATCAGGAATTTGATCGCGTCCCCGCCGGCGCCGCAGCCGTGGCAGAAATAGACATTCCGGGCAGACGAGACGGTGAACGACGGTGTCTTCTCGTCGTGGAACGGGCACAGGCCCTTGAGGTTTCCGCCACCGGCCGGCCGCAGCGTCACCGTCTCGCTGATCACGTCGGTGATCGACGTACGGTCGCGGACCAGCGCGATGTCCTCGTCCTTGACCCTGGCCACCGGTACATCCTGCCCTGGGTCAGGACCCGCCCGCCACGAGGGTCCGGTGCCATGCCGCGGCGGCCGGGTCGGTCAGCGACGCCACCTGATCGATCACCACGCGGAGCCGGTCGGCGTCGTTCCCGGCCGCCTTCCACATCGGCGCGAACATCGGGTCCAGGTGGTCCGGAGCACGGCGGCACAGCTCATCGACCAGCTCGACGAGGATGGCGCGCTGGCGCTCGTACCATGCCGCGCCGCGGGCCCGCATCACGTAGCGCAACGCCATGCCCTTCAGCAGCGCGCAGTGATTACGGACGGTGCGGGGGACCACCAGGTCGGCGTCGTACCGGCGCATCGGCTCCGAGCCGTAGCGACTGTTCGTGGCGCCGACCGCCGAGGACACGAACCGGCCGGTCAGGACGCTGGTCATGCGCTTGAGGGCGATCTGGGCGCGATACGAACCGTCGTAGTCGGCCATCGACGTGACCACCTCGTCGGTGAGCAGCCCCTCGAGTGCGTCGAGCAACTCCTCCGGCGACTCGTCGGCGTAGACGGCTGCGACGTCGGCGCACAGCGCCGCGCGTTCGGTGTCGTCGTGCAGCAGCGTCCGGAGCGTGAGATAACCGCCGTGGATGCCGTCCTCGACGTCGTGCACCGAGTACGCCACGTCGTCGGCCCAGTCCATGACCTGCGCCTCGAGGCACCGCCGATCGCCCGGCGGGGCGCCCGCGCGGAGCCAGGCGAACGCGGGCAGATCATCGGCGTACGCACCGAACTTACCGGCGCCGTCCCGGCGCGGCCAGGGGTACTTGCAGGAGGCATCGAGCGACGCCCGGGTCAGGTTCAGGCCGGCGCCCTCGACCTTGGCCTCGAGCCGGGTGAGCACCCGCAGCGTCTGGGCGTTGCCCTCGAATCCGCCGCACGGCTGCGCCACCGCGTTCAGCGCCGCCTCGCCGTTGTGCCCGAACGGCGGGTGCCCGATGTCATGGGCGAGCCCGGCGGTGTCCACGACGTCGGGATCGCAGCCCAGCCGGGCACCCATCTCCCGGGCGATCTGCGCGACCTCGAGCGAGTGGGTCAGCCGGGTACGCAGGAAGTCGTCGGATCCGGCAGTGTGCACCTGGGTCTTGGTGGCGAGCCGGCGGAAACCCGCGGAATGCAGCACGCGGGCCCGGTCCCGTTCGAACGGCGACCGCCCGTACCCGCTGTCCTTGCCGGGCTCGGGCAGCCGGCGCTCGGCGTCGCCCTCGGGCCCGGTCATGGATCTCACCCTAAGCGCTGCCGCCGTCCTGCCGATCGGGGACATGTGGACTCTGTCGCGAAACGATCATCCGGCCTCACCATCGTCGCCCGTCTGACGCTCATGGCCAGTGCCGGCCTGGGTGCCGTGGCGCTGGTAGCGGGTACCGCCGTCTGGGGCTCGGGCAACCAGGCCGAGGCGACCCGGAACATCGCCGGGATCAGCGACGGCATGAGCCGGCAGTGGAACGCCGACATGATGCACGACGGCATCCGCGCGGACGTGATGTCCGCGCTCTACGCCACCACCGCCGCCGACCGGCAGGCGTACGCGGTCGACGAGGTCGCCGAGCACACGGCCGAGCTGGTCGACAACTTCGACGCGGCGACGGAGCGGGCGCCGGCCGCGGTGGCCGGCCAGTACACCCGGGTACGCCCGGAGCTGGTCGCGTACGCGGAGGCGGCCAAGGCGATCGTGGCGACGGCGGCGACCGATCACGCGGCGGCCGCGGCCCGGCTGCCGGACTTCCTGAACCGCTTCGGCGCCCTGGAGACCGACCTCGGGGCGATCGACGACGCGATGCTGGCCGAGGTGCAGAAGGCGGCCCGGTCGGGGTCGTCGACCGCGTCGCTGAGCGGCCGGATCATCCTGTTCGCGGCCCTCGCCGGCGCTCTGCTCACGGCGCTGGCCGCCCTCTCCACCGTACGGGCGATCCGGCGGCCGTTGCGATCGATGCTGAACGCTCTACGCGCGCTGGCCCACCGGGACCTCACCGTTCGGGTGGAGGAGACGCGCGCCGACGAGTTCGGGGAGATGGCGGACGCCTTCAACGCGGCGGTCACCGCCGTCCGGTCGACCGTTGCCGCGACCGCCACCAGCGCCGGAGCGCTCGCCGCTGCAAGCGGCGATCTGCGCCGGCTGTCCGGCGACCTGGACAGCTCGGCGGAGCAGACCTCCGAACAGGCGCGCAGCGCCGACGCGGCGGCGCGGCACGTCTCGGACGCCGTGATCGACATGACCGCGGCCACCGAGCAGATGGCCGCGTCGATCCGGGAGATCGCACGGCAGACGTCCGACGCGGCGGTCACCACCGCCAAGGCGAGCGACAGCGCCACCGAGACGGCCACGGCGGTGGAGGCGCTGAGCGCCGCGAGCCGCGAGGTCGGCGACATCGTTCGGTTGATCACCACGATCGCGGAGCAGACGAACCTGCTTGCCTTGAACGCGACGATCGAGGCGGCCCGGGCCGGTGCGGCCGGCAAGGGGTTCGCGGTGGTCGCCACGGAGGTCAAGGATCTCGCGCAGGAGACCGCTCAGGCCACCGGCGACATCACCACCAAGATCTCCGCCATTCAGGAGATGACCGCCCGGACGGCCGCGGCGATCGCCACCATCACCGGCGTCATCACGCAGATCGACGACGGGCAGCGCACCATCGCGGCGGCGGTCGAGGAGCAGTCCGCGACCACGGAGCTGATGGCCCGCAACGTCGGCAACGTGTCGGCCGCGGCAACCCAGATCAGTGGCACGGTCTCGCACATCACGACCTCCACCGACGCGACAGCGGAGGGCGCGAACACCACCCGGCAGTCGGCCGAACGGGTCGGCGTCGCGGCGGCCGAGATCGAGGGCCTGATCGGCCAGTTCAGCTACTAGCCAGCACGCAGAACTCGTTGCCCTCCGGGTCGGCGAGAACCACCCAGCCGACGTCGTGCTGACCGATGTCGACCGGCCGGGCGCCCATGTTTACAAGCCGTTCCACTTCGGCCTCCTGGTCGTCCGGGCGCAGGTCGATGTGCAGTCGGTTCTTCACCGTCTTCGGATCGGGCACCGGCGTGAAGAGCAGGCCGGGCATCTCGTCCGCGCTACGGCGGATCTCCACCTCGTCCGGTGCGTCGTGCACGATCTGGTAGCCGAGCGCCTCCGCCCACCACCGCGCCAGCCGACCTGGATCCTCCGAGTCCACCACGACCTGCTCCCAGCGGCTGGCCATGCAAAGCCTCCCATCGGCATCGAAAAGTGACGATCATGCTACGCGAACGCACCGGCGGTGCGACGACACCGCTCGATGCATCCCAGGATGACCCAATGTGATTCCTGGTTCACCGGCAACCGCAAACTTGCGCCGCCTACTCACCGAACTCGCCGAATCCGGTCGCACCGGCGCCCTGCACATCGGCGGCACTCCGGGCGGCGCGTTGTACCTCGTCGACGGCCGCATCACGTACGCCGAATCGCCGGCCAGTCCGGGCATCGGCGACCGGCTGGTCACGTCCGGACGGCTGCCCGCGGCGGCGTGGCGGCGGGCGTACGCCGACGGCGCCGAGAGCCGCCGGGTGGGAAGGCTGCTGGTGGCCCGCGGCCTGCTCGGCCGCAACGAGCTGGCCTGCCGCGTCGTGGCCGCGATCTGCGACGCCACCCACGCGCTGTTGCAGAGCGATGACGACGCACCGGTCCGGTTCGCCCTGGGCGAACAGCACGCGTTCGGTGTCGTCGCCCAGGTCGAGCTCGGCGCCCTGGGGAACGAGACGGCGCGCCGGCTGCGAGCCGTCCCGGCGCCGCGGCGGAGCGATCGGTCGTTCAGCAACGCCCGGCCGCCGGGCCGCCGTGTGAACCAGCTTCATCATGACGCACACGGCGTCCGGCAACCGGCCGCATCGTGCCCACAGGATGGCCCACGGTGACGGCACGCAGGCGGGCATCCGTTCGCAACTCCGCCACCGCACGCAGGACCTCGGCCGCCCGGACGGCCGGAACGGCGAAGCCCAGGAGAGATGTGCCCGGCGTCGAACACTGTCTGCAGGAGGCCATGGCGATCCCGGGCGCGGTCGGCGCCAGCATCGTGGACTACACCACCGGCTTCCCGGTCGCCTCGACCGGAGCCGCACCGAACTCCGACCACGAAGCGGCCGCCGCCGGAACGGCCGACGTGGTACACGCGGCGAACAGCCGCTCGCTGTTCGTCTCGGCCGTTCCACATGACCTGCTGGAAGACCTGATCATCACGACCGCGGGGGGTTATCACCTCCTGCGCATGGTCCAGACCGATTTCGACAGCCGGCTGGTGCTCTACGTGTGGCTGGACCGCCTGACCGGCAACCTCGCCGTGGCGCGCCGACGCATGCAGACCCTCGCCGCCGAGCTCGTCGCGACCTAGCACGCGCCGAAGGAGAATCCGTGAGTCCCTCGAAGACCGCTGCCCCCGGGCGCCTGCTCACGCAGGTCGCGGGCGAGCGGCAGACCGGCGCGCTGGTGGTGGGCGGCCACCCCGGCGGAACGGTCTATCTCATCGAGGGGCACGTCACGCACGCGGAGTCGCCGTCCGCCCCAGGCGTCGGCGAGCTGCTGACGGCGTCCGGCCGGCTCGCGCCGCGGACGTGGCAGGCCGCGCTGGACGCCGGCACGTCGAGCGCGCGGGTCGGCCAGCTGCTTGTTACGCAGGGCCATCTCACCCAGGGCGAGCTGGAGCTGTGCGTGCTCGGAGTGATCTACGACGCCGCGTACTTCGCGCTGTCCGCGGCCAGCGCGCCGGTCGAGTTCCTGGACGGCGCGACACACTGGCTCGGCCCGGTCATCCGGGTGGACGCCGCGGCCGTGAACCGGGAGGCCCGCCGCCGCGCCCGGCTGCTCGACGAAATCCACCCCGACGCGCGGGTGGACTGCGCCCCGGTCATTCCGGTGGCCCGGCCGCCGGTGGAACGCGTCGCGCTTACCGCGTCGCAGTGGGAGCTCCTGGTACACGCGGACGGCCAGCGGGCCCCGGCCGATCTCGCCCAGCTGCTCGGCCGGGCCGGTTACGCGACGATTCAGGAGCTGCGCCGGCTCGCCGCGCTCGGGCTGCTGGAGCTGCCCGAGGCGCCGTCATCGGACTTCGTACGGCTGCCGCGCGTGCACGGGACGGCGGTGGACATCCACCGACCGGTCGTGAAACTGGACGACGGGCCGCTCGTGCCGGTGGTCACCGCGACCGCTCCGGCCCCGTCCGCCGTAAGCGAAGCGGTGCATGACGACATGGAAGCCGATCCGGCCGGCCTCTACCGACCGCCACGGCTGGCCCGGCGCAAGCCGGGCGCCAAGCTGCCGAAGGACATGCCCGCCGACAGCCCACCCGTCCATAGTGGAGCGGATGAGGTTCTCCTCAAACGCATCCGTACGGCATTGCGGGCATTGCGGTGACGCGCGCACCCCCGAGTAGACAAGGAGTCCGAGGATGACGGTGGACCCGGCGGTACTCGCGGAACTCGGCAACCTCCGAAAGCGGGTGCCGGAGCTGTCCGCCAGCGTGCTGGCCACCGCGGACGGCATGGTGGTGGCACACGACGCGCGGGACATCGAACCGGACAGCCTCGCGGCACTGGCCGCCGCGCACCTCGCCCTGGCCCGCCGGTTCGCGCACGCGGTGAACCACGGCGACCTGCGCGAATCCGTGGTCGAGTGCGACGCGGGCTACATCACCTCGTACGCCGCGGGCCCGAACGCCCTGCTCACCCTCGTGACATCCGGAGACGCCAACCTGGCGATGGTCCACCTCGAGGCGCGCCGCTGCGTACGCCGGTTGATCAGCTTGTTGACCGTGCAGTTACCACAGATCCGTCCCGAAATACCGAGCCAGACCGGGCCGTCAACGCCGCTGGCCCGGCGCACCCCGATGGCGACGCTGCCGAACAGCGTTCGCCGCCACGCCGCAAGTTAGCGGCACCCGGCCCCGCCGACCGACGGTGGCCGCCATCCAAGCACCAGACGGAGGAAGTCATCCATGGCCGACATGGACACCGCACTGAAGGAAATCATGGAGATCGACGGCGCCATCGGCGTCGCGCTCGTGGACCACACGAGCGGCATGGCCCTCGGCACCGTAGGCGGGGGCAAGGATCTGGACCTGAACGTGGCCGCTGCGGGCAACACGGACGTGGTGCGCGCGAAGTTGCGCGCCATGGAGATGCTGAACCTGTCCGAGAAGATCGAGGACATCCTCATCACGCTGGACACGCAGTACCACATGATCCGGCCGCTCACGAGCCGCGCCGGAAAGGGCCTGTTCCTCTACCTGGCTCTGCGCAAGGACCGCGCAAACCTGGCGATGGCCCGCCACCGCCTACGCAACATCGAGAACGACCTCGACGTCTAACCCGCCATCGACGAGTGGAGCGCTATGGGTG
>DATBGW010000115.1:0-3503 GCA_036557765.1 Actinoplanes sp.
CCGGCAGGCGGATCCTGATCCACCACGGCGACGGACGCAGCGCGGTGCTCCAGGACTGTGCGACCCCATTCGGGTACGCGCGGCGCAGGCTCGTGCAGTCACCGTACGTTCGCGCGGCCGCGTCCGCGGGACCGGAGAACCCCAGCGTGAGGGTGGCGGACACGAGAACGGCGGCGAGGGCACGGCGAGCGATCATGGTTGCCTCCATCGGCCGCCGCGGTCCCCACTTGAGGGAAATCTTCAGGGCAGTGCCGGCCCCGGCGTGAGCAGGTCCGCCAGCAGGTCGCCGAGCTCCTCGACCCGCTGCAGTACCTCACCGGCCGGATACTGCCGGGCCGGAACAGAGCCGGTCGCGATCGCCTCGACCTCGTCCCAGGTCAGCGGTGTCGACGCGGTCGGTGTCTCCTGGGCGCGCAGCGAGTACGGTGCCACGGTCGTCTTGGCGGCGTTGTTCTGACTCCAGTCGATGAAGATCTTGCCGGGCCGGACCGCCTTGGCCATCTTCGCCGTGATCGAGCGCGGCACCTGCGCCGACAGCTCCTCGGCCACGCTCTTGGCGTACGCCGACACGGTCTCCGAGTCCTGCGTGCCGGAAATCGGGCAGCACAACTGCATGCCCTTCTTCCCGGACGTCTTGGGATAGGCGGACACGCCGTCGGCGGCGAGCCGGTCGCGCATCAGCACGGCGACCGCGCAGCACTCCGTCAGCCCGGCCGGTGCGCCGGGATCCAGGTCCACGACCATGAGGTCGGGGTCGCATCCGATCCGCCATTGTGGAGTGTGCAGCTCGAGCGCGGCGAGGTTCGCCAGCCAGACCAGCGTCGCCAGCTCGTCCACCACCACGAAGTCGATTGTTTCCCGGCTCTTCGTCGAACCCGGCACCGGCAGCGTCTCCAGCCGCACCCAGTCCGGTGTGCCGCCCGGCGCGTTCTTCTCGAAGAAGTGCGCGCCCTCCACACCGTTCGGGTACCGGATCCGGGTGACGGCCCGGTCGCGCAGGTGTGGCAACAGCACCGGGGCCAGCCGGGTGTAGTAGTCGATGACCTCACCCTTGGTGAAGCCGGCCCGGGGATACATCAGCTTGTCCAGATTGGACAGCTCCAGATCTCGGTCCTCGATCTGAACGACGAACCGCTCACGCGCCACCGTCGTCCTCCTCCACGCAGTCCTCGGGCTTCTTGTCGGTCCGGATCCGCAGGAACCGCGGGAACCGCAGCCGGCCGTCCGGGGTGCGGTTGCCGTACCGGACCTCGACCACCAGCTCCGGCCGTACCCAGTGGGCGCCGCGGGCGTCCTCACGCGGCACCGCGCCGGCTTCGAACGGCGACGACGGTGTGGCGAGTGGCGCCAGCACGGACAGCAGATCCGCCTCGGCCGCCGCACCGATCCCGCCGCCCACCTTGCCCCGGAACCGCAGCCGGCCGTCCGGCCCGGGCAGTCCGATCAGCAGGCCGCCGAGCCGGCGGGCACCCGGGCGCCACCCGCCCACCACGTAGTCGCCGGTCTTGTCGAACTTCACCTTGATCCAGTCCGGCGACCGGGTCCCGGGCAGGTACGGCGACTCCAGCCGTTTCGCCACGACGCCCTCGAGCCGGTTCTCCTGGGCGGCCGCCGTGGTGGCCGGCCCGTCCGCGAAGACCGGCGGCACCATCCAGTGCGGGCCGGCCAGGTCGAGCTCGTCCAACCGGGCACGGCGTTCCCGGTACGGCAGGGGGGCGAGGTTCTCGCCGGCGAGCCGCAATACGTCGAAGATCATGTACGTGACCGGAACCGTTGCTGCAAGCTTCGCGGCCCGGCCCGGATCGCGGACATGCATCCGCTCCGCCAACGCCGTGAACGATGGCCGACCACCGGCGTCGAGCACCACCATCTCGCCGTCGAGCAGCGATCCGGGCGGCAACGACAGCCCGGCGACCTCGGGATACGCGATGGTCACGACGGCGCCGGATCGCGCGTACAACCGCGGCGGGCCGTCCTCGAAGCGCGACAGAACGCGGACGCCATCCCACTTGAATTCGTAGCTCCAGCCCGGGCCGACCGGCAGCGGGCCCGCGGTCGCGAGCATCGGAGACGGCGGCGTACCAGGCACGAGATCAACCATAGGCAGGTCGGAACACCTTACGCAGGCGTCCCAGTGATGCAATCCTTGATCGGGGAACCTCACGCTGCGTAGGAGGACGACGATGCGAGCGATATGGAAGGGCGCGGTCTCGTTCGGCCTGGTGTCGATCGCCGTCAAGCTCTACTCCGCGACCGAGGAGAAGGACATCCGCTTCCACCAGGTGCACCGCACCGACGGCGGCCGGATCAAGTACAAGCGGACCTGCTCGGTCGACGGCGAAGAGGTCACCTACGACGACATCGCGAAGGGGTACGACATCGGCGGTGGCGAGATGGTGATCCTCACCGACGAGGACTTCGCCGATCTGCCGCTGACCACGTCCCGTTCGATCGACGTCCTGGAGTTCGTGCCGGCCGAGCAGATCGACCCGATCATGTTCGCGAAGGCGTACTACCTCGAGCCCGAAGGACAGGCGGCGAAGCCGTACGTTCTGTTGCGCGATGCGCTGAAGGACGCCGACCGGGTGGCGATCGTCAAGGTGGCGCTGCGGCAGCGCGAGCAGCTCGCGACGCTCCGCGTCCGCGAGGACGTCCTTGTCCTCAACACCATGCTGTGGCCGGACGAGGTACGCAGCGTGGACTTCGCGTTTCTCGACGAGGACATCGAGACCCGCCCGGCGGAGCTCGCCATGGCCAGCTCCCTGATCGACTCGATGGCCGGCAGCTTCAAGGCCGACGAGTTCACCGACAACTACCGCGAGGCCTTGCAGGAGGTCATCAACGCCAAGGTCGAGGGCCGCGAGATCGTCCAGCCGGAGGAGGCCGAAGAGGCGCCGGCCGCCGCGGTCGACCTGATGGCAGCGCTGAAGGCCTCCGTCGAACGGGCCAAGAAGGCGCGCGGCGAGAGCCCGGAGGACCGCGCTCGTACGATCGAGGCCACGCCTCTCAAAGCGTCGGCGAAGAAGGCGGCGCCGGCGAAGAAGGCGCCGGCCAAGGCCACGAAGTCCACCGGTACGACCACGAAGAAAGCCCCGGCCAAGAAGGCGGCCAAGAAGTCCGCCTGATTACATTGGCCCGTGGGATTGACGTGGGCTGAGTCTTATCTGGGGCGGGTTCGGAGCAGCGTCGGCGACACCGACACGCTGTTGTTCGTGGGCGCCCGGGGCGTTGTCATCGATGACCAGAATCGGCTACTGCTGATTCAGCGCTCGGACAACCACCGGTGGGCCATGCCGGCCGGAGCGATGGAGTTGGGCGAGAGCATGGAGGAGTGCGCGATCCGGGAGACGTGGGAGGAGACCGGACTGCGACCGACCGAGTTGACCCCGTTCGCGTTCTATACCCGATACACGTACACCAACGACTTCGGTCACTCGTACCAGATGATCCTCATGTCCTTCCGGATCCATGCCTGGGAGGGTGAGTTGCTCCGGCAGACCGAG
>DATBGW010000116.1:0-9642 GCA_036557765.1 Actinoplanes sp.
ATCTGCGCGTGCAGATACCCATCAGACCGCCGGTCAAGGTCAGACCGCCGGTCAAGGTCAGACCGCCGGTCAAGGTCAGACCGCCGGTCAAGGTCAGACCACCAGTCAAGGTCAAATCATTCTCTCCGGTTCGGACCTGCAGCGGGTCGTCGACCGGATCGCTCACCAGATTCTCGAGAAGACCTCCGGCGCCACCGGTACGGTCCTGCTCGGCATTCCCACCCGCGGTGTTCCTCTCGCGCGGCGGCTGGCCGCACGGATCTCAGCGTTCGAGGGCATCGACATCCCGGTCGGCGCGCTCGACATCACGCTGTACCGCGACGACCTTCGCCTGCACGGCGCCCGCGCCCTCGGCAGGACCGAGGTACCGCCGGGTGGCATCGACGGCCGACGGGTCATCCTCGTCGACGACGTCCTGTTCTCCGGCCGTACGGTCAGGGCCGCGCTGGACGCGCTGAGCGACATCGGCCGGCCCCGTTCCGTTCAGCTCGCCGTGCTGGTCGACCGCGGCCACCGAGAGCTGCCGATCCGCGCCGACTACGTCGGCAAGAACATTCCCACCGCCCTGACCGAGAGCGTACGGGTGTCGCTGGCCGAGACCGACGGTGGCGCCGACGAGGTCAGGTTGATCGGAGGAGATCCCGCGTGATCAAGCATCTGCGATCGGCGGCCGACCTGGACGCCGACACCGCCACCCTGATCCTGGACACCGCCGCCGAGATGGCGACACTTGCCGGCCGCGAGGTCAAGAAGTTGCCCACGCTGCGCGGCCGTACCGTCGTGAACCTGTTCTACGAGGACTCGACCCGGACCCGCATCTCGTTCGAGGCGGCCGCCAAGCGGCTCAGCGCGGACGTCATCAACTTCTCCGCGAAGGGGTCCAGCGTCAGCAAGGGCGAGAGCCTGAAGGACACCGCGCTCACGCTGCAGGCCATGGGCGCCGACGCGGTGGTGATCCGGCACCCGGCCAGCGGCGCGCCGCACCGGCTCGCGTCCTGGGTGGACGGTTCGGTGATCAACGCCGGCGACGGGACCCACGAGCATCCGACACAGGCGCTGCTTGATGCGTACACGATGCGGTCCCGGCTCGGGAAGCTGGACGGCCTCAACGTGGCGATCGTCGGTGACGTACTGCACAGCCGGGTCGCCCGGTCGAACGTTCTGCTGCTGTCCACCCTCGGTGCGCAGGTCACACTGGTCGGACCGCCCACACTGATCCCGGTCGACATCGTGGCCGCGCTCAATCCCGAGGCGAAAGTGTCGTACGACCTCGATAGCGTCCTGCCCGACGCGGACGTCGTGATGATGCTGCGGGTGCAGACCGAGCGGATGCAGGACTCCTACTTCCCCTCGGCTCGTGAGTACTCCCGCCGCTACGGACTCGATCTGCCGCGGATGAGAAGGCTGCCGGAGCACGCGATCGTCATGCATCCCGGTCCCATGAACCGGGGCATGGAGATCGCGCCCGAGGTGGCCGATTCGGCCCGCTCGACGATTGTCGAGCAGGTCGCCAACGGGGTCAGCGCCCGGATGGCGGTCCTCTACCTGCTGCTGGGAGGAAAGTAAATGGCGTACCTGATCAAGGGTGTCTCGATCCTCGGTGGTGCGCCGACCGACCTCGTGGTGCGCGACGGTCTGCTGGCCGCGGCCGGCCCGGCCGACGAAGTGATCGACGCCGGCGGACTGGTCGCGCTGCCTGGCCTTGTCGACCTGCACACCCACCTGCGCGAGCCGGGTCGCGAGGACGCCGAGACCGTGGAGACGGGATCGCGGGCCGCAGCGGCGGGCGGCTACACCGCGGTCTGCGCGATGGCGAACACCTCACCGGTCGCCGACACCGCCGGCGTGGTGGAGCAGGTCTGGCGGCTCGGCCGCGAGGCCGGGCTGGTCGACGTCCAGCCGATCGGCGCGGTGACGGTCGGCCTGGGCGGCAAGCAGCTGGCCGAGCTGGGCGCCATGGCGACCTCCGCGGCCCGCGTGCGGATCTTCTCCGACGACGGGCACTGCGTGGCCGACCCGCGCCTGATGCGGCGGGCCCTGGAGTACGTGAAGGCGTTCGACGGGATCATCGCCCAGCACGCCGAGGAGCCGCGGCTCACCGAGGGCGCACAGATGCACGAGGGCGAGGTGTCGACCCGGCTCGGTCTGACCGGCTGGCCCGCGGTCGCCGAGGAGGCGATCATCGCCCGCGACGCGCTGCTCGCCGAGCATGTGGGCAGCCGCCTGCACGTCTGCCACGTCTCCACGGCCGGCTCCGTCGAGATCCTGCGCCAGGCCAAGGCCCGGGGCGTCCGCGTGACGGCGGAGGTCACGCCACACCACCTGTTGCTCACCGACGAGCTGGCGAAAAGCTACGACCCGGTCTACAAGGTCAACCCGCCGTTGCGTACGCGGGCCGACGTGTTGGCGCTGCGGCAGGCGCTGATCGACGGGGTCATCGACGTGGTCGCCACCGACCACGCGCCGCACGCGGTCGAGGACAAGGAGTGCGAGTGGGCCTACGCGCGGCCCGGCATGCTGGGGCTGGAAACCGCGCTGGCCGTCGTGCTGAGCGTCCTCGGTGAGAGGTGGGACCTGATCGCCGAGCGGATGTCGCGCACGCCGGCGCGGATCGCCGGCCTGACCGACCACGGTGGCGACCTGACGCCCGGCGGACCGGCAACTTTCACGCTGGTCGACCCGTCCGCGCGGCGCGTCATCGACCCGGCCGAGATGGCCAGCCGGAGCCGCAACACGCCGTACGCCGGAACCACGCTGCCGGGCCGCGTCGTGTCGACGTTCCTCCGCGGCGAGCCCACGGTCCTCGACGGGAAGGCGGTGCGATGACGGCGGCGATCCTCGTGCTGGAGGACGGGCGGACGTTCACCGGATCCGCGTACGGCGCGGTGGGCGAGACGTTCGGCGAGGCGGTGTTCACCACCGGCATGACCGGCTACCAGGAGACGCTCACCGACCCGTCGTACCACAAGCAGGTGGTGGTGCAGACCGCGCCGCAGATCGGCAACACCGGGATCAACGACGAGGACGACGAGTCCGGCCGGATCTGGGTCGCCGGGTATGTGGTCCGCGATCCGGCCCGCCGGCCGTCCAACTGGCGCGCCACCGGATCACTGGAGAACCGGCTCGCCGCCGAGGGGGTGGTGGGGATCAGCGGTGTCGACACCCGCGCGCTGACCCGGCATCTGCGCTCGCGCGGTGCGATGCGGGTCGGAGTGTCGAGTGTGGACTTCGATCCGGCGGCGCTGCTGTCCCGGGTGCGGGAGAGTCCGGGGATGCTGGGAGCCGATTTGTCCGCCGAGGTCAGCACGCGGTCGAGGTACACGGTCGACGCGGTCGGGAAGCACCGCTACACGGTCGCGGCACTCGATCTGGGCATCAAGCGCAACGTCTCCCGCCGGCTCGCCGAGCGCGGCGTGACGACGCACGTCTTCCCGGCCTTCGCCACGCTCGACGAACTGCTGGCGGTGTCGCCGGACGCGGTGTTCTTCTCGCCGGGCCCCGGCGACCCGGCCACGGCGGACGGCCCGGTCGCGCTGGCCCGCGAGGTGATGCGCCGGCAGGTGCCACTGTTCGGCATCTGCTTCGGCAGCCAGATCCTCGGCCGGGCGCTCGGCTTCGGGACCTACAAGCTCGGGTACGGCCACCGCGGCATCAACCAACCGGTGTTCGACCGCACCACCGGAAAGGTGGAGGTGACCAGCCACAACCACGGGTTCGCCGTGGACGCGCCGCTGAACACGGTCATCGAGACGGACTTCGGCGGCGTCGAGGTGTCCCATGTGTGCCTCAACGACGACGTGGTCGAGGGGCTGCGGGCGCTCGACGTGCCGGCGTTCACCGTCCAGTACCACCCTGAGGCGGCGGCCGGCCCGCACGACGCGGACTACCTGTTCGACCGGTTCGTGGAGTTAGTGGAGCGCGGCGACCGGAAGGCGGCCTGAATGCCGAAGCGCACCGACCTGCGGCACGTCCTCGTCATCGGCTCCGGACCGATCGTCATCGGGCAGGCCTGCGAGTTCGACTACTCCGGCACGCAGGCGTGCCGGGTGCTGCGCGCCGAGGGCCTGCGGGTCTCGCTGGTCAACTCCAACCCGGCCACGATCATGACGGATCCGGAGTTCGCCGACGCCACCTACGTCGAACCGATCACGCCGGAGTTCGTCGAGCTCGTCATCGCCCGCGAACGGCCGGACGCGCTGTTGCCCACGCTGGGCGGGCAGACCGCCCTGAACACGGCCGTGGCGCTGCACGAGAGCGGCGTGCTGGAGAAGTACGGCGTCGAGCTGATCGGCGCGAACATCGACGCCATCCGGCGCGGCGAGGACCGCCAGCTGTTCAAGGACATCGTGACCAAGGCCGGTGGCGAGACGCCCCGGTCCCGGGTCTGCCACTCGATGGACGAGGTGCGGGCCACCGTGGCGGAACTCGGCCTGCCGGTGGTGATCCGGCCGTCGTTCACGATGGGCGGCCTCGGCTCCGGCATGGCACACACGCCGGACGATCTGGACCGCATCGCGAGCGCCGGGCTGGCCGCGTCGCCGGTGCACGAAGTGCTCATCGAGGAGAGCGTGCTCGGCTGGAAGGAGTACGAGCTCGAGCTCATGCGCGACCGGCACGACAACGTCGTGGTGGTCTGCTCGATCGAGAACGTCGATCCGATGGGCGTGCACACCGGCGACAGCGTCACGGTGGCACCGGCCATGACCCTGACCGATCGGGAGTACCAACGGCTGCGCGATCTGGGCATCGCGGTGCTGCGCGAGGTCGGGGTCGACACCGGCGGCTGCAATATCCAGTTCGCGGTCAACCCGCGCGACGGCCGGCTCGTGGTGATCGAGATGAACCCGCGGGTGTCCCGGTCGTCGGCGCTGGCGTCGAAGGCCACCGGCTTCCCGATCGCCAAGATCGCCGCCAAGCTGGCCATCGGGTACACATTGGACGAAATCCCGAACGACATCACCCGGAAGACGCCCGCAGCGTTCGAACCGGCACTCGACTACGTCGTGGTGAAGATCCCCCGGTTCGCGTTCGAGAAGTTCCCGGGTGCGGACCCCGAACTGACCACCACGATGAAGTCGGTCGGCGAGGCGATGAGCCTGGGCCGCAACTTCGCCGAGGCGCTCAACAAGGCCATGCGCTCGATGGAGACGAAAGCCAGCGGATTCTGGACCGTCCCGGATCCGCCCGGCTCGCTTGACGACGCGCTCGACGCCCTGCGCGTCCCGCACGACGGACGCTTGTACACAGTGGAACGGGCAGTGCGGCTGGGCGCCTCGATCGAGCAGGTGTATGAGGCCACCGGCGGCATCGACCCGTGGTTCCTGGAGGAGATCCAGGCACTGGTGGACCTGCGGGCCGAGATCCTGGACGCGCCGGTGCTGGACGTGGCGTTGCTGCGGCGCGCCAAACGGTCCGGGCTCTCCGACCGGCAGCTCGCCGCGCTGCGGCCGGAGCTGGCCGGCGAGGACGGGGTGCGAACGCTGCGGCACCGGCTGGCCGTCCGGCCGGTGTACAAGACCGTCGACACGTGCGCCGCCGAGTTCGCCGCGGACACCCCGTACCACTACTCGTCGTACGACGAGGAGACCGAGGTGGCGCCGACGGACCGGCCCAAGGTGCTGATCCTCGGCTCCGGCCCGAACCGGATCGGGCAGGGCATCGAGTTCGACTACTCCTGCGTGCACGCCGTGATGGCCCTGCGGGGCGCCGGGTTCGAGACCGTGATGGTCAACTGCAATCCGGAAACGGTCTCCACCGACTACGACACCGCCGACCGGCTCTATTTCGAGCCGCTCACGTTCGAGGACGTGCTGGAGGTAATGCACGCCGAGGACTCCTCGGGCCGCGCCGCCGGCGGACCGGGTGTGGTGGGCGTGATCGTCCAGCTCGGCGGGCAGACGCCGCTCGGCCTCGCGAACCGGCTGAAGGCCGCCGGTGTGCCGATCGTCGGCACCTCGCCGGAGTCGATCGACATGGCCGAGGACCGCGGGCTGTTCGGCGCGTTGCTGGCGCGGGCTGAGTTGCGCTCGCCCGAGCACGGCACCGCCACGTCGTTCGACGAGGCGAAGGCCATTGCCGATGAGATCGGCTATCCGGTGCTGGTGCGGCCTTCCTACGTGCTCGGCGGCCGCGGTATGGAGATCGTCTACGACGAGCCGACGCTGAACGCGTACATCGATCGCGCCACCGAGATCTCGCCCGACCACCCGGTGCTGGTCGACCGGTTCCTGGACGACGCCATCGAGATCGACGTCGACGCCCTCTGCGACGCCACCGGCGAGGTCTATCTCGGCGGCGTCATGGAGCACATCGAGGAGGCCGGCATCCACTCCGGCGACTCCGCCTGTTCGCTGCCGCCGGTGACGCTTGCGGGGCCGCATCTGGCCGAGGTGCGCCGCTACACCGAGTCGATCGCTCGCGGCGTCGGCGTGCGGGGCCTGCTGAACGTGCAGTACGCGCTCAAGGACGACGACCTGTACGTCCTGGAGGCGAACCCGCGCGCGTCGCGTACCGTGCCGTTCGTCTCCAAGGCGACCGCGGTCCCGCTGGCCAAGGCGGCGGCCCGGATCATGCTCGGCGCCACGATCGCGGAGCTGCGGGCCGAGGGGATGCTGCGGGCCACCGGCGACGGCGGATCGACGCCGCCGGACGCGCCGATCGCGATCAAGGAGGCGGTGCTGCCGTTCAAGCGGTTCCGCACGCCGGGTGGCCTGGGTGTGGACAGCCTCCTCGGCCCCGAGATGAAGTCGACCGGCGAGGTGATGGGCATCGACACCGGCTTCGGCCAGGCGTACGCGAAGTCGCAGGCGGCCGCGTACGGGTCGCTGCCGACCACCGGCAAGATCTTCGTGTCGGTGGCCAACCGCGACAAACGCGCCATGATCTTCCCGATCAAGCGGCTCGCGGACCTGGGCTTCACGATCGTCACCACCGCCGGAACGGGCGAGGTGCTGCGCCGGCACGGCATCGAGTGCGAGGTCGTGCCCAAGCACTTCGAGAGCCCGGGCAGCAACGCGATCGCGCTGATCGCCGCCGGCGAGATCGCGCTCATCATCAACACCCCGCAGGGCTCCGGCGCGAGCGCCCGCTCCGACGGGTACGAGCTGCGTAGCGCCGCCGTCACGGCCGACATCCCGAGCATCACCACCACCCAGGGCGCCGCGGCCGCGGTGATGGGCATCGAGGCGTTGATGCGCGGCGACATGGCGGTCCGGCCGCTGCAGGAGTTGCACGCGGCGTTGCGGAGCAGGCCGTGACGTTGTTCGAGTCCGCCGTACGGCCGGTTCTGTTCCGGCTGGGCGGCGGCGATCCCGAGCGGGCGCACGAGGTCACGCTGCGCCGGCTCGCCGGACTCGGCCCGGGTCCGCGGGCGGTGCTGCGCCGGGCGTACGCCGTGCGCCGGCCGGTCGAGGCGTTCGGGGTCACGTTCCCGAACGCCGTGGGGCTCGCGGCGGGGATGGACAAGGACGGTGTGGCCCTGCGCGCCTGGCCCGCGCTGGGGTTCGGCTTCGTCGAGGCCGGCACGGTCACCGCGCGGGCACAGCCCGGCAACCCGGCGCCGCGGCTGTTCCGCCTCCGGGACAGCACGGCTGTGATCAACCGGATGGGGTTCAACAACGCCGGCGCGGCCGCGCTGGCCGCCCGGCTCGAGGCGCTCGGCCCGCTCGAGGTGCCGCTCGGCATCTCGCTCGGCAAGTCCAAGGCGACCCCACTGGAGGAGGCGGTCGACGACTACCTGACGTCGTACACGTTGCTGCGGCCCTACGCCGACTACATCGCGGTCAACGTCTCATCGCCGAACACGCCGGGCCTGCGCACGCTGCAGGACAAGGAGCACCTCGCCGCCCTGCTGGGCACGCTGGTCGGGAAGACGCCGGTGCTCGTGAAGATCGCGCCGGACCTCACCGAGCCGGCGATCGCGGAGATCCTCGACGTCTGCCTGGCGTACGGCGCGGCCGGGATCATCGCCACCAACACCACGCTGCGCCGGGACGGGCTCGCGGCCGCCGACCAGCCGCTGGCGGGCGAGGCCGGCGGTCTGTCCGGCCGGCCGCTGACCGAGCGGGCCCGCAAGGTGGTCCATTTCGTGCACGAGGAGACCGGCGGGCGGCTGCCGATCATCGGCGTCGGTGGCGTCCTGGACGCCGACGACGCGGCCCGGCTGTTCGACGCGGGCGCGTCGCTGGTCCAGTTGTACACCGGGTTCGTCTACCGGGGACCGGCGCTGGTCCGGGCGGTGGCCCGGTTGTGACTCTCGCCGGTCCGGGGACGCTGCTGGCGCTCGATCGGGCGCACGTCTGGCACCCGTACGGTCCGATGCCGGGCCGCACCGACCCGTACGTCGTGACCGGCGCGGAGGGTGTCCGGCTCACCCTTGCCGACGGCCGTGAGCTGGTTGACGGGATGTCGTCGTGGTGGGCGGCGATCCACGGCTACCGGCATCCGGTGCTGGACGCCGCGCTCGTCGAGCAGTCCCAACGGATGAGTCACGTGATGTTCGGCGGGCTCACCCACGCGCCCGCTGTCGACCTGGCCACCACGCTGGTCCAGCTCACCCCGGACGGGCTCGAGCACGTGTTCCTCTGCGACTCCGGCTCGGTGTCGGTGGAGGTCGCGATCAAGATGGCGCTGCAGGTGCAGCGGGCGCTCGGGCGCCCCGGCCGGCGGCGGCTGGCCACCTGGCGGGGTGGCTACCACGGCGACACGTTCCATCCGATGAGCGTGTGCGATCCCGTCGGCGGCATGCACGCGCTGTGGACCGGCGTGCTGCCGACCCAGGTGTTCGCCGGTCTGCCGCCCGCCGAGTACGACGCGGCGTACGCCGGTGAGCTGGCCGACCTGGTCGAGCGGCACGCGGACGAGCTGGCGGCGGTGATCGTGGAGCCGATCGTCCAGGGTGCGGGCGGGATGCGGTTCCACCATCCCGCGTACTTGCGGGTCCTGCGGGAGGTGACGGCGGCGCACGGGGTCCTGCTGATCTTCGACGAGATCGCGACCGGGTTCGGGCGGACCGGCTCATTCTTCGCCGCCGACCGGGCCGGGGTGACGCCGGACATCATGTGCGTCGGCAAGGCGCTGACCGGCGGATATCTTTCGCTGGCGGCCGCGCTGTGCACGCCGGAGGTGGCCCGGGCCATCTCCGCAGGCGCGGCCGGTGGCCTGGCGCACGGTCCCACGTTCATGGGCAACCCGCTGGCCTGCGCGGTCGCCAACGCCTCCATCGCGTTGCTGCGGTCCCAGGACTGGGCCGGAGAGATCCGGCGGATCGAGGGTGTCCTGTGGGCCGGCCTGGAACCGCTGCGGGGCCGTCCCGGTGTCGCCGACGTGCGTGTCCTCGGGGCGATCGGAGTCGTCCAGCTCGACTCCGACGTGGACATGCCCAAGGCCACGGCGGCGGCCGTCGACGCCGGGGTGTGGCTGCGCCCGTTCCGCGACCTGATCTACACGATGCCGCCGTACGTGACCGCGGACGCCGACGTCTCCCGCATAGTCCAGGCCATCGCCGCCGCCGTTGCGGCCACGACATGACCACCGCCACCCCTCCGCCGCCGCACCGCGCCGCTCCGCGCCTACCCCGCGCCCACCCCGCGCCCACCTCTTCGCCGATCTTGGAGTTGTGGTTGCCCTTACGCGGCTTTTGGC
>DATBGW010000117.1:0-5990 GCA_036557765.1 Actinoplanes sp.
CGGGTCCATCAGTTCGACAAGGTGGAGATGTTCTCGTTCTGCCGGCCGGAGGAGGCGCGGGACGAGCACCAACGGTTGCTTGCAATGCAGGAGGAGATGCTGGCAAAGGTCGACGTGCCGTACCGGGTGATCGACGTGGCGGCCGGTGACCTCGGCAGCAGCGCGGCCCGCAAGTACGACTGCGAAGCGTGGGTGCCGTCGCAGGGCCGCTACCGGGAGGTCACGTCGACGTCGAACTGCACCACGTTCCAGGCGCGCCGGCTGGGCATCCGGTACCGCGACGCCGAGGGCCGTCCGCAGACCGTCGCCACGCTGAACGGCACGCTCGCGACCACCCGGTGGCTGGTTCCGATCCTGGAGAACCACCAGCAGCCGGACGGCTCGGTCCGGGTGCCCAAGGCGCTGCAGCCGTTCCTCGGCGGCCGCGATGTGTTGGAACCCATTCGCTGAGTCATAGCCGCAGGTAGCCGGGCCGGTGTAAGGTTTTCCTTCCGCCCTCCGCGGGGGTAGTGACACCTCCGGAGGTTCAGATGCCGCACCCGGGTCTGCCGAAGCTCATCGCCACCGATCTCGACGGCACGCTGGTTCGCAGCGACGACTCGGTGTCCGCGTACACCTGCGAGGTGCTGGACCGGGTACGGGCGGCCGGGATCCGCATCGTCGGGGCCACCGGGCGCGGGCCGCGGCTGGCCGAGCTGACCCGCAACGACATCCGGGCGGCCGACTTCCTCGTGCTGGCACAGGGCGGCTGGGTGGTCGACCTGGCCGACCCGGTGCCCCTGCGCGCCGAGCGGCTGCCCGGTCGCGTGGTCGCGCAGGTGCTGGCGGACCTGGAGGCCGAGGTGGGTCCGCTCTCGGTCATGGTGGAGGCGCTCGACTACCCGGATGCCCCGCTGTGGGGTGACCTCGACCCGACCTGGCGGTACCCGGTCGTCGTGCGGGAACGGCCCCGGGCCGAGTGCCTGACCGGAAACGTGATCAAGGCGTTCGCCCGCGCGTTCGATCGGGATGTGGATGACGTGCTGGCGGCGGCGCAGCGGATCGTGCCGGCCGGCGTGGCGTCGGTCACCCAGGCCGGGCTCGACTACGTCGAGATCTGCCCGCCCGACGTCGACAAGGGCACCGGCCTCGCGGTCGTCGCACAATCCGTCGGCGTCGATCCGGCGGACGTCCTGGTCTTCGGCGACATGCCCAACGACTTGCCCATGTTCGCGTGGGCCGGCTGGAGCCGGGTCGCCGTCGCGAACGCCCACCCATCGATCCTCGCGGTCGCCGACGAGGTCACGCTGACCAACGACGACGACGGGGTGGCGGTGTACCTGGACCGGTTACTGTCTCATTAATGGGTTTTCTTCTGGTCGCCTCCGACATCGACGGCACACTGATCCATACCGACGGGACACTCAGTCCCCGAACCGCCGAGGTGCTGGCCGCGCTTCCCGTACCGGCCGTCCTGGTCACCGGGCGGCCGGTGCGGTGGATGCGGCAGTTGTACGACCAGATGGCGCGACCGCTGCCGGCGATCTGCGCGAACGGCGCCGTGATCTACGACCCGGACACCGACGAGGTGCTGCAGGCGTCGCCGCTGTCCGTCGAGCTGCTGCTCGACGTGACCAAGCGACTCCGCGAGGCCGTACCGGACATCGTGCTCGCCGTCGAGGTCGAAGATGGACGGTCGTTCTGGTACGAGCAGGGCTGGCCGGTCTCCGGTGTCGCCCGCCACACGGTCCGCGTACTGTCCACACCGGAGGAACTGACGTCGGCACCCGCCGTGAAGCTGCTGGCGCGATCCGCCAGCCATGCGCCCGACGCGTTCTACGAGCTGATCAGCCGTACGCTCGGCGACACCGCGGTGGCCACGCACTCGTCGTCGTCCGCGCTGGTCGAGATCTCCGCCGCGGGCGTGACCAAGGCGGCCGGGCTGGCGTGGCTGTGCGAGCGGAAGGGCATCCCGCCGGAGCGGGTGGTGGCGTTCGGCGACATGCCCAACGACGTGCCGATGATGACGTGGGCGGGCCGTTCGGTCGCGATGGCGAACGCCCACCCCGCCGTCCGGGAGGTCGCCGATGAGGAGACACTCTCGAACGACGAGGACGGGGTGGCCGCCTACCTCGCCGCGGCGTACGGGCTATAGGTACTGCCCGGGGCGGCGGTTGGGGTCGCCTCCACCCGGAAGCGGGGTGCCAGGGATCATGCCGTGCGGGCCGGCCGGCAGTTCCGGGCGACCGCCGCGCATCTGCTCGAGCTGCAACCGTGCCGCCATCTGCTGCGCGACCAGGGCCGCCTGGATGCCGTGGAACAGCCCCTCCAGCCAGCCGACGAGCTGAGCCTGGGCGATCCGCAGCTCCGCCTCGCTGGGTGGCCGGTCGCCCTCGAACGGAAGGGACAGCCGTTCGAGCTCGTCCTTCAGCTCCGGCGCGAGGCCGTCCTCGAGCTCCTTGATGGAACGCTCGTGTATCTCCTTCAGCCGGCCGCGCCCCGCCTCGTCCAGTGGAGCCGCCCGGACCTCCTCCAGCAGCTGCTTGATCATGCTGCCGATCCGCATGACCTTCGCGGGCTGCTCGATCAGGTTGCCCGGCTCCTCGGGGCTCACGTCGCCGTTCGCGTCGACCGTACCCATCGGGCGGCCGTCCGGGCCGACCACGATCACGGAGCCGTCGTCCTGCTGTGCTGCACGGGTCTCGTCGGTCATACCACCATCTTCCCGCACGCGGTCGGTTCACTCGTCAGGGGCGTAGCTCGGCGACCGTGCACTTGACGCTTCCGCCGCCGCGCTTGAGTTCGCTCAACTCCACCGGGACGGGGACGTAGCCTGCCGCGCGCACCTTTTCGGCCATGCCGGCGGCCTCGGCATTGAGGATCACGTGGCGGCCGTCGCTGACGAGATTGAGCCCGAACGCGTCCGCATCGGCGCGATCCGCGATGACCGCGTCGGGAAACAGCTGCCGCAGGATCCGCTGCGAGGCTGCCGAGAACGCGTCCGGGTAGTACGCGATGTGCCGGTCGTCGAGCGCGGCCAACGCCGTGTCCAGGTGATAGAACGCCGGATCGACCAGCCGCAACGACAGGACCGGCCGGCCGAACGCCTCCTGCGCCTCGACGTGCGCCGCGGGCTCGGTCCGGAAGCCATGGCCCGCGAGGATCATCCCGCCGTACGCGCCGGGCAGGTACGCGAAGTCGCCCTCACCCTCGTTCACGTGCTCGGGATGGGAGAACCGCCAGGGGCCTCCGGCGTAGAAGAATCGGTGCGCCGCCGCCTCGGCCGCCCGCTGCGGGTGCTTGAAACGAGCCCCGTACACGGTGCCGTCGACCGAGAAGGCGCCGTTCGCGGCGTACACCATGTCGGGCAGGCCGGGTTGCGGTGATAGGACATGCACCGCGTGGCCCAGGTCGGTGAGCGTCTGGTGCAGCAGGTGCCACTGCTTGAGCGCGAGCACGACGTCGACCGGCGCCGACGTGTCCATCCACGGATTGATGGCGTACTCGACCGCGAAGTGCTGTGGCGGACACATGAGGTATGTCCGCTTTCGCGGCAAGCGTTCCATGTGGCTCATGAGGTAAAGGGTAGGTAGCATGGCGGCGTTCGAAACAGGTTGGAATCGTGCTCGTTAGGACCGGATCGTTGCGTATTGACGCCGTGGACCAGCGAATCGTTGCGCTACTGGTGGCCGATGCCCGAGCATCGTTCGCCGAGATCGGCGCGCGGGTGTCGTTGTCCGCTCCGGCCGTCAAGCGCCGTGTCGACCGCCTGCGGGCCAGCGGCGTCATCAAGGGATTCACCGCCGTCATCGAGCCGGCCGCGGTGGGCTGGACCACCGAGGCGTTCGTCGAGTTGTTCTGCACGGGGCGGACCACGCCGGCGCAGATCACGCTGGCGACCCGCCGCCACCCCGAGGTGATCGGCGCCTACACGATCTCGGGCCAGGCGGACGCGCTGGTACACCTGCGCGCGGCCGACATCAGCCACCTGGAACAGGCGCTGGAACGGCTGCGCGCCGAGCCGTTCGTGACGTCGACACGCAGCATGGTGGTGTTGTCCCGGCTGGTCGAGCGACCGACCTCGGTACCGGCTCCGGACTGACGGGAACCGCGCGCGGTCCGGCACCGTCCTAGCCCCATGTCGGCCCGTTCGTTGCTGTGCGCCACCGCCGTTCTCTCCGCCGTCGCCGTCGCCGGCTGTACCGCCGACGAGAAGCCACGGCCTTCTTCTGCTCCGCCGACCGCCATGCGGCTGGTCGCCTTTGATTCGTGCGCGCAGCTTCGTGATGACCTGCGCGCGGCCGCGACGGCCAGCGTGGGGCCGTACGGCTTCCCCGGTACCGGGGGAATCGGGCTCGACGCGGTGGCTGTCGGCGGCGCCCGTAGCGCCATGGATTCCGCCGGCGTCCCGGCGGCAAAGGCCGCACCGTTCTCCACAACGAATACGCACGAGGCGGATGCCGACGAGCCGGACATCGTGAAGACCGACGGCCGGCGCATCGTCAGCGTGACCGGGGACGTCCTGCGGGTGGTCGACCCGGCCACCCGCACCGAGACCGGCCGCCTGGACCTCGGCGCCGACGCGGTCGGCGGAGCCAACCTGCTGCTCTCCGGCGACAAGGCGCTCGTGCTGATGTCCGGCGCGTACGGGTACAAACACATCGGCCGGGTCGCCGATGTCGTCACGATGCGGCCGCAACTGCTGTTGGTCGATCTGGCCGGCACGCCGCGGGTGATCAGCAGGTACCGCGGTGAGGGCACGCTCGTCGACGCGCGCCAGACCGGCAGCACGGCCCGGGTGGTGTTGCGCAGTACGCCGCGGATCAAGTTCCCCGAGCTTCCGAACGTCTCGAACGAGAACGCGCGGACCACCGCGAACCGGGCCGCCGTGAAGCGGGCACCGGCGGACGCCTGGCTGCCCTCGTGGTCGGTCACCACCGGTGGTGTCACCGAGCAGGGAACCGTGGGCTGCGACCGGGTCAGCCGGCCCACCGACTATTCCGCCTCGGCGATGCTCACCATCCTCACGTTCGATCTGGGTGCGGCGTCGCTGGACAACGGCGATCCGATGTCGATCGTGGCCGACGGCGACACCGTCTACGGCACCGGGACCAGCCTCTACGTCGCAAACGACCAGCGGTGGCGGCTCGAGATGATGCCGCAGCGCTCGTTCCGGCAGAGCACCGAGATCTATCGCTTCGACACCACCGGCAGCCGCGCACCGACGCTCACCGCGTCCGGCTCGGTTCCCGGTTGGCTGGTCAACCAGTACGCACTGTCCGAATGGGACGGTTATGTGCGGGTGGCCACGACCGACGACCGCGCCGGATCGTCCGCGGTGCGCGTGCTGTCGCCGCGGGGGCGTGATCTGGTTCAGGTCGGTGTCGTGAACGGGCTCGGCAAGGGTGAGCGGATCTACTCGGTCCGGTTCGTCGGCCCGCGCGGGTACGTGGTGACGTTCAAGCAGACCGATCCGCTCTACGCGGTCGATCTCAGCGACCCGGCGAAGCCGCGGGTCACCGGCGAGTTGAAGATCACCGGCTATTCCGCGCACCTGCAACCGGTCGGCGACGGCCGCCTCGTCGGGATCGGCCAGGAGGCCAGCACCCAGGGCCGGATCCAGGGCACCCAGGTGTCGCTGTTCGACGTCTCGGATCCGGCCGCTCCGCGGCGGCTCGCCCAGTACCACCTCACCGGCGCGTACTCCGAGGCGGAATGGGATCCGCACGCGCTGCTGTGGTGGCCGGCCACCGGTCTGCTGGTCGTACCGGTGATGAACGGTTACGACGGGCCGGCACCGGGCGCGCTGGCATTGCGGGTGACCGACAACGGCCTCGCGGCGGTGGGCACGGTCCGGCCGCCGACGAACGACGCGGTCCGCCGTTCGCTGGTCGTCGGCGATGTCCTGTGGACCCTCTCCGACGCCGGTCTCCAGGCATCAGCGTTGTCCACAATGGACCGCTTGTCCTGGCTCCCCTTCTAAGCTAACCCCTCCGCGATCTTGGAGTTGT
>DATBGW010000118.1:0-5880 GCA_036557765.1 Actinoplanes sp.
GAGACGGGATCGTCGTCACAACGCCGGGAGGGCCGCCGGTGATCGGAGCCTTTCTCGCTACCGTGGGGACGACCCTGACCGACACGGGCATCCAGCACCGCAGTCGGTCCCGCTTGACATCCGACCGGGCGGCCGCGACTGTGCCGTCCAGAACGTCCGCTCGTGGCGCTGTCCCGGGACGCCCTTCCATGGCTTCCCGGACGTGCCACCGCGACCGGTAGGTGTGACCACATGAACTCGTACGGCGATTCGCAGTCTGCGCGCGCCCGGGCCCGAGTGCCCGGGTCGTTCGCCGCCTCCGCGCCTGACAACGAGCAGCCCGACGGCGCCCGGCCGGCGCCTGACGCCTACCGCAGGGGAGCCGGCGGCCGGGCGACCGTCAGCGGTTCCGTCCCGCGCGGCGCCGCCGGCGAGACCAGTGGTCGTGTCGTCGGCGGGACGAGCGGCCGGGTTCCGGTCGGCGCCGGCGCGGTGGCCGGGCGGGCCACGGTGGGTTCCGCCCGGGTCGGCGCGCGTCCGGGCGCCGAGCCCGGCTACGGGACGCGCGGCGCGGTGGCCCGGGCCGCGGTTCGTCCGGCCGGCTACGACGTGGGCGGTGGCAGCGGACCGATCCAGCCGCCCGGCGCGCGTGGGAAGGACCGGGATCCGTTGAAGGCGGCCAAGCGCCGCCGCCGGACCAACATCCTGACCGCCGCCGCCGCCGTCGTGGTCATCCTGGTGGGCGCCGGTGTAGTCGCCGGCACATGGTTCGTCGACGACGTCCAGCTCACCGAACCGAAGGCCGAGGTTCAGGTCACCCAACTGCTTGCAAGCGACGGCAAGACCCAGCTCGCGACGATCGGCGAGCAGAACCGGTCGATCGTGCCGTATCAGAGCATCAACCCGATCATCGGGTACGCCGTGATGGGCGCGGAGGACAAGAACTTCCTGCGCCACCACGGGATCGACATGAAGGGCATCATGCGCGCCGCGTGGAACAACTTCACCGGCGGTGACACCCAGGGCGCCTCGACGATCACCCAGCAGTACGCACGGCACGCGGCGGACCTCAAGGAGATCAGCTACAACCGCAAGCTCCGCGAGGCCGTGCTCGCCCGCAAGATGGAGGACCGCTACAGCAAGCAGGAGATCCTCGGCCGCTACCTGAACTCGGTGTACTTCGGCCGCGGGGCGTACGGCATCGAGGCCGCCGTCAAGGCCTACTTCGGGAATGACCGTTCCTCGCTTACGCCGCCCGGAAAGAAGGGCGCGATCACCGCCGGTGAGGCGGCGATCCTCGCGTCCGTGATCAAGCAGCCGGAGCCGGTGGCCGGCGGCTATCCGGGATACGACCCGGCCAACAACCCGACCGGCGCCAAGGAGCGGTGGAACTACACGCTCAACAACATGGTCGAGCAGGGCTGGCTCAAGCCACAGGACCGCCCGACGACGTACCCGAAATGGAAGCCCTTCGACCGCGACGCCTGCAGCACCTCCTGCGGGAACGACCAGCCCGCTGGCAAGATCATCAAGTACGTGAAGCGGGAACTGCTCGCCATGGGTATCAAACAGGACGAGTGGACACAGGGCGGTCTGCGGATCACCACCACGATCAACAAGAATGTGCAGCAGGCGGCCGAGGAAGCGGTGAACCGCCGCGATGACAATTCGCCGATGCACGACCTGAAGAGCTCGTACAAGCCGGCGCTCGTTGCGGTCAACCCGACCAACGGCCGGGTGCTCGCCTACTACGGCGGGCCCAAGGGCAACGGGGTGGGCTGGGACTACGCCGGGCCCAACTACGACGAGAGGACCGGCGCCTTCCTAGGCGGTGGCCGGCCACCGGGCTCGTCGTTCAAGATCTACACATTGCTGGCCGCGCTCTCCGCGGGCTACGGCTTCGACACGACGTGGGACGCCACGCTGAAGAAGATCGGCGGCGACACGATCAACAACTCCAGCCGTATCCGGCTCGCGTGCGACAAGCGACGCTGCCCGCTGGAGACGGCGACGATCGAGTCGTACAACTTCCCGTTCTATTGGCTCGCCCACGAGCTGACCCCGCCGAAGGTGATCGACGCCGCGCACGCCGCGGGTGTGCAGTACATCGCCAGCCCCGACAAGGTGGGCCAGCGGGTCGACCTGTCCAAGACCGACGACAGCGGCCTGAAGGACTTCGGCGACGAGGTCGGCTTCGGCCAGTACGCCATCACACCGCTGGACCATGCCAACGGTATCGCCACGCTCGCCAACGACGGCGTCTACAACAAGGCGCATTTCGTGGTCAAGGTGGAGAAGCGGGACCAGAAGACCGGGGCGTTCAAGCCGTACCACAGCGAGCAGACCAAGGGTCGGCAGGCGTTCAGCAAGGACGTCGTCGCCGCGATCGACCACGTGCTGCAAAAGATCCCGTCGCACAACGGCGAGGCGCTGCAGAACGGCCGGCCCGCCATCGCCAAGACCGGTACCTGGGAGTTCAAGGACGGCAAGACCGGCGAGAACGGTGACGCCTGGACCGTGGGTGCCACCCGGCAGATCGCCGCGTCCGTCTGGGTCGGCAACTACGACAAGAACAACAATCCGCTGCCGATCAAGACGGCCGACGGGCGCAACATGTCCGGTGGTTCGGTTCCCGCCGCGGTGTGGAAGCGGTTCATGGACCTCGCCAACCGGGCCATCGACGCGCCGACCGAGGGCTTCCCGCCGGACGTGCACGTCGGCGACCCGAACATGAAGGGCAACGGCCTCGCTCCGCTGCCGACCGAGCAGCCGCAGCAGAACTGCATCCTGGGCGGGCTGTTCTGCCCCGGCAACAACAACGGCGGCAACGGCAATGGGAACGGCAACGGAAACGGGAACGGCAACGGCAACGGGAACGGGAACGGGAACGGGAACGGCGATGGGAACGGGAACGGCAACCCCGGCCCGGGTGGCCCAACCATCTTCCCGTCGTTGCCGCGGACCGACGACGGCAACGACACCGGTGGCGGTGGCGGCGCATTCCAGCCGCCCTCCGGCGGCTGACCCGCCCCCGCCCCGCCCTCGGGCTTATCCCGTCGATCTTGGAGTTATGGTTGCCCTTATGATGCTTCTGTCCTGATTTGCTCCAACCACAACTCCAAGATCGACGAAGGGTTGGGCTGAGATCGGCCGGTGGCGGGCTGAGGGCTCGGGGGTCCTCCGCGTGGAGGACGGGGTGGTGGCATGCGGCATGATGCCAAGGCATGAGTGCCGCGTCGTTCCCGGACACCGAACGGCCTGAGGACCAGCCCGCCCGCTCGGACGGGTTCGTGCGCGGGCTGTCCGAGGCGATCGGCGGTCCGCTCGGCCGGCACGCGGTACGGCCCAGTGCCCGCCCCGGCCGGTTCTGGACCGCGTCCCGGATCATCCTGGCGCTGACCTGCTTGACGCTCGCCCTGCATTGGGTGCAGAAGTCTCCCTGCCAGGACGGGGACTGGCAGAAGAACATCCAGTACACCCGGTTCTGCTACACCGACGTGCTGGCGCTGTACTACGCCGAAGAACTCAACGACGGCAAGGTGCCGTACCGGGACCATGCGGTCGAGTACCCGGTGGTCACCGGACTTGTGATGGGCGCGCTCGGGCTGCCGGTGCACGCGCTCGGAGCCCGTAACCCGAACCTCAACCAGGGACAGTGGTTCTACAACGCCAATGCGCTGGTCCTGTCCGCGCTGGCGGTGGCCACCGCCGCGGTGATTCTGGCCCTGCGTCGCCGCCGACCATGGGACGCGGCGATATTCGCGCTTTCCCCGATCCTGTTCGTCACCACCACGGTCAACTGGGACTTCGTCGCGATCGCGCTTGCAATGTTCGGCGTGTACGCGTGGGCCAGGCGCCGGCCGGTGCTGGCCGGCGTGCTGATCGGACTCGGCGGAGCCGCGAAGCTGTGGCCGCTGTTCCTGATCGGGCCGCTGTTCGTACTGGCGCTGCGCTCCCGGCGCATCCGCGAGTGGGCGCTCGCCGGGACCGGCGCGGCGGTCGCCTGGGCCGCGGTCAACGCACCCGTGTTCCTGCTCTACCGCAGCAGTTGGGAGCGCTTCTTCGAGCTGAACACGACCCGGCCGGTCGACTGGGGCACCTTGTGGTACATCGGCCGCTACCTGGACGGGAAGTGGAACACCGGCGCGTCGGCCGGCCAGGGACCGTTCCAGTGGCTCAGCGATCACATCCCGGTGCTGAACCTGTTGACCTACACCTTGTTCCTGGTCTCCTGTGCGGCGATCGGCATGCTGTGCCTGCTGGCGCCGCGGCGCCCACGGCTGGCCCAGGTCGCGTTCCTTGTCGTGGCCGTGTTCCTGATCTTCAGCAAGGTGTGGTCTCAGCAGTACGTGCTGTGGCTCCTGCCGCTCATCGTGCTGGCCCGGCCGCGATGGGGTGCCATTGTCGGCTGGACGGTCGCGGAGATCGGCTACTTCACCGCGTTCTACGCCGAGTTGCTCGGTGCGGGAGGCAAGCCCGTCATCCCGGAGGGAACGTTCGTGCTGGCCGCCGCGCTCCGGCTGGGCGCCGTGGCGATTCTGTGCGGCCTGGTGATCCGTGAGATCTGGCGGCCGGAGCTGGATGCGGTGCGGGAGACGTACGGCGACGACCCGGACGGCGGCCCGTTCGACGGCGCGCCGGACGGGGGGTGGATCAGCCGCTGGCGGCGGTCGGTGGGCCTGGAGCGATCCGCCGGTTCGCAGCCTGAGCTCGCCGGATCGCCGTGAGCGGCCGCGCTACCCACAGTGCCCCCGCCGATCTTGGAGTTGTGGTTGGAACAGAACGGGCGGTAAGGCCCAAAAGGGCAACCACAACTCCAAGATCGGCGGGATCTTAAGAGTCGAGGCGGAACAGGACTGTGTTGGGGTCGAGGTCCTCGCGCCGGATGCCGAGGGTGTCGACCGGGACGTCACCGGCGCGTTCCCACGGTGTGCCTGCAACATGTGCGCGCAACAGCACGACGGTCGTGACGCCGAGGCCGCGTAGGTACTGGACGCTCGTCGCGTCCGGGAACGTCGCAACCCGCTGGCGCAGCTGCGCCTGCCGGGCCGCGGCGAAGCCGCCGCCACCGTTCGCTATCGGCTGGAACCGCGTCGTCGACCACAGCTGGACCAGCTGATCACTCGACGCCGTGGTGGGAAGCACCAGCAGCTGATTGGTCACCGTGCGCAGGGCGGCGGGTTGCGCCGGAACCACCGGGTGGGGCGTCGCGTTCAGCGTCTCGGCCAGCACGAGCAGCAGCGGTACGAGCGTGGCGAGCCGTAACCACGGTCCCGGCCACGGTGGCAGGCGCTGGGCCGACAGGTGCTCCGCCCGGCGGACGAACTCCGACACCGCTCCGGCGGCCAGCACCGCTAGCAGCAGGGTCACCCACAGTATGAGCCGGCCGGGGATCCGGAGGTCGAACGAGGCGGGCAGATGGCCGAACAACGGCAGGTACGTCCACCGGCCGCCGAAGACCGTCGTGCCCAGCGTGAGGACTCCGGCCACCACCACGCCGAGCAGCAACACCAGTCGCTGCCGCCACGTCCAGATCGAGAACACGAGCCCGACGAGCGCCAGCGCGTACAACACGAAGCCGGGAAGCAACGTCATCTCGGCCGGCCAGGACAGTGACGAGCGTGGCACGGCGTGCGCCATGCCCCAGATCCGGGACTCGGCGGGCGCGATCAGCAGGCTCCGCACCGGTGGTGAGTAGAAGGCGATCTCCGTGGCGGCCGGGGTGGAGTCCGGAATCCGGAGATACGGGATCGCGATCAGAACGCCGACGCCCGTGACGATCAGAACGCCGAGCAGGTCGGTAATGAGCAGCCGCCAGCCCAGCACCGGGCCCTGGCCACGTTGACGAAAGCGGCGGACCAGGACCGCCACCGTCAGGGCCGCGGCGGCGGCGCCCAGAAC
>DATBGW010000119.1:0-2332 GCA_036557765.1 Actinoplanes sp.
CCGAGATCCTCGCGCGGATCGCCGATGTGCGCGAACTCCCAGTCGATCACCAGCGGCGGCTCGCCGTCGGCGACGAGGATGTTCGACGGCTGGCAGTCGCCGTGCACGAGCCCGAGCGGGATCGGCGGCGGCCGGTGCGCGGCTGCCCACCAGGTGATGTGCCGCAGCACCGGCGCGACGGCTGGGTGTGCGGCCGCGACGCGGTCATAGGTGTCCAGGACGCTGTCCAGATATGACGACCAGTCCGCCGGATGCGGCATGCTCGCCGGCAGCCGGTCGAGCGGGCTGCGGTGGATCGCCGCGGCGGTGTCGACGAACAGGTCCGACAGCGGCCCGGGGTCCTCGCTGTCGGCCAGCACGGCCTGCAAGGAGGTCGCCTCCGCACAGTCCATGACGATGCACGGCGCGCCCAGGTGGGCGCCGGTGGAGTCGTACCAGCGGGCCCGGGCGGTGGCCACCGAGCCGAGCCCGGGCAGCGCCTGCAGCAGCGCCCACTCGGCGGCCCGGTCGCTGACGAACACGCCGCTGCCGGCCGGCGGGTCGCCGCGCAGGATGAACGTCTCCTCCGTGCCGTCGGCCCAGCGCACGCTGGCCCGGGCACTGATCCGGCTGTAGCCGCCGCTGATCGGCTGGTAACCGACGACCTCGGCCGGCCGGTCCGGCTCGACCGCGGCGAGGAATCGCTGCAGCCGTTGCGACATGTCCATGGCAACTGCCGCCCTTCTCTAGAAAGTCACCAGCGCGGGATCGACGGCGCCCAGGTGGTGGTACTCGTTCAAGGTGTGGATCACCCGGCGTCCGTCGCCGGCCAGCACCCGGCTGACCGAGGCGTGCGCGGGCCGGAAGAACATGTCCTCCTGCAGGCCGAGGATGTGCCCGAGGTAGGAGTTGATCACTCCGCCGTGGCACACGATCGCGAGATGCTTGCCGGCATGCAGCGCCAGAATGCCCTCGACGACGGTCACCACCCGGTGCCGGAACTCCGCGCTGCCCTCGGAGAACGGCGAGACGTCCCACCGGCGTTCGCGCAGGAACCGCTCCTGCACCCCGTGCCACATGACCGGCGGAAGGATCTCCTCCAGCTGCACGCCGTCCGGCACGTCGCGGTAGGTCTCCACCTCGCGCAGCTCCGGGTACACGATCGGTTCGAGGCCGTGCGGATTGCCAATTTGGCGGGCTGTCTCGGCCGCCCGGACCAGATGGCTGCACAGCACTGCGTCGAGCGGGACGTCGGCGAAGGCCGCGCCGACGGCCGCGGCTTGCCGCTGGCCCAGCTCCGAGAGCGGCGGATCGGTCCACAGTCCCGGTGTGAACGCCCCGGCCGGAGTCTCCTGCTTGCCGTGCCGGACGAACGACATGGTGACGACGTTGGGCTGGTTGGTGAGGAACGGCCGGTCCAGCGACGTGGGCGACGGCGCCGCCGCGGGTGGCCGCCGGGGCGGCGACGGGGTCGATGGGGAGGCCGGCACCGGATGGGGCTGCATGCCCGGTGATGGTAGGGCACCGGCGGATGCTGTAGTCGCCGTCAAACTTCTGTCCGCACTCTGTTGCCCCGTGACCGACGCCACGAGAATAATTCAGGTCACGTAGCGTAGTTTCACTAGACCGAGTCCGCTATCTAGGAGACGAGATGGTGTACGTCCCGCATCGTGGTGATCTGCCTGCACGATCCGGCCCGGGCGTGCCCCTGATCCCGGATATCGGTCCCGCCGAGCTGGACTCGTCGGTGTACACCGACCCGGCCCGGTTCGAGCAGGAGCGGCGCAAGGTGCTTAACCGGAGCTGGCAGATCATCTGCCGGTCCGCGGACATCCCGGACCGGGGTGACCACGTCGTGTGGGAGGGGCACGGCGAGACGATCGTCGTGAGCCGCCGCCGCGACGGTGGGGTCAGCGGGTTTCACAACGTGTGCCAGCACCGCGGCGCGCGCATCGTGCCCGAATCCGGCAAGGGCGCCCGCCGGTTCACCTGCCGTTGGCACAGCTGGAGCTACGACCTGGAGGGTGCGGTCGTCGGCGTCCCGGATCGCGAGGACTTCGACGAGAAGGCGCTGGACGGGCTGTGCGCGCCGCCGGTGGAGTGCGCCGAGTGGGGCGGCTGGGTCTGGGTCGTGCTTGCCGGGCCCGGGGTCGCGGGCACGTTGTCGGACTGGCTCGGGCCGGAGATCACCGGTGATCTCGGCGCGTACCGCATGCAGGACATGGAGCTGCACGACAAGCTGGTCTGGGAGCTGGAGGCCAACTGGAAGGTCGTGATCGACGGCTTCAACGAGAACTACCACGCCGCCCACCTGCACACGATCTCGCCGCAGGACGTGAAGGACGGCCGGTTC
>DATBGW010000120.1:0-5013 GCA_036557765.1 Actinoplanes sp.
GGGGTACGGGATCACCAGCGGCGGCTGGCAGCACACCGCCGACCGGATACGCCGGACCGGCCGAAGCGGTGCTCGCTAGTTTCCGTGCTCCGCATCACGTTGATGCCACATCGGCGGCGCGACGGCGTACTGTATCGATCCAGAGAGGTTCTGTATCGATGCAGAAGGGAGAGGCGCCGTGCGACCGACGTTGCAGACCGTCGCCGATGCCGTCGGGGTGTCCCGCAGCACGGTGTCGAACGCGTACAGCCGTCCTGATCAGCTCTCTCCTGACCTGCGCCAACGCATCCTCGACACGGCGCGGCGCGTCGGCTACGCCGGGCCGGACCCCACGGCACGGTCGCTACGTCGCGGCCGGGCGGGCGCGATCGGCGTGCTGTTCACCGCCAGCCTTCCCTACGCCTTCACCGACCCGTACGCGGTGCAGTTCCTGCGCGGTCTCGCCGAGTCGGTCCGCGGGCAGGACACCGGGCTGCTCCTCGTGCCACAGGGCGTGGACGACACCGGAACCGCGGTGAGCAATGCCGCGGTCGACGGCTTCTGCGTTTTCTGCATGCCGGACTGGCACCCCTCCTGGGACGCCATCGAGGCACGCGGACTGCCAGTCGTCAGCGCACAGCGCCGCCCTACGGACGGGACCGACGCGTTGTTCGTCGGCATCGACGACGCCGATGCGACGCGGGCCGCCGGCCGGCACCTCACACAACTCGGACACCGACGCGTTGCAATCATCGGCGACCACCTGGCCGCCGGCCCGACCCGGCCGGTGACCACGGCGACGCCGGACGAGGTCGCGTACTACGGCAGCCGGGAACGGCTTCGCGGCTACTACGAGGCCTTCCGGGAAGCAGGCGTCGACTGGGCCGACATCACCACCATCAGCACCGACGTGAACAGCAAGGAGTCTGGTGCGACCGCCGCGGCGTACCTGTTCGATCAGGCAGACCGCCCGACCGCGGTGGTCGCCTTCAGCGACATCCTGGCCCTCGGCGTGCTGGATGCCCTGACCGCCCGCGGCCTTCGCCCGGGCCACGATGTCTCGGTGATCGGCTTCGACGACATTCCCGAGGCCGCACAAGCGTCCTTGACCACCGTCCGGCAGCCCGCAGTCCAACGTGGCCGGTTGTCCGGACACCTCCTGCTCGACCCACCGAAGGATCCCACCGGCCGGCAGATCGTGCTGCCGACCGACCTCATCGTCCGGGACTCGACCCGTCCCGCCGTCACAAAGGAGTAGCAATGCAGCCGCTCGCCATCCTCTTCGCGGTCCAGGCCAACCGGGGCTACGCCCTGTCCGCCATGCCGGACGCACCGATCGTGCCGCCGAAACCACCGCGGCCGAACCGGACCGAACCGATCCGCCGCGCCACCGCGGTCGCCTTGCACCGCCTGGCCGACCTGGTCGAGCCCCGCGCCGCCTCGGTCAGTCAACCCGCCCTCCGCTGAACCCTTCATAGATCCCCGCGATCTTGGAGTTGTGGTTGGCACGAATCGGGCGCTAAGCCGCGAAAAGGCAACCACAACTCCAAGATCGCGGGGGTTCTAGGGGCGGCGGGACAGTTCGCGGACCACCTCCACGAGGAGGTCGATGTCGGCCTCCGTGGTGCGCCAGTTGACGATCGCGGGCCGCAGTGCGACCCGGCCGTCGTACACGGTGGTGCCGGCGAAGACCCGTCCGTCCTCCAGCAGCGCCGCGCCGACTCGGCGGTTCAGTGCGTCCAGTTCCTCCTCCGGTACGCCCGGAGGCCGGACCCGGAAGCAGACGATGCACAGTGGAACGTCCGCGAGCCGTTCCAGGTCCTCCGCGGCGTCCACGCGCCGGGCGAGATGCTGAGCAAGATCCAGATGACGCTCCACCATGGATCGATATCCGCCCCGCCCGTACGCTGCAAGCGTCGCCCAGATCGGCAACGCGCGCGCCCGACGGGACGACTCCGGGCCGAACAGGCCGTATCCGCCACCCGGATCCTGCGGGCCGGGCAGGTAGGCAGCGCCCGGCATGCCGAACGCTTCGCCGAGCCGGGACGGCTCCCGGATCAGCGCGAATCCACTCTCGTACGGCACGTTGAGCCACTTGTGCCCGTCGGCGGCGATCGAGTCGGCGCGCTCGATGCCGCGGGTCAGGTGTGCGGTGCGCGGTGAGAGCGCAGCGAACAGCCCGAACGCGCCGTCGACGTGCAGCCAGGCGCCGTGCTCCCGGGCCAGGTCGGCGAGCGCGTCGATCGGATCGAAGTCGCCGGCGTTGACCTCGCCGGCGTTCCCGATGACCACCGCCGGCGCATCACCCAGCTCGTCGAGGCGGCGGGCCATCGCCCGCAGGTCGACCCGCCCGGCGCCGTCGCGGGCGAACACTTCGACCGCGTCCCGCCCGTGTCCCAGCATCTGGAGCGCCTTGCGTGCGCTCGCGTGAACGTAACCGCCGGACAGCACCGGCATCCTGGGTAGGCCGGCCAGCCCGTTCCGTACCGGATCGGCGCCCAGCCGCTCACCCCACCAGTGCGTGGCGCAGCCGAGCGACGTGAAGTTCGCGAACGTCGCGCTCGCCACCAGCGCCCCGCCCCAACCCTCCGGCAGCCCGAACAGCGCACGCAGCCAGTCCAGTGCCACCGTCTCCACCTCGGTACCGAACGCCGATGACGCCCGCGCGAACGTGTTCTGGTCCAGCAGCGACGCGGTCCAGTCGGCGGCCAACCCGGCCGGTGTCACGCCACCGCAGACGAAGTGGAAGAACCGCGGCCCGGTCGAGGCGGTGCCGGCCGCGGTGCCGATCTCGAGCAGGCGGTCGACCGCGGCGGCCGTGCCGTGGCCCTGCTCCGGCAGGGGACCGCCGAGCTCGGTCAGCAGTTTCGCGGCCCCGGCATCGAACACCTTCCGGTCCGCCAGTGAGTCGAGGTACGACCCGGCGGCGGCGGTCACCCGACGCAACGCGTCGGCCGCCACGGCCCGGTCGGCGATAGGATCAGCCACGGCTCACAGCCTCCACCGTCTCGGCCGTACGCATCAAGATGGTGCCCAGCCCCGCAACCTCCCGGAAGCCCTGCTCGGACGCCTGGGACACGGCGTCGGTGACCAGAACGACCCGGAAGTCGCGTTCGTGCGCCTCAACGATGCTCGCGCGCGGGCAGTTCGGCAGGTTGCAGCCGGCGAACACGATCGTGTCGACGCCGAACCCGTCCAGCAGTTCCCCGAGCGGGGTGCGGTAGAAGGCACCCCAACGCGGCTTGTAGAGCGCGTACTCATCCGGCCCGAGGCGCTGCGGCCGGCCGTCCAGCAGCAATTGATCATCCAGATCCGGTGCGTTCTCCGGAGGGAGGCCGGGCGCGAGCAGGCGACCCGGCGTACCCGGCGCGGTGAACGAGGCACCCTGCTCGATGAGCGTGCGGCGGACCCGGTCGACGTCGCGGCCGTCGCGCGAATAGAGCCGCACGACGTGCACGATCGGCCGGCCGGCCGCGCGGAACGCCTCGGTCAGCCGTCGCAGATCCGGCAGAATCTCGGTGGTACCGGCCAGGCCGAACGGGCTGTCCGACAGGAAGTCGCGCTGCATGTCGATGGTGACCAGCGCGGCGGCGTTCCAGTGCGGCACGAGGTGCGGATCGGTGGTCATGTGTGCCACGGTAGTGACGGGAGGGCCATGGACATCGCGACAACCGAGCCTGCGCCGGCGCACCGGTCGGGCGTCAGCTCACTCGATCTTCGCCTGCGGGTCACGTCGCCGGGCCTGCTGGCGTTGCCCTGGCGGGAGCGGCTCGCCGACTGGGACCTCACCGAGATCCCGTTCCGCGACATCCCGGTCGGTCCGAGCCGGCACCTGGTCCGCTTCGTCGACACCGACGGCGCCCTCTGGGCACTCAAGGACCTGCCGGAGCGCATCGCCGTCAAGGAGTACGCGGTGCTGCGCGACCTCGAGGCGCGTTCGCTTCCCGCGGTCCGGGCCGCCGGCCTGGTGATCCAGGGCGATGACAGCGCCATTCTGGTCACCCGCTATCTGGAACGCTCATGGCAGTACCGCCGGCTGCTGATGCGCATGCCGCGCGAGTCACCGGAGTACATGGACCGGCTGCTCGACGCCATGGCGAGCCTGCTCGTGGAGTTGCACCGTAACGGCGTGTTCTGGGGCGACTGCTCGCTGGCCAACACCCTGTTCTCCCGGGACGGCCAGGTCCTGCAGGCGTGGCTCGTGGACGCGGAGACCAGCGAGATCCACCCCAGACTCACGAACGGGCAGCGACTGTACGATTTGGACATCCTGGTGGAGAACGTTGCAGGCGGCCTACTCGATGTGGCCAACCGGCTGGAGCTGCCGGAAGACGACTATCCGGCGCTGCTCGACCAGGCACAGAGCATGGCGGACCGGTACACGGCGTTGTGGGAAACGCTCCAGGCCGAGCCGGTGTTCTCGTTCGACGACCGCTATCAGATCGAGGGCCAGATCCGGGCGCTGCACGACCTCGGGTTCGCGGTCGACGAGATCAACGTGCACGCGGGCGGCGACAACATGCTGCGATTCAAGGTCGCGGTCGCGGCCCGGCGCTTCCACGCCAGCCAACTGCACGACATGACCGGCCTGGACGTGGGCGAGGGGCAGGCCCGGATCCTGCTCGCCGACCTGCATGCGTACGCGCATCACGTCTGTAAGCAGACCGGTGCGGACGTGTCGACGGCGTTCGTGGCGCCGCGTTGGGTGACCGAGGTGCTGCGTCCCGGGTCCGCGCGGGCCCACCAGGCGCTGGAGGGCGTCGGGGATCCGATTCAGGCGTACTGCGATCTGCTGGAGGTGCGCTGGTTGCTCAGCGAGCAGGCCAAGCAGGACGTGGGGGAGGAGGCCGCGCTGGAGGCGCTGGCCCAACGGGCGGTGCCGGCGGGATCGGCCGCCAAGATGGCGATCGCCGACGTGTCCACCGGCCAGCTCCCCGCCTTGACCCCCGCGATGCTCAACGACCTGGAGGCGACCGAATAACCCCCGTCGATCTTGGAGTTGTGGTTGCCTTTATGCGGCTTCACGACCGATTC
>DATBGW010000121.1:0-25377 GCA_036557765.1 Actinoplanes sp.
CGGTCGTGTCGTCCGGAGCACAGTAGACGGCGGCGTCACCGAACGCCTCGGCGAACGGCGGTGGCAGCACCGCGACGCACCCCGCCGCCAGCGCGGTGAGGACCTCCGGATCCGGGTCGGTGTGCTGCCCCGCAGCGGGCAGCGGCAGGTAGTAGTCGAGCTGATAGAGGAAGTTACGCACGCTGACGTCGGCGGGGGTGTAGACGAGCCATCCGTGCGGCGGTCCGAAGCGCCCGAACGCCCGGGCCGCCGCGCCGGTCCCGTCCAGGAGCCGGACATCGACCCGACCCGGATCGGGCAGGCCGGCGGACAAGCGCCGCCACTCGTCCCGGCCGCCATGGCAGCAGCGCCCGACGACCGGACGGTCGGCCCGTGGTCCACGCCGGTCCACGCGCCAAGCGGCCGCGTCGACAGTGCCGGGCAGGTCGACGGCCGCGAGCGGTACGCCGCCGGGCGTGGCGGTCAGCGCCCGCCGGCCGGCCGGTCCGGGCGGTGCCCACACCGGCTCGACGCCGAAGAGCCGCCGTCCCGGCCGTGCCGCCGCCGAGGCAGCGGACGACTCGATGACGACCTGGTCCGCGCGGACACCGGAGCCGTCCGGGGCGTGGCTGAGCACGTCTGCGGACTGTGCCACCACCAGGCGTACCCGGACATCGTCATCGAGCTCGACCTGCTCCACCGCGCCCGCGTTGATCAGGTCCTGCAGGCCAGTGTCCAGATTGGCCAGCTCGTGCCGGAGGTGGGCGAGCACGTCGAGGTGTAGCAGGGCCGTCCGTAGCCCGAGCGCCATCAGTTCCCGGATCCGCCCGACGCCGGACCGTGCGGCGCCGCCGGCACCCGTCCAGTCGCCGGCGAGCACGACGTCGTAGGTTCCGGGCACCGCGGCACCACGCAAGCGCCGGGGAATCACGTTCGCGCCGGTCCGGTGAGCCGGTGCTACTCCGGCGGCCACATGGTGGTGCCAAGCCTGGAAAGCCGATCGGTACGAACGGCGGACTCGAGCGTCCACAACAGATTCGGGCTCGTCCGCGCACCGGATCAGAGCCAGCGGCTCACTGTCCAGATGCACGGTGGCCGCGCGACCGAACACGGCGCGGATCCGTTCCACGTACTCGACGTCGGCGTCCCGACGGACCGGGTGCGGGTGTCCCACCGCGCCCAGGACACGCTCCCGCCGAATCATCAGCGACGCCGGATTCACCGAGCCGATCCGCGTCATCCCCACCCGGCTGATCCGGAGGTCGGCGGTCACCTCGAGGCCGTTCGACGTGGTCGCGACCAGCGCCGGATCGGCCCGCATCGGCGCCGCCTGCCGTTCCAGACGGACCGGATGAGACCAGCCGGCCGGATCGCCGAACGCGATGAAGTCTCCGGTAGCTGCGTCGAGCCCGGCGTTGGCCGAAGACCGGATGATCCGTATCCGCGGATCGAGTGCGGCGATGTCCTCATGTCCGGCATCGCCGACCACCAGGATCTCGTGGTTGGTCCATGTCTGCGCCACCAGCGATCGCACCGCGGTCAGCAGGGCGGGTCCGGCCTCGTCCGCCACGACGATCGTGGTGATCCGCTCCGCGGCACCGATGCGCTGCCCCGCACCGGACACGATCCGGTCGAACCGCGGCCCGGCACCGTCCGCGATGGACAGAGCCGGTGCCGGGAAGAGCGCGGTGAACCGGTCCAGCCCACCCAGGTCCACGCACAGTGCGGCACCGACCGGACCGGGCACACCCTCGTCGAGCAGCTTCCGCGTCAGATCGGTGTCCCCGGTGGCCAGCGCGAGCTGTGCATACAAGCCGCGGTGCGCGGGCGCCAGACCACCGGCACGGTACATCGCGGCGAGCATTGCCAGCGCGTCGGCCCGATCGCCCGGGCGCAGAACCGACACGGCGAGAACGCGGGCCAGCTCACCCGCGCGGAACGCGTCGACGCCGGGCGGCACCGTGCCGGAGCGGAGCGCGGCGACCAGCTCCCGCACCGAGGCGCCGCCGGCCGCCCGGGCCAGCGGTTCCCGCGCGGCGACGGAGCCGGCGCGGAGCGCCGCGGCCGCAAGCGGATCCGGATCAGTGGTGTCGCGCATCCCCGGTGCCTCCTCGTCGTCCGAGCTGTACAACGACGGAAAGGCCGTGCCCGCTAGGGGCGAATTGTCCGTATCGCACCAGACGCCGTCTCGTTGAGGTTGCCGAAGACCCGGCCGGACGGATGGGAGGCGCTGTGCCACTCTTGTCATGCCCTCGTGGCCCTCGCTTCGCTCGGTGCGCTCGGTCATGACGGAGGCCACGCGCGGTTACGACGTGGCGATCCTGTCCGATCTCCGGTATCCGGGTGGCACCTCGGCCAGCATCGTCGCCGAGGTACGGGCACAGGCCGCGGCCGGTGTGTCCACCGTGCTCGTTCACGTCCCGTCGCCGCACCTGAAGCGCCCGCGACCGTTCCAGGCGGACATCGCGGCCTGTCTCCAGCAGGGGCTCGCCGACCTGGCGCACGACGGCGCTCCGGTGTCCGCCCGGCTGCTGGTGATCCGCCAGCCACGGATCTTCACCGAGGACCTCCCGGCGGTCCCGCCGGTGCACGCCGATCGGACCGTGTTGGTCCTCAACCAGCCGCCCGGCGACGAGGACGAACCCGAGCGGTACTACCGGTTCGCCGACGTCCGGGCCCGCGTCGAACGCTACTTCGGTCCCGGCGTCGAATGGGCGCCGATAAGCACGCCGGTCCGCGAGCATATCCTGCGGGTGGCCCCGGATCAGCAGCTCGCCGACGACTGGCACGAGACCATCGACGTGTCCCTGTGGTGGTCCGGCCGCGAGCGCCCGGGCGCCGGGGTGCCGGTGATCGGACGCCACGGCCGGCCCGATCCGGTGAAGTGGCCGTCCAGCGCGGAGGACCTGCTCCGGGCGTATCCGGAGACCGACGACCTGCGTGTCCGCATCCTCGGCGGTGGGGGAATCGCCGAGCAGCGCCTCGGCCGTCGGCCCTCCACATGGGACATCGTCGAGTTCGGCGCCGAGTCGCCCCGCGATTTCCTGTCCACCCTGGACTTCTTCGTCTACTTCCACGACACCGGCTGGGTGGAGGCGTTCGGACGCACGATCCTCGAGGCGATGGCCGCCGGGGTGCCGGTGATCGTGGGGCCGCACTTCCGGTCCATCTTCGGCGACGCCGCGCTGTACACCGATCCGGCCGGCGTCCGCGATCTGGTCCGAATGTTGCACGGCGATCCGGAGCGGTACCGGGCGGTGGTGGCGCGGGCCCGGCGGTTCGTCGAGGAGTGCTTCGGGCCGGCATCGCACGTGGCCCGGCTCGGTCTGAAACCATCCGGTACGCCAAAAGCGGTGCCCGCGGTGAAGGCGGCGCCCGGCAGCCGGCGGGTGCTGTTCCTCACCGACGACCTGGACCGGACGCTCGCCATCGTCCCGCACCTTCCGGCGGACGTCGAGGCCGTCGTGGCCACCGGATCGGAACGCCTGACCGAGGCGCACGCGGCCGGACTCCTCACCGAGTACGTGCCGTCGTGTGCGGCGCTCGGCGTCCCGCCGGCCCGCTGGGCCGCCTTCCTGCGGCGCCGATTGGGACACCTCGTCGCGCTGCACCGGCTGAGCACCGTGGTGGTGGACGGTCTTCCACACGACGGCATTCTCGCGGCCACCGCCGACTTCCCGGACGTCACCTGGCTGTGGATCCGGGAGGCGATGTGGCGGCGCGACGCCGGAACCGCATGGATCGGCCGGGGTGGCGCCTTCGACGCGATCCTGGAGCCGGGTGAGTTCGCCGCGAACGGCGACGAGGGGCTGACGGTCCGTGACCGTACGTCGGTGACCACCGTCCCGCCGATCACCCGTGCGCGACCGGCTGCCGACCTCGCAGTGGCCACGGCCGACTACATGACGTACCACGACCTCCTCGCGGCGCGGGTGCCGACCGTGTTCGTTCCGGACCAGCGGTCCACACTGCACGACCAGCTGGCGCGCGCCCGGTTCGCGGCCGCCGCCGGTGCCGCGCTGGTGGTGGACGATCCGGTACGCCTCGACGAAGTGCTGGCCGAGGCGGCCCGGCCCGGCGTCCGCGCCGCGCTGGCCCGGCGGTGCGCGGAGGTCGCATTCCCGAACGGCGCCGCCGACGCGGCCGCCTGGATCGCCGCCCGGGCGGCCCGGTGACCGCCCCGGAGCGCGACCGTGCGCTGGAACGTACGCGCTGGGAGCTCGCGGCGCTCGTCGGCCGGCTGCGAACCGTCGAGGCCGAGCGCGACGACTGGCGGAGCCGGCACGCGGACGCGGCGCGCGATCGGGACCGGCAGCGCGATCTGGTACGTGCGCTGCAGCGCAGCGGGTCGTACCGGGTGGGACGCGCGCTCACCGCGCTGGCCCGGGATCCGGTCCGGACGCCGCCGCAGCTGGTCGGCCGCGCGGTCCGGCGCCTGCGCGGACAAGCGCCACGGCAGCTGCACGAGCCGGGCACCCGCCGGCCACCCGAGCCGGTCCCGGCGCACGTCTACCTCGCGTTCGGCCTCGCGCCCGAGGACCTGGCGGCATTCGTCCGGGCCGTGCGCCAACGGGTGATCGTGGCCGCCGATCACGTGCCGGTGGTGCTGACCGACAGCCCGTCGTTCCGGTCGTTGCGCACACCCGGTGTGGTGCTGGAGTACCTGCCGGACGCCGCGACGTGGCGGCGGCACCGGCCGGAGATGTCCTGGGACGACCTGCTCACCGAGCGGCTCACCCGGCTGTTCGCCGACCACGGTTGCGTGCGTACGGTGATCGTGGACCGCGACGACCCCCCGACGCTGGCCGATCTGTTGCGGGATTGACCGGGCGTCACTAACGACACGCGGGGGTCGTTGGCCGTCACGTGACGCTTCTCGTGCCGGCGCAGACCGCCGTCGCCACCCCGGCGACCGGCGTCGTCCCGCCGGATCCACGCCCGTTCTGGCGCCGGGTGTGGCAGCGCTGCGTGCTCGTCCCGCTGACCGTGCTGGCACCGCTGGTCGCGCTCGCACCGACCGCCGATCACCGGTTCAACCTGTACTGGCACGGCGGTCTGTTCCGCGACAACCCGCTGCGGATCGTGCCGCACACGCTCCACTCGGTCGGCGGGTATCTGACGCTGGGCAACTTCCGGCCGCTGGGCCGGATGCTGGAGAAGTCGCTGGATCTGCTCGCGTACACGCTCGGTGATCTCGCCGGCGTGCCGGTGACGATTCCGTTCCGGCTGGTCTCGTTCGCCGCCGCGGCCGTGCTCACGGTGGCCGCCGTGCTGCTGGCGGAGAGTGTCGTGACTCGCGGTCCGCTGTTCGTCCGGGCACCGTCCACGTTGGCCGCCACCGTGCCGTTCGCGGTCGGCGGTGGCCTCGTCGCGGCCGGTTCGGCCAGTCCCGCCGTGCTTTTCGGCGGCCTGTACCTACTCTCGACCGCGCTCGTGCTGGGAGTCGCGGCGGCCGTCTGCCGGGCCGCCCGGCGCATCGGATGGTGGCGGGCGGCCGCGCTGGTGGCCGCCGGGGTGGCGCTGGCGTCGTTCAACGAGATCGCCTATCTGACCCTGCCGTTCGCCACCGTCGCCGTCGGCATCCGGCAGCGGGCCATACTGCGGCACCGCTGGCGGTCGATCGCCGCCAGCCCGCCGATCCGAGCGCTGGGATGGTTGTGGCTCGGATTCCTGCCGGTGTTCGTGGCGGTACGGCTCGTCATCAGTGCGCAGTGCGCCGCTGGCGGCTGCTACCGCGGCTCCGATCTCACCGTGGGAGCGGGCGTCGTCGCTGCGGTACCGGCTCGGATGGTGGCCTGGCTGCCGCCGCTGGCCTGGCGATCGGCGACCCAGGGCGCGCACCGGCCGTGGTTGCTGGGCACCGTCACGGTGCTGGCCCTGCTCGTGCTGGGTGCGCTGGCCTGGCGTGCGGTCCGGGATCTGCCGCGGCTCACGCCGGTCGGCCGCCGCGAGGCGTACGGGCTGGCCGCCGCCACCGGAGTCCTCGTCGCGCTCGGTGCCACCATGGGATCGCTCAACGCCGACGTGCAGCATCTTGTCACCCAGCACCGCTGGGGGCAGGGCTGGCGGGACACCGCGGTGACCGCTGTCGCGGGCGGGATCGCGCTGAGCGCCGTGCTGCTGGCCTGGTCCGGACCCCGCCGCCGCGTTGGTCTGGTGGTGCTGCTGGCCCTGGCCGCGACCGTCTCCACCGCGGCGAACAAGGGCTATCGGGACCAGCTCGCCGTCCGCGAACCGGCACGGCTGGCCAATCGGATCGCGGGTGAGATGGCGGATTTCGACCGTACGCCCGCGGGCGACGCCCGCCGCTGCGCGCTGCGCGCGGAGTTCCACGCGTTGTATGCCGACTCCGCGTTCTCGCTCCGGCGCTTCGACGAGTCGCTTGACGTGTCGTCGGAACAGCAGGCCGGCGTGCCGTTCTGCGAGGGTGCCCGATGACCGGCGAACTGATCTCCGTGGTGGCGCCGGTCTACAACGAGGGTGCCGGCGTCGACCGGCTGGTGTCCCGGCTGGGCGAGGTGCTGGCTGGGGAGCGGTTCGAGCTGGTGCTCGTGGACGACGGCTCCACCGACGACTCGTGGCGGCGGATCGCCGGTCACGGCCGGCACGATCGCCGGATCCGCGGCATCCAGCTGTCCCGCAACTTCGGCAAGGAACAGGCGCTGCTGGCCGGCCTCGAGCATGCCGCCGGTGACGCCGTCGTGGTCATCGACGCGGACCTGCAGCACCCGCCGGGTGCGATCCCGGCGATGCTGCGGCGGTGGCGTGCCGGCGCGCATGTGGTCGAGGCGGTCAAGCGCAACCGCACCGGCCAGTCGCTCGGCAACCGGGTCGCGGCACGGCTGTTCAACGCCACGTTCACCCGGCTGACCACAGTGGATCTCGTCAACGCCACCGATTTCCGGCTGCTGTCCCGGTCCGCGGTCGACGCGCTGTTGAGCATGCCGGAGCACGCCAGCTTCTTTCGCGGCACCAGCAGCTGGATCGGGTTCCGGCGAGCCGTGGTCGAAGTGGACATTGATTCCCGGCAGGGCGGCGAATCACGGTGGACGGCCGGTGCGCTGTGCCGGCTCGCCGTGAACGGGCTGACCTCGTTCACCGCGGCGCCGTTGCACTTCGTGACGCTGGCCGGACTGGGCTTCGCCGCCTTCTCCCTCGTGCTGGGCATCCAGACGCTGGTGCGCTGGATGCGCGGCGACTCGGTGGCCGGCTTTCCGACCGTGATCCTGCTGTTGCTCATCCTCGGCACGTTCGTCCTTCTCGGACTCGGCATCATCGGCGAATACCTGGCCCGGATCCACGAAGAGGTGCGGGGACGCCCCCGTTACCTGGTGCAGGATCGGACCGAGACGGCGCCGGACGCGAGCGCCGCCGCCGACGTGGCGTTCCGGGCGCACTCGCCGCGGGGTGTGCGGCCGGTTCGGTCGGCACGCTAGGTCGGCGGTGAACGGGGCGCGAACCAGCGCCGCTACCGCTGATGCTTCCCGACTGTGTGGAGTTTGGGTCTGGAGCGAACCGCAATTCCGCACAGCTCATCGCCGCCGGGCGGATCACCAAGTCCCACGGGACATGATCAAGACACTCGAGGCGTAACGAACACCCGAACCGAGGGTCAGGCCGCCGCATCTCCTCCCGCCGATCTTGGAGTTGTGGTTGGCACATTGCCCTGCGGAACGGGCATATGGGTAACCACGACTCCAAGATCGGCGGGGTGCTACGGAACCATCTCCCTGTCCGGTAGCGGATCGCTGCGGTTCAGCTGGCGGCCGACCCGCCGCGCCGCCAGCTCGAACGGTGCGGAAAACGGCAGGTAGGCGGGCAGGAAGTCAGCGAGCAGCGCCTCCTGCTCGGCCGCCGTGCCCGCGTCGGCGTCCGTGTCGTTCAGGCAGAACGCGTCGAGGTGCCGGTTCCGGAGCACCCGCGTCATCTTGAACGGCGCCGCCGGATCGGCCAGGTCCGCGTACATGTACTTGATCTCGCCGGGTGCGGCCCGTCCGGTCAGGTACGCGTAGTACTGCTGCAGCGACGAGAGCAGTGAGATGTCGTCGGGGTGGCGGAACTGGTGGCTCGCGGTGGCCGTCACGTCCGCGGCGAACCGCTCCTCGATCTCGGTGATGACGCTGCGCCGCGACGGGTGCGGCGTGTGCATCATCTTGCGGGTCAGCACCCGCCCGAACGCCTCCTGGATCAGCCGCCGGTTGTTCTTGGCCGCCGAGTTCACCGGTGGGTCCTCGGGCCGGCGCGGGTTCGGATCGACGATCGCTCGCGAGGGGAAGAACCGGGTCAGCCCGCCGGGCGTGAAGAACAGCTCGGGCGCGACCGGGCGGCCGAGGAAGACGTCGTCGTTGAGGTAGAGGAAATGCTCGGCCAGTCCGGGGATGCGGTGCAGCCGCGACTCGATCGCGTGCGAGTTGAACGTGGGCAGCTGCCCGGTGTCGCCGAAGACCTCCCGGTGGCTGACGACGGTGATGCCCGGGTACTCGGCGTCCAGCCAGGGCGGCACCTGATCGTCGGTGACGAGGAACACGCGCCTGATCCACGGCGCGAAGCAGTGCAGCGCCCGCAGCGAGTAGCGCAACTCGTCGCGGGAGGCGAACCGGGACCGGTTCGCGCTGTGCGCGCTCGCCGCGGCCACCCACCCGTTCTCGCCCATTGCGTGTGCCTTGCGCCGGCGCCACTCCGGATCGTCGCCGTCGACCCATGTGTAGACCGCGTCGATGGGGAACGTCACCCGATCCGGGCCGGCCAGCGTGAAGATCTCGCGGGTCCGGTAGGCCGTCGTGTCGGCCGGCGAGGCGAACGGCCCGAACACCGGCTCGGCCGCGTACACCGCCGGCGCGTCCGCCGCCACCGCGTCCGCCACCGGGTTGTCCCGAGGTCCGGTGAGCGTGCCGTCCCGCTCGCGCCAGAACTCCACCTCGCAGCCGAAGTCGGCGCCGAGCACCAGGCTGCCCCGCGGGTCGGTGACCGGCCAGTACAGCCGCAGCACGTCCGCCCGGCTCCGCCCGGGTCGCCGGCCGCGGACGCCGACCGCCTCCAGCCGGCCGGCCTCCCGCGCGGCCAGCGCGGTCAGGAGCCGTACGACACCAGCGCGGTCCCGGGCCCGCACCGCGACCGCCGTGTGGGTGAGCGACGTCGCCGGGACACGGAACCAATCGATGCCGGCACTTGTGAGCGCCGCCACCACGCGGTCGAGATTCCGCCGCCGGACGGCCCCCGGGCTCGCCGTCCGGTCGGCGCGGGCGGCGACCCAGCCGCCGGCCGTACGGACCCGGAGCAGCGCACCGTCCCGCGCCGCCCGTAGCCGTGGGGGCGGCGACATCGGGACGATCCGGCGGGCCAGCCCGAGCCGGAGCTCCACCGCGACCAGCGGCAGCAGGACCTGGTGGATCATCGCGAGAAGGCGCTTGCGCAGCGGCCACGGCACCAGTCGTAGGATCCGCCGCACGAGCACGCCGTCGTCCTTCCGCCGGTTGGGCGGCGCGGAAACCGGCCGCCGCGGTCACGACTCCCAACGGCGCGATCCGCGGCGGGGTTGCGGTCGATGTCTTCTGGCGGCACCCTTACGGGTCGTTTCAGGGATCCGGCCGATGGACGGATGTTGCGCGCCGGGCGCATCGTGGAGGTCGGCCGATGTGCGGCCGATCTGGGGGAGGGCCGAAATGGGCAAGGCGGTGGCGTGGGCGCTGGCGATGGTCGCGGGCGTGATCGTGGTGGGCTGGGTCGCGGTGGCGCTCCTGCACGCGCTGCTCGGCGGCGTGTCGTACCTGATCGTGGGCGCGGTTGTGATCGGCGGCGGCGTCTGGCTGTACGGCCGGGCCAAGCGGTCGCTGGCACCCGGCACCCGCGCCCAGCGTCGCCTCGAGGCGGCTACGAAGACCTACAACATGCGCAACCGCTGACGATTTTCCGGCCGGTAGGCTTGGCAGGACTGCTCGCCGCTGACCAACGGGAAGTTGCGCCGTGTTTGACACCTTGAGTGACCGTCTCTCCGGGATCTTCACCAAGCTCCGGGGCAAGGGCCGGCTCACCGACGCCGACATCGACGCCACCGCGCGCGAGATCCGTCTCGCGCTGCTGGAGGCGGATGTCGCGCTGCCGGTGGTCAGGGCGTTCATCGCCAGCCTGAAGGAGCGGGCGCGCGGCGCCGAGGTGTCCCAGGCGCTCAACCCGGCGCAGCAGATCATCAAGATCGTCCACGAGGAGCTCATCAACATCCTCGGCGGCGAGGGCCGCCGGCTGCGGTTCGCCAAGCAGCCGCCGACCGTGATCCTGCTCGCCGGCCTCCAGGGGTCCGGCAAGACGACGCTGGCCGGCAAGCTGGCCCGCTGGCTCAAGGCACAGGGCCACCAGCCGATGCTGGTGGCAGCCGACCTGCAGCGCCCGAACGCGGTGAACCAGCTCCAGATCCTCGGCGGCCGGGCCGGCGTCGAGGTGTACGCGCCGTCGCCCGGCAACGGCGTCGGGGACCCGGTCCGGGTGGCCCGCGACTCCATCGAGCACGCGACGCGGGTGGCCAAGGACATCGTGATCGTCGACACCGCCGGCCGCCTCGGCATCGACGCCGAGATGATGCAGCAGGCCGCCGACATCCGCGACGCCGTCGACCCCGACGAGATCGTCTTCGTGGTCGACGCGATGGTCGGTCAGGACGCGGTCACCACCGCGGAGGCGTTCCGCGACGGCGTCGGCATCACCGGTGTGGTGCTGTCCAAGCTCGACGGCGACGCCCGTGGTGGCGCGGCGCTGTCCGTGCGGTACGTCACCGGCGAGCCGATCCTGTTCGCGTCCACCGGCGAGAAGCTGGAGGACTTCGACGTCTTCCACCCCGATCGGATGGCGAGCCGGATCCTCGGCATGGGCGACGTGCTGACCCTCATCGAGCAGGCCGAACAGGCCTTCGACGAGGACCAGAAGGAGAAGATGACCTCCAAGCTGCTCGGTGGCGAGCAGTTCACGCTGGAGGACTTCCTGGACCAGCTCATCGCCGTACGGCGGATGGGTCCGATCGCGAACGTGCTCGCCATGATGCCGGGCATGAACCAGATGAAGGACCAGCTGGCGGAGCTGGACGACAGTCACTTCGACCGGGTGACCGCCATCATCCGGTCGATGACCCCGGCCGAGCGCACCAATCCGAAGATCATCAACGGCTCCCGCCGGGTCCGTATCGCGAACGGCTCCGGAGTCACCGTGATGGACGTCAACCAGCTGCTCAACCGCTTCGCCGACGCGCAGAAGATGATGAAGCAGATGGGCGGCATGATGGGTCTGCCCGGGTCCCGGCGTAAGGCGACGAAGAGCCCGAAGAACAAGCGGAAGGGCACGAAGGGCGGCTCGAACCGGCCGCGGGTCGCCGGCGGCTTCCCCGGTGGTATGCCGCAGCTCCCGCAGGGGCTGGACCCGAATGTGCTGGGCGGTGACGGAGCGCAGGGCCTGCCGCCGGGCTTCAAGCTCCCGAAGCTGGACTTCAACAAACTCACCAACCAGCCCAAGCGGCGCGACGACGAACATTGATCTGCGGGCCGGACCGGCCTAGCCTGCTCCGATGATCCGCAGACTCCTCGGTCCCGCCATCGTCGTGGCGGTGTTGTTCGGGCTCGGCGTCCCGGTGGCGTTCGCCGACGACCAGCCCCCGTTCTACTACCTGGCCCTCGGCGACTCACTCGCCGCCGGATACCAGCCCGACTCCTCGATCGGCCCGGACCAGGGTTACGTGCCGCGGGTGTTCCAGGCGGTGCAGGCGAAGGTGCCGAACTCCGAGCTGGTGAACCTGGGCTGCGGCGGTGCGACCACGACGACGCTGCTGTCCGGCGGTGGTGCGTGCACGTACGACGGCGCCGCCTCGCAGCTCGCGGCCGCCGAGAACTTCCTGCGCGATCACCGTGGGCGGGTGCTGCTGGTCACCATCGACATCGGCGGGAACGACATCAACCGCTGCGCCGCGACCGGCACGATCGACCAGCAATGCGCGGTGGAGGCCATCGGCACGATCGCGACCAATCTGCAGAAGATCATGGTGCGGCTCCGGCTGGCCGCGCCGCTCGTCCGCATGGTCGGCATGACGTACTACGACCCGTACCTGGCGGCGTGGCTGTCCGGAGCGGCCGGGCAGGCGCTCGCCCAGCAGTCGATCGGGCTGACCACGCAGCTCAACCAGCAGTTGACGGCGGTCTACACCGCGCGGCGGGCACGGGTGGCCGACGTGGAGGGAGCGTTCGCTACAACGGATCTGGCCACGACGACCGCGTTGGCGGGTGTCGGCGAGGTTCCGCTCGCGGTCGCGCGGATCTGCACGCTGACCTGGATGTGTACCCGCCAGGACATCCACCCGACCAGCGCCGGATACGCGGTGATCGCGCAGGCGTTCCTGGCACAGACACCGCGCCTGGACTAGCCATCGGGTAGGACTGACCCATGGCGTTGCATGTGCGCGGGACGGTCCTGCCCGACGGGGAGGTCCGGGATCTCTGGCTGGTCGGCGACCGGGTGACGCTCGAGCCGGTGTCCGGCGCCGAGACGATCAGCGACGGCGGGTACGTCCTGCCGGGCCTGGTGGACGCGCACTGCCACCTCGGGATAGCGCCGGGCGGTCGGCCGATCACCGGGCTCGACCAGGCGCGCGAGCTGGCCGCCACGGACCGGGACACCGGTGTGCTGGCGCTGCGGGACGCCGGATCGCCGTACCCCTATGCCGAACTGGACGACGAGCCCGGCGTGCCGCGCCTGGCGCGCGCGGGTCGCCACGTGGCGTCGCCGAAGCGCTACCTCCGCGACGTCGGCGTCGAGGTAGCCGGTGCCGATGTGGCCCCGACGGTGACGGCGCAGGCGGCGGCCGGGAACGGCTGGGTCAAGCTGGTCGGTGACTGGCTCGACCGGTCGGTCGGTGACCTGGCGCCGTCGTGGGACCACGCCACGATGGCCGCCGCCGTACGGGCCGCGCACGAGGCGGGCGCCCGGGCTGCAGTGCACACGTTCTCCGAGGAGGCCGTGGCGGTCATGGTCCGGGCCGGCGTCGACTCCGTCGAGCACGGCACCGGCCTGTCGCTGGACCTGATCGACGAGATGGCCCGCCACGGCACCGCCCTGGTGCCCACGATGATCAACATTCGGACGTTCGGGGACATCGCCGAGCGGGCGCGGGACAAGTTCCCCGGCTACGCCGACCACATGGCGGCGCTGGGCGACCGCTTCCCCAGCGTCGTACGTGCCGCTCACGAAGCGGGCGTGCCGATCTACGTCGGCACCGACGCGGGTGGCGGCATCCGCCACGGCCGCGCCGCCGACGAGATCCTGGCGCTGCACGAAGCCGGCATCCCGGCGCCGGAGGTGCTCGCGGCGGCGTCCTGGCGAGCGCGGGACTGGCTGGGGTTTCCCGGGCTGGTCGAGGGCGGCCTGGCCGATCTGGTGGTCTATCCCGAGGATCCGCGGGCCGATCTCGCGGTGGTCCGGCACCCGGCCCGGATCGTGCTGCGTGGCCGGGTGGTGCGCTGAGCCGCGCCGGCCGGTCACTACGATGTGCGGTCATGGCTCGCGTGCTCACTCCCCGTGCGGAGGACTTCCCCCGCTGGTACCAGGACCTCATCGCCAAGGCGGAGCTGGCCGACAACGGTCCGGTCCGCGGCACGATGGTGATCCGGCCCACCGGCTACGCGATCTGGGAGCACGTGCAGTCCGAGATGGACGCGCGGATCAAGGAGGCGGGGGCGGAGAACGCGTACTTCCCGCTGTTCATCCCGGAGAGTTACCTGCGCCGCGAGGCACAGCACGTGGAGGGCTTCTCGCCCGAGCTGGCGGTGGTCACCCACGCCGGCGGCAAGCCGCTCGCCGAGCCGATCGTGGTCCGTCCGACCAGCGAGACCGTGATCGGCGAGTTCATGGCCAAGTGGATCGACTCGTACCGGGACCTGCCGCTGCTGCTCAACCAGTGGGCCAACGTCGTGCGCTGGGAGCTGCGGCCGCGAACGTTCCTGCGGACCACCGAATTCCTCTGGCAGGAGGGCCACACCGCGCACGCGACCGAGGCGGACGCGCGCGACTACGCCCGCAAGATCCTGCATGAGGTGTACGAGGACCTGATGGTGAACGTCCTCGCCATCCCGGTGGTGCCCGGTCGCAAGACTCCCGGTGAACGGTTCGCCGGGGCGACCAACACCATGACGCTCGAGGCCATGATGGGCGACGCCAAGGCGCTCCAGCTCGGCACCTCGCACGAGCTGGGACAGAACTTCGCCAAGGCGTTCGACATCACGTACTCCTCGTCGGCGGGCGCCGTGGAGCATTGCTGGACCACGTCGTGGGGCTCGACCACGCGCATGATCGGCGGCGTGATCATGGTGCACGGCGATGACGACGGGCTGCGGCTGCCGCCGCGGCTCGCGCCGATCCAGGCCCAGGTCACGGTCGTCAAGGCGGGGGAGGGCGTGGTCGAGGCGGCCACCAAGCTCCGCGACGAGCTCAAGGGGGCCGGCGTCCGCGTCACCCTCGACGACCGCGCCGACGTGCCGTTCGGCCGCCGGGCCGTGGATGCCGAGCTCAAGGGCATTCCGGTACGCGTCGAAGTCGGCCCTCGGGATCTGGCCGCGGGCAACGCTGTAGTGGTCCGGCGGGTCGGCGGCACGAAATCGCCGGCGCCGCTCGGTGAGGTGGTGGCACAGGTCACCGCCGCGCTCACCGCCGATCAGCAGGCGCTGTACGACAGCGCGCTGGCGTTCCGGACGGAACGGACTGTCGACGTGGCGACGCTGCGCGAAGCGATCGACGTGGCGCAGACCGGGTGGGCCCGGGTGCCGTGGTCCGCGGTGGGCCTGGACGGTGAGGCCGAGGCGAACGGCAAGGCGGTCACCGTCCGGTGCCTGACCCGGCCCGACGGCACGGTGCCGGACTCCGACGACGAGCCCGACCTGGTGGCGATCCTGGCTCGCGCGTACTGATGCCGTTCGAGCCGGATCGGCCGGTGCTCTACCGCAACGTCGCGGGCGGACAGCTGCTCGCCGTGCGCCCGTGCCGGGTGGTCTCCGACGACGACCGCGGACTGCTGCTCTGGCTGGCCCGCGGGTCCGTGGTGGGCGTGGAGATGGCCGCCGACGGGCGCGGCATCCGGTCGATGCCGTTCGCCGAGTGGGTGGGGCTTCAGCACCACGTCGTGGAGTCGAAATGGCAGGGACCCGGCATCCTCAAGTTCTTCCCGCCGGACGTCGACCACTCGGTCTGGTTCTTCTTCGACGACGACGACGCTGTTTTCGCCGGCTGGTACGTCAACCTCGAGGAACGGGCCGTTCGCTGGGATGACGGCGATGTGGCCGGGGTGGACACCGTTGACCAGGACCTGGACATCGTGGTGGCGCCGGATCGTAGCTGGCAGTGGAAGGACGAGGAGGAGTTCGCCGAGCGCCTGGCGCTGCCGGAGCACTACTGGGTGCCGGATGAGGACGCCGTATGGGCCGAGGGCCGGCGGGTGATCAAGCGGATCGAGGCGGCCGAGTTCCCGTTCGACGGCACGTGGACCGATTTCGTCCCCGACCCGTCTTGGCCGATCCCCCGCGCGCTCCCCAGGGGCTGGGACCGTCCGCCCGCGTCGTAAACCCCCGCGATCTTGGAGTTGTGGTTGCCCTTATCAGTCGTTCGTCCGCTTTCGTGCCAACCACAACTCCAAGATCGCGGGGAGGGCGAGGGCGGTTCGTGGGTGGGGCGGGGCGTCTGGCAGAATGGACGGCTGGTATCCGGCACGCGCGAGGCGCCCTCTAACCCTGAGCGCGCTGCCAGTCCACGAGACATCGGTCCCGCATCCCCACGTGGGTTCCGGCGGCTCATCCATGTAGTCATCAGGAGCGAAGAACACTGTGGCCGTAAAGATCCGGCTCCTGCGGATGGGAAAGATCCGCAACCCGCAGTACCGCATCGTCGTCGCCGACGCCCGCACCAAGCGTGACGGCCGTGCGATCGAGTACGTCGGTATCTACCACCCCAAGGAAAACCCGTCGCTGATCGAGGTGAAGTCCGACCGCATCCAGTACTGGCTGTCGGTCGGCGCCCAGCCGAGCGAGCCCGTCCAGCGCATCCTCGAGAAGACCGGCGACTGGCAGAAGTTCAAGGGTCTGCCCGCCCCGCCGCCGCTGCTGGTGGCGCCGGAGAAGGTCAGCCGCCAGACCACGTACGAGGCGGAGGCGAAGGCGGCCGCGGGCGTTGCCGACACCCCGGCAAGGCCGGCGAAGAAGGCGACCAAGGCCGCCTCCGAGCCGGCTAAGGCTGAGCCCACGAAGGCCGAGCCTAGGAAGGCCGAGGCGGCTAAGGCCGAGCCCACGAAGGCCGAGCCGGCGAAGGCGAAGGCCGAGCCCACCAAGGCCGAATCAGCGGAGGCTGAGCCGGCCACGGCTGAGCCGGCGCAGGCTGAGCCCACCAAGGTGGCCGCCGCTCCGGAGGCCGCCGAGGCCAAGCCGGCGCAGACCAAGGCCGTCGACCCCGCGGAGCCGAACCGCGAGGCCGTCGCCGAGACCGCAGAGGATCCGGCCGGTGCCGGCGCCGACGCGAACTGACGGGGCGCTCCGGCCCGCGCTGGAGCACCTCGTCAAGGGGATAGTCGACAACCCGGACGACGTCCGGGTCCGGCTCGTCGACTCACGCCGGGGCAAGCGCCTCGAGGTCCGCGTACATCCCGAGGATCTGGGCACGGTGATCGGCCGTGGCGGCCGTACGGCCAAGGCGTTGCGGCAGGTCATCGGCTCGATCGGCGGACGCGGCATTCGCGTCGACATCGTCGACGCGTACTGAGCGGCACGTGGCACAGCTCCTCGTCGTCGGTGCCATCGGCCGGCCACACGGCATCGGAGGAGAGGTGCTGGTGACCGTGCGGACCGACGAGCCGGAAGTGCGCTTCACCGCCGGATCGGTGTTCACCACGGAGGTCCCGCGGGACCGCCGGGTGAGCACCGGTCCGGCTGCGCCCGCGCCCGGCGTGCCGTACCGCGTACCGGAGAAGCTCACGCTGGAATCGGCGCGCTGGCATCAGGGCCGGCTGATCGCGCGGTTCGACGGGGTCGATGACCGCAACGTCGCCGAGGCCCTGCGCGGAGTGCTGCTGCAGGTGGACAGCGCCACCGTGGACACGCCCGACGATCCGGACGAGTTCCGCGACCACCAACTGGTCGGGCTGCGGGTGGAGGCGCCGGACGGCACGCTGCTCGGTTCGGTCGAACGCATCGAGCACGCCCCCGCCTCGGAGCTGATCGTGCTGGCCAAGGCGGGTGGCGGGACGGCGCTCGTTCCGTTCGTCTCGGTCATGATTCCAACGGTCGATCTGGCCGGCGGCCGCATGATCGCCGATCTTCCCGAGGGCCTGCTGGATCTGTAGGCCGATGCGCGTCGACATCATCACGATCTTCCCGGAGTACTTCGGCCCGCTGGACCTGTCGCTGATCGGCAAGGCGCGGACCGCCGGGCTGCTCGGCATCTCCGTGTACGACCTGCGGGCCTGGACCACGGACGTGCACCGTACGGTCGACGACACGCCGTACGGCGGCGGGCCGGGCATGGTGATGCGGCCGGAGCCGTGGGCGGCGGCGCTGGAGTCCGTCGACGCCGGAACGCTGGTCGTCCCCTCGCCGGCCGGCAAGCCGTTCACCCAGGCGGACGCGCACGACCTGGCCGGCATGGACCACCTGATCTTCGCATGCGGCCGGTACGAGGGCATCGATCAGCGCGTCCTCGACGACGCGGCCGAACGGATGCCGGTCCGGGAGGTTTCGGTCGGCGACTACGTGCTGTTCGGCGGCGAGGTCGCGGTGCTGGTGATCCTGGAAGCGGTCACCCGCCTGCTGCCGGGGGTGCTGGGCAACGCCGAGTCGCTGACCGAGGAGTCGCACGCGGCCGGGCTGCTCGAAGCGCCGGTCTACACCAAGCCGGCGTCGTGGCGCGGCCGGGACGTTCCGGAGGTGCTGCGATCCGGCGACCACGGCCGGATCGCCCGGTGGCGCCGGAATCAGTCGCTGTTGCGGACCGCCGAGCGGCGGCCCGACATGCTCGCCGCGTACCCGTACGGCATGCTGGACGAACGGGACCGGGAGACGCTCGCCGAGGGCGGATTTCAGATCACCGGTCCCGATGTGGCAAAGTAGTGAGGTTGCGTTCGCCGCCACGCCGTGGCCGGGCGGACGAGAATCACCCATCCGCGCATCGACCGTTGGTGCGCATTGAGTACGACGAGGATGCAGCGATGAACACGCTGGACGCTCTCGACGCCCAGTCGCAGCGCACCGACATTCCCGACTTCCGGGCCGGGGACACGCTCAAGGTCCACGCCCGGGTCGTGGAGGGCAACCGTTCCCGGGTCCAGATCTTCCAGGGCGTCGTGATCGGCCGCCAGGGCGGCGGTCTGCGGGAGACCTTCAAGATCCGCAAGATCAGCTTCGGTGTCGGCGTCGAACGGACGTACCCGATCCACAGCCCGATCATCGACCGGATCGAGGTCGTGACCCGCGGCGACGTGCGGCGAGCGAAGCTGTACTACCTGCGTGAGCTGCGCGGCAAGAAGGCCAAGATCAAGGAGCTTCGGGAGAAGCAGACCGTCAGCTGAACCCCATCGCGGTCCGGGCCGTACCTCTGCTCGGACTGACGAGGGCTCGCGCGGGCGCACTACGCTGGCGCGAGTGGCGGATGGGAAACAGTGCCAGTGCACTACCGCCCACGTCCCCGGCCGGGGTTCGCGGGCGGTAGTGCTGTATCCGGGACGGTCATAGCGTGGGACAGATGGACGGCTATCGGGGCCGCGGCGCCCCGGGTGGCCGGCGCCGCGGTCGAGTGATCCGGCGCAAGGAGATGCCGCTCTGGCAGGAGCTTCCGCTGCTGCTCCTTGTTGCGTTCTGCCTCGCCGTGCTGATCCGCACGTTCCTGGTCCAGGCGTTCTACATCCCGTCCGGCTCGATGGAGAACACGCTGCTGGTCGGCGACCGGGTGCTGGTCAACAAGGTCGTATACGACATGCGCGACCCGGTCCGCGGCGAGATCGTCGTGTTCCGCGGCACCGACAGCTGGGCCCCGGAGCCGACCGAACCGTTGAGTCAGACGTTCGGTGCCAAGCTCGGCCGCACCGTCGGTGACCTCATCGGTATCAGCCGGCCCGGCGAGCGGGACTTCATCAAGCGCGTGATCGGCCTGCCCGGCGACAAGGTGGCCTGCTGCGATGCGAAGGGCCGCATCACGGTCAACGGCGAGCCGATCGACGAACCGTACGTGACCGAGAACTCGCCGCTCGACGCCCCGGCGAATCCGAAGCAGTGTACGAGCCGGAAGTTCGCCGAGGTAACAGTGCCGACCGGTGAGATGTTCGTCATGGGCGACCACCGGGCGGTGTCCCAGGACGCGCGCTGTCAGGGCCCCGTACCGATCGACAATGTCATCGGTCGCGCGTTCGTGATCGCGTGGCCCACCAGCCGGTTCGCCAGCCTGCACGTACCGGAGGTATGGCAGGCATACGCGGCGGACCACCCGGTGGCCGCTGGAACGCAACCGGTTCCTGACGCGCCGACCGGAGCGATTGTCCTGCCGTTTCTGGTAAGTGTGGGCGTATCAGCGCGTTCTGGACTGACGTTCACAGCACGCCGTCGTAGGCTCCGTTCGTGATTGACGAGCAGACCCAGAAGCGCCGTGGTTCGTTCTGGCGTGAGCTACCGATCCTTCTAGGCGTGGCGATCCTCGTCGCGATTCTGGTCCGCGCGTTCGTGCTGCAGACGTTCTACATCCCGTCGCCGTCGATGGAGCACACGCTCAACGTGCTGGACCGGGTCCTGGTCAACAAGCTCGTCTACGACTTCCGCGATCCGCACCGCGGGGAGATCGTCGTCTTCAAGGCCCCCGACGACTGGCAGAGCGGTACCGAGGGCGAGGACTTCATCAAACGCATCATCGGCGTCGGCGGTGACCATGTGGTGTGTTGCGACACCAAGAACCGCCTGGTCATCAACGGTCACGCGCTGGACGAGCCGTTCATCTACCGCGACGCGGACGGCACCTCCGACCCGGCCGCCGACGAGCCGTTCGACATCACCGTGCCGACCGGCCGGCTGTGGGTCATGGGCGACCACCGGTCCGCCTCCGGGGACTCCCTCGAGCACTGGGAGCAGACCGAGGACATCACCGAGGCGACGATCGACAAGGAGGCCATCGTGGGCCGGGCCTTCACGATCTTCTGGCCGGTGAACCGCGCGGATTGGCTCTCGGTGCCGAAGGAGTTCGAGGCCATCCCCGCGGCGCCGGGCGCGAACTGACCCGGTCGAGAGATCGACCGGCGGCGCAATAGGCTGTTGTCGTGGTGCCCCTTCGAGACCGGCCGGCCGCCCGCGTCGTGTTGGTCGATGATTCCGGCCGCACCCTGTTGTTGCGCGGTGGCGATCCGGCCCGTCCCGGGCTGCGCTGGTGGTTCACGCCGGGTGGCGGGCTCAACCCGGGCGAGTCCTCGGCGCAGGGCGCCGCTCGTGAGCTGTTCGAGGAGACCGGCCTGCGGGTGGCTCCGGCCGACCTCGGTGCGCCGGTCTGGCACCAGATCACCGAGTTCAGCTACGACAACCGGCGCTACCGGCAGAACCAGCACTTCTACCTCTACCGGGTGCCGGAGTGGCAGATCGACACGGCCGGTTTCGACCCGGAGGAGCGGCGGACCATCGACGCGCACCGGTGGTGGACGGCCGCCGAACTGGACACCACGGACGAGACCGTGTATCCCGAGGAACTGGCCGACCTGTTACGCCGCTTCCTGGCCGTACCCGAGGGACCCACATGCTGACCCCCACCCGTACCGTCATCCGCCGGGAGGCCGGGCTGTACGCACTGGAGCGTGCGTTGCAGCGCCGCGGGTTCCGATGCGTGGCCGGCGCCGACGAGGCCGGGCGCGGGGCCTGCGCCGGACCGCTGGTCGCGGCCGCCGCCATCCTGCCCGAAGGCCGGCGCGGCGAGATCGACGGACTCGCCGACTCCAAGCTGCTCACGCCGGCCGCGCGGGAACGGGTGTACGCGGAGGTCGTCGTCCGGGCGCTGGCGTATTCGGTGATCATCATCCCGCCGGCCGAGGTCGACATGCGCGGGCTGCACGTCTGCAACCTGTCCGCGATGCGGCGCGCTCTCGCCTCGCTCACCACCGGGCCCGAGTACGTGCTGACCGACGGCTTTCCGGTGGACGGATTGGGCGTGCCCGGTCTGGCGGTCTGGAAGGGCGACCGGGTGGCGGCCTGCGTGGCGGCCGCCAGCGTGCTCGCCAAGGTCACCCGGGACCGGCTCATGGTCGAGCTGGACGGGCGGTTCCCGGACTACGGCTTCGCCGAGCACAAGGGGTACTGCACTGACGAGCACAGCGCGGCGCTGAGCCGGCATGGGCCGTGCATCGAGCACCGGTTCTCGTACGTCAACGTGGCGGCCGTCTCCGGGCGGGGCAGCCAGCCGCCGCGGTCCCGGCGGCCCCGAGCGGTGATCGTGCCGCCGGCGCCCTCGTCCGTGGCGCCCTCGTCCGTGGCGCCCTCGTCCGCCGCGGACGAGCCGTTGATGCTGTGGTCGGTGGCGGAGGGTACCGTCGGCGTGGCGTCGGGCGAGCAGCCTCAGCCGTCCGCGCCGGTGGGGGAAGATGGGGCCATGGAGGGCGAGACACGATGAGCGCAGAGGATCTCGAGAAGTACGAGACCGAGATGGAGCTGCAGCTCTACCGGGAGTACCGCGACATCGTCCGCCAATTCTCGTACGTCGTGGAGACCGAGCGCCGGTTCTACCTGGCGAACCAGGTGGACCTGCATGTGCGCAACTCCGACGGTGAGGTGTATTTCGAGGTCGAAATGCACGACGCGTGGGTCTGGGACATGTATCGGCCGGCCCGGTTCGTCAAGAACGTACGGGTCATGACGTTCAAGGACGTGAACGTCGAGGAGCTGGAGAAACCGGACATTTCGCTTCCGGACGATTCGAGTTTCGGCGGTTAGGTTGTCCACAGGCGGTTGTTGTCCACAGGTCGCAACTCGTTGATCGCGTAATCCCGGCACGCTCGCGGTGTGCCGATCCTGGTTCTGCTCGTTCTCATGGTCGGGCCGCTTGCGGTCGTGGTGCGGCCGGCGGCGGGAGCCGCGGGCGTGGTGCGGCCGGCGCCGGCGGCGGCGGTCACTGCTCGGGCTCCGATCCGGCCTCCTCCGTTCGGATGGCCGGTCACGCCGCCGCACGTGGTCCGGCGGTTCGATCCGCCACCGCAGCCGTGGCTGGCCGGGCACCGCGGCGTCGATCTGTCCGCCGGACCCTCGGTGGTGGTCCGGGCCGCCGGCGCCGGAACGGTGGTGTACGCGGGGATCATCGCCGGCCGTGGTGTGGTGAGTGTCGCCCATCCGGGTGGCTTCCGGACGACGTACGAGCCGGTGACGTCGACGCTGCACGCCGGCGACCCGGTCGGGGCCGGTGCGGTGCTCGGCTGGCTCGCCCCCGACCACCCGGGTTGTCCGGCCGCGGCCTGCCTGCATTGGGGCCTGCGGCAGGGCGACCGGTACCTGGATCCGCTGGCGTTGCTCGGTCTGGGCCGGGTGCGGTTGCTGCCGTTGCAGCCGCGGATCAGCGCTGGAGAGCGCTGAACAGCGGCGGAAGGCGCTCGGCCAGCCGGTCGTACTCCTCGGGCCGGTTGTAGACCTGCGCGCTGAGCCGCAGCCAGCCACGTCCGCCCCAGGCGGTCACGCCCACCTCGGTGGCCAGCTTGTCGGCGATGTGCTGGCGCAGTGCCTGGGCCTCGGCCTGGGTGGTGGCGAGACCGGACGGAAGCGGCACGATGCGCATCGCCGCCGGTCCGGCGGGCGCGGGCAGGTCCGGCTCGGCGAGGCCGAGGGCGGCGCCGATCACCCGCTGCCCGTACGCGGCGAGTGCCGCGTTGTGCTCCCGAACGAGATCGACTCCGAGCGTCCGCAGCAGGAACAGTCCCGCGGGCGCGGCCAGCCACGGGCTGTAGTCCAGCGTCCCCTGAAACTCGACCGACAGCGGAAAGCCCGCGTCCTGCTCCCACGACACGACCAGCGGATCGATCCAGCGCCGCCAGCCCGGCGCGACGGCGAGCAGCGCGGTGCCACGCGGCGCGAACGCCCACTTGTGCAGGTTGCCGACCCAGAAGTCGGCGTCGACCGCGGCCACGTCGACCGGCAGCATGCCCGGCGCGTGCGCGGCGTCGACGAGGACGGCGATGTCCACGTCGCGGGCGGCCGCGACGATGCCCTGGACCGGGAGCACCTGCGCCGTGGCGGACGCGATCTGGTCGATGATCAGCAGCTTGGTCCGGCCCGGCCGCAGCGCGCCCCGGATCCGTGCGACGGCCTCCGCGGCCGGGACGTCCAGCGGCAGCGCCACCGTCCGCGCGTTCGCCCCAGCGCGCCGGCACTCGCGACGAACGGCGAGCGCGACGGCGCCATATGCATGATCGGTGAGCAGAACCTCGTCGCCCGCCTCGAGCCGTATCGACTGCAGCACCAGTGACACCCCGGCCGTCACGTTCGGCACGAGCGCGGAACCGTCCGGTTCGGCGCCGAGAAACGCGGCCAGGTGCCGTCGGGTGTGGATGATCCGGTCGATCAGCCCCTGTGCGTAGAACCGCACCGGATCGGACTCGATCTCGTCACGCAGCCGCTGCTGGGCACGCTGGACGCTGATCGGCATGGCCCCGAGCGCACCGTGGTTCAGGTAGGACACGGCGGGGTCGAGCGAGAACAGGAGGCGAGCCCCGGGCACGGGCGGTGGCGGATCTCCGGCGCTCACACCCGCAGATCGTACGGCGTGGCCGCCCGTGGCGGGTCACGGTGGCGCGGTGGGGCGCATTAGGCCGCGCTGGGCCGCCGGCCCGAAATCCCCCGCGATCTTGGAGGCGTTAAGCGCGCGTCAGGCGCGGGGGTGGGCCTGGCGGAACGCGGCGCGTAGCCGTTCCGTGGAGACGTGCGTGTAGATCTGCGTGCTCGATAGCGACGCGTGACCGAGCAGGTCCTGTACCGCGCGCAGGTCGGCCCCGCCGTCGAGCAGGTGGGTGGCCGCGGAGTGCCGCAGATCGTGTGGGCTGGTGTGCGGCAGTCCGGCCGCCCGCGCCGCGGCCGTCACGATGCGCCGTACCACGGTGGGCTGCAACCGCCCGCCGCGCACGCCGACGAACAGCGCGCTGCCATTCCGATCCGCGAGCGCCGGGCGGCCACCGCGGAGCCACGCGTCGAGCGTCCGTTGCGCCGGAATGCCGTACGGGACGGAACGCTCCTTCGCGCCCTTGCCGAACACGCGGACGACGCGGCGGGCCTGATCGACGTCGGCCAGGTCCAGCCCGCACAGCTCACTCACCCGCACCCCGGTGGCGTACAGCATCTCCAGCACGGCCTGATCTCGTAGCTCAACGGCTTGTGACTCAGGCGAGCCATCACCGTGCGGCGGTGCCGTCACCAGCCGCGCGGCCTGCTCCGCGCGGAGCACGGTGGGGAGATCCCGATGCGCCCGCGGACTCGCCAGCTGAGCCCCGGCGTCGGCCGGCGCGAGTCCGGTGCGGTGCGCCCAGGCGGTGAACGTCCGGGCCGCCGCCGCCCGCCGGGCCTGCGAGCTGCGCGCCGCCCCGGAGGCCATGCGCCGCGCCAGCCAGCCACGCAGCACGGTGATGTCGAGGTCGGCGGGGGCGGCGTAACCCGCACGGGCCGCGAAATCGAGTAGCGAGACCACATCACCGACGTAGGCGCGGACGGTGTGCGCCGAACGGTTGTCGACCCGCGCCAGCTGAACGGCAAACGCGTCCACGGCCGCCCCCATCGCGGCGGGCAGAGCCTCGCGGACGTTCATGCTCCCGACCGTGAACGCTCGAGGGCCAAGGGTCAAGCACCGCCGCGGACTTGTCGTACCGGTTGCCTACCGTGTCCGGCATGGCGCGTTGGCAGGAGATCGAGGACGACGCCGCGGAGTTCGCGGCCAAGGTGAAGGCCCGCTTCGATGCGGGCACCAACAAGACGATCGCCACGGTACGGCGGGACGGTTCACCCCGGATCAGTGGAAGTGAGGCGGCGTTCCGCGATGGAGAGATCGTGCTCGGCATGATGCCCGGATCGATGAAGCTGCGCGATGTGCGCCACGACCCGCGGATCGCGATGCACTGTCCCACCTCCGAGCCGGAGAGCCCGGAGAGCTGGCCGGGCGACGCGAAGGTGGCCGGGATCGTCGTTGAGATGCCGCCACCGGACGGGGGCCCGTCGGACGGTTCGGGCTACTTCCGCATCGACATCCGCGAGGTGACGTTGACCTACGTCGGGCAACCCGCGGACCATCTCGTCATCGAGACGTGGCATCCGGGGCGAGGACACCAGCGACTAACCCGGAAATAAGTGGGATCAGTGCCCCGGACGGCCTGTGGTGCGGACGCCGCAGGGCAGATTTTGGCGC
>DATBGW010000122.1:0-1774 GCA_036557765.1 Actinoplanes sp.
AGTACATCACCGGGCGCGGACCCTCATCGTGCGGCGTCCACTGGTGCCCGAAGAACTCGACCAAAGCCATGGTCGGGCGGCAGACGATGTGGAGCGGCTTCGGCAAGAGCGTCAACACGTACTTCGTCCAGCTGGAGCAGAAGGTCGGCGCGGAGAACGCGGTACGCATGGCGGAACGGCTCGGCCTGCAGTGGCGGACCGACGTGGACCGGATGATGGCCTCACCGGAACGGGCGGACGGCTGGGGATCCTTCACGCTCGGCGTCAGTGACGTCACCCCGGTGGAGATGGCGAACGTGTTCGCGACGCTCGCGGCCCAGGGCACCTACTGCGAGCCGATTCCGGTACGCACGATCGCGCTCACCAACGGCAAGCCGGCCACCTACCGGGGCGCGCAGGTCGCGGACCCGCGCTGCCATCAGGCGCTGCGGCCGGCCGTCGCGCGCGCTGCCACGGACGCCGCCCGGTGTGTCACCGGCTACGGCGCCGCGAAGGGCAGTTGCGGCGGGTGGGAGACCTCCCCGATGGTGTACGCCACGCTGCACCGCCCGGTGGCCGGCAAAAGCGGCACCACTGATAGCAACAAGACCGCGTGGTTCTGCGGCTTCACCCCGCAGCTGGCCGCGGCGGCCTTCGTCGCCGACCCGGACAACCCGGAGAACGTGGTCGGATCCAGTCGGGGCACGATCTCCAAGTACACGGTCGCGCAGACGCTGAAGGACGCGCTCAAGGGTCAGAAGAAGATGAAGTTCACTCCGCCACCGAAGTGGATCGTGCACTGACCTCACGCTGCGCCGGGATGTTCGTGCGCGGGCGCCGCCACGCCGGGTCCCGGCCGCTGAGCTCCAGTGCGGCCTCCAGGAGCATCTGTTCGTCGGCGACCTCGAGCACCGGAACGGTCCGGCCCGCGTTCTGCGAGAGGAACTCGATGAGCGCCTCGAGGATCCGCGGATCGGTCGCGAAGTCCTGACCGGTGGCGCGCGCCAAATCCCACCCGTGCATGGTGAGCTCGTTGGCGGCTTCGGTGCCGGCCGCGATCGCCGGCATGGCGGTCCCGCCGAGCTGCGCCGAGCCGGCCCAGGCGGCCGGGTTCTTCCAGGCCGTGGCCAGCTCCTCCAGGAGCACCGGTAGGCGGCCGCGCCAGTGCGTCGGAAGGCGGGATGCCGACGCCGGCGGCAGCGGGGCAGCCGTTCCGGGCGCCTCGGCCAGTTTCTGGGCGGCCTGAGTGAGTGCCCGTGCGACCTCGACGATGTGGTCGAGCAGATCCCCGACCGTCCAGTCGTCGCACGGTGTAGGCGTACCTAGGTCATCGTCGGTGATGCCCAGAAGCAGCAGTTTCAGCTGACGAACCGGAGGGTCGAGATCCAAGGGCACGCGGTCCGCCACGTCGTCCTCCTTCTTTCCAGCTGATTCCAACACGTTACGGGTGCCCTACGACATCCGCCGTGTCGTCACCCTGCGGAGTCAACGTCACACCTGGGGTACCTCCTGGACCGGTCGCCGCGGCCAGAACCAGGCGTCGGGCGATGTCCGGCGTACCGGCCCAGTGCAGGCTCAGCTGGGAGGCGTGCACCTGACGCCAGACGAACCCCTCCGGCTTGCCGCCGGTCCACGTCCAGGCGGGCGCCGAACCGGCCCGCGGCGCGACCACCGCACGGTGCTGCTTGAAGCCGGTGATCCGGGCTCCGGCCGGCGCGAGCGGGGACGCCACCGCCGCGGTCGCGTCGCGGTAACCGGCCACGGTCTGGTCGCCGGTGACCGTGGATGCGTCCAA
>DATBGW010000123.1:0-15318 GCA_036557765.1 Actinoplanes sp.
GACCAACCAGAGCGCATCGGCGGCTGGCCGCCGTACTCTTCGCTGACCTCAGCGGCTTCACCGAGCTGGTGGAGACGGTCGAGCCGGAGATCGTGTACCAGGTCGTCCGCCCGCTCATGGACGACCTGATCGCGATCGCGCTCCGGCACGGTGGCGAGATCCAGCAGGTGCTGGGTGACGGATTCATGTGCGTCTTCGGACTGCACGACACCACCGGCGACGAGGCCGAACGGGCCGTGCTCGCCGGTGTCGAACTGGTCGCGGCCGGCGGTGCCGCGAACGTCCGCCCGTCCGTGCACGCCGGCGTGGAGTACGGCGACGTGTACGTCACGCCCGCCTGGCCGCCGGCACGGTACGGCGTGTGGGGCCGCGCGGTGAACCTCGCCGCCCGGCTGTGCACCCTCGCCGGGCCGGGCGAGCTGCAGATCGGCCCGCGGGCGTACGAGCTGATCCATCCGCGCCCGGCGGTCCCGCAACGGGCGACGCTGAAGGGCATGGCCGATCCGGTGCTCATCCACCGCGTTCCGGCCGTGACGAGCATCTGATCGATGTGTTGATTATCGATTGCAGCAGTGGTCGAATGCCGCCATGAAGCTCGCCGCGCTGGCGCTCGTCGTACCGATGCTCGCGGCTCCGGCCGCACTCCCGGACGCCGCGACCGGCGGTCCCGGCGCACTGTCCCATTTCGACCTGGCCCGCAAGGACTGCCTCGGCACCTCGGCCGGCCGGACGTCGAAGGTCTGGTACACGGTCGCCGGCGGCGTGCTGTCCGACGTGTACAGCCCGACGGTGGACAACACCAACGTGGAGACCATGCAGTTCCTGGTCACCGACGGCCGGTCGTTCACCGATCTGCAGACCAGGGACACCACCTACACCGTCCGGTCGCTGGACCGCACCGGCATGGCGTGTGAGGTCACCAGTACGGCCAGGAGCGGCCGCTATTCCATCGTCACCCGGTACGTCACCGATCCGGCGCGCGACGCTGTCGTCATGCAGGTGTCGTTCCGGCCGCGGGCGTCCGGGCTGCAGCTGTACGTGCGGCTCGACGGGAGCGTCAACGGCAACGGCGGTGGGGGCACCGAAAACGGCGGCGCGGACGACGCGACCTCCTCGGCCACCGCGCTGGTGCAGAGCGACCAGAACACCGTCACGAACGCCGTAAACCGGGACTACGCCGTGCCGACCGCGATGGCGCTGCGGGCGGACCGGCCGTTCCTGGCCGCCTCCAGCGGCTTCGTCGGGACGGCGAGCGACGGGCTCACCCAGCTCGACACCGCGTACCGGCTCACGCCGACCGCCCGCGCGGACGACGGCAACGTGGAGACGACGGCGCGGATCGACACCGGACGGGGTCCGGTCACGCTCGCGCTCGGCTTCGGCCGCACCGCCGCCGAGGCGACCGGCGTCGCCGGCGCGTCGGCCCGGATCCCGTGGGTGGTCACCGCCGCCGCGTACGCCGCCGGCTGGTGGCGGTACGACGCGGGCCTGCGCCGGCCGCCGGCGGAGGTGCGCAACCCGTACTACCTGTCCGCGAACGTGCTGAAGGCCAGCGAGGACAAGACGTTCGCGGGCGCCGTCGTGGCGTCGCTTGCGAGCCCGTGGGGGCAGGCCGTCAGCGCCGGCGCGACCCCGAACGGGCGGCCGGTCTACTTCGGCTCGTACCGCGAGGTGTTCGCCCGCGACCTGTACGAGTCGTTCACCGGCCTGTTGACCGCCGGGGACCTGGCGACGGCCCGGAACACCGTGCGGTTCCTGTTCCTGCGACAGCAGCTGGCCGACGGCCGGTTCCCGCGCAACTCGCTGGTGAACGGGCGGACCGCCCCGGACACCGGTGGCGATCAGCTGGACGAGACCGCGTACCCGATCCTCATGGCGTACCAGGCCGGGCTGGGCGGCGACCGCGACCTGTGGCCGCGGATCCGCAAGGCCGCCGACTTCGTCGTCGCGCACGGACCGTCGTTCGGCAGCGAACGCTGGGAGGAGCAGTCCGGCTACTCCCCCTCGACGATCGCCGCCGAGATCGCCGGCCTGGTCGCGGCCGGCGCCATCGCCGACCGGCACGGCCAGCACGACGCGGCACTGGTCTACCGGGCCACCGCCGACCACTTCCAGCGTTCGATCAAGGGCTGGACCGTGACCACCACCGGTCCGTACGCCGGCCGCTACTTCATCCGGCTGTCCAAGACCGGCGATCCGAACGCCGCCATCACGTACAACCTCGGCAACGGCGGTCCCACCGCCGACCAGCGTGCCGTGATCGACCAGGGCTTCCTGGAGCTGACCCGGCTCGGCATCCTGCCCGCGAACGACGCCGACATCGCCGCGTCGCTCGGCGTCGTCGACCGGGTCATCCGCGTCGGCGACCTGTTCTACCGGTACGGCACGGACACCGCCGGGACCGAGGACGGGTACGGCGACTGCTACGAACCGGACCCGACGGCATGCTCGCCGAGCGGCAAGCCATGGCCGACGCAAGGCAACGTCGGCAGTGGGCATGTGTGGCCGGTGCTGTCCGGCGAGCGCGCCGAGCAGCTGCTGCAGACCGGCGACCGGTCCGGCGCAAACGCGCTGCTGGCCGCCATGCACGTCACCTCCAGCGGCGTCGGCCTGGTGCCCGAGCAGGCGTGGGAAGACCCCGACCTGCCGCCGTCGCCGTACGGCACCGACCCGGCCGTCGCCTCGATCGGGTTCGTACGCGGCAAGGCGGCCGGCTCGGCCTCGCCGCTGACGTGGGCGCAGGCGCAGTTCGTCCGGCTCGCGCTCGGCGTCGGCGCGGGCCGGCCGGTCGAGCAGCCCGGTATCGTGGCGGACCGGTATGTCCGCAGTGGACCGCCCGGCGCGCTCGCCGTCGCGTTGACCGCCCCGGTCGAGGGCGCGGTGGTGTCGGGCAGCACCGTCACGGTCACCGGGACCACCGCGCCCGGCGCCCGCGTCGTGGTCGCCGGCACGCCGACCGACATCGCGGCGGCATCGACGACGGTCGCCACCACAGCCGACGCCACCGGGGCGTTCAGCGTCAGCGTCCCGGTCGCGTTCCTGACGAACGTGCTGACCGTCGCTGCCGCACGCGGGAACGCCACCGGGTACGCCCGGGCCACCGTCGTGTCGGAGGCGCTGCCGGGGCCGGCGGTGCTCGATGTCACCGACCCGGATGGGGACGACAGCGGGCCGGGCACGTACGCGTATCCGACCGCGGCCGACTTCCATCCCGGAGCGTTCGACATCGAGCGGTTCCAGGTCATCGACGCGGGCGACACCATCTACCTGCGCACCCAGCTGCGGGACCTGACCCCGACGTTCGGATCCGCGCTCGGCGCCCAGCTGCTGGACGTGTTCGTCCGCGATCCGGGCGCTGCGGCGTTCTCCACCGCCCCGCCGTTCACGTCCCGCAACTACACCATCGCCGCGGACTCGGCGTGGTCGTCGCGGCTGGAGGTGCAGGGCTTCGCCGAGCCGGTGTTCGTCGACGCGGCCGGCCGGTCGCTGGGCACCGTGGCGGTGACCGCCAACCAGGCGACCCGGTCGATCGTGATCGCGGTGCCGGTCGCGGCGCTGGGGCGGCCGGCGAGCGGCTGGGTGTTCACCGTGGCGCTGCACGGTCAGGACGGATTCAGTTCGGACCAGGCGCGCGGCTTCACGCCCACACCGCAGCCGTACCAGTTCGGCCTGTGCGGGCCGGGCGTCTCCGGACCGATCTGCTCGATCGATCCGGCCACCGCGCCGAAGGTGATGGACACGATCACCCCGCCGGGGACCGACCAGTTCACCGAGCTGGACCCGACGCTGGGTCCGGTCCAACTGCACGGCGTCCCCGTCCCGTAGTCACCCCTCTCCCGGTCACCCCGTCTCGTCGATCTTGGAGTTGTGGTTGCCCTTAAGCGGCTTTCCGCCCGATTCGTTCCAACCACAACTCCAAGATCGCGAGAGGCGCGGCGGCCGATCGCGGGCCCGAAGGGACTATGCGGGGCGCGGGGTCACGGGCTCGGCGAAGAAGGCGGCGAGCGGCTCGACGAGCCGGCGATGGGCCCGGTTGATGGCGTCGTGCCCGCTGCGCGGAATCTGCACCGCACGGGCCCGCGGAAGCGCGCGGGCCAGCGCCTGGTTGCTCCGCACGTAGTAGCGCGGGCCGCTCTCGCCGCACGCGAGGAGCACCTCGGCGGTGACGCCGGCCCATCGCTCCGCCGGGCCGTCATGCAGGCGGATCTGCTGGGACTCGTCCAGCGTCATCGCGAGCAGATCACCCATGGTGCGGCCGATCGGAGTGTGCAGGAACAGCCGGCAGATCGCGATCTGTACGCCGAGCGGCAGCTTCGCGGCGGCCGTCTGCGTATTGATGCCGGCGCTGGTGAGCGCCATGGCCCGGGCGGTGTCACCGGCACGGGCCGCCGCACGCGCGCCGTCGAGCCAGGCGCTGGGAAAGCTGCCGTCGATCGAGACCGCCGCGTCGTACAGCGCCAGCCGTTCGATCGGCAACCGGAGCGCGGCCTGCAACGCGATGAAGCCGCCGGCGCTGTGGCCGATGACGTTTCCGCAGCCGGTGTGCTCGAGCACGGCGGCGAGGTCGTCAATGTCCTGGTCGAACGTGTAGGGCAGCGCCCGCGGTGCGGCGTCGGCACGCCCGCGCCGGTTGAACAGGTGAACGGTGAACCGGTCCGAGAGCGCGGCCGCCAGCCGCCGATAGATGTCGATCGTGACCCCGCCACCGTGCACAACGACGATGCCGGGCCCACTACCGGATGAGTGCAGCACGATGTGCTCGCCGTTCGGCGCCGTGATTCGCTCCATGCGCTGCTTCACATCGCGTTCCCGGCCACCAGCTCGCTCAACCCGGTCTCCATGTCGCGGCAGGACCAGCCGAGTTCGGCGACGGCCTTCGCCGGGTTCCCGTAGTAGGTGGCCAGGCTCGACCGCAGTGTCTCCGCGGCGTACGCCGGCGGCAGCGGCAGAACGCGGCCGACCAGACCGGCGGCTGCGGCCGAGGCGGTGACCATCGTTCGGGGCACCCCGACAGGTGGCCGCCGGCCCGCCAGCCGGGCCGCGAGCCGCAATCCGTCGATCAGGGGCGCCGGCGGACCGGCCAGCATGTACGACTCGCCGGGCACGCCCCGCTGCATGGCCAGCACGTGGCCGTTGGCGATGTCGTCCACGTGACCCCAGCACACACCGCCGGCGGCGGGGACGATGACACGGCGTCCGCGCATGGTGTCCCGGATGAGCTCGCCGCTCATCGCCGTGTCGCCCGGGCCGTACACCAGTCCGGGCATCACCACGACGACCGGAAGACCGCCCTGCGCGAACTCGAGCGCCACGTCGTGGGCTTCCGCCTTACTGCGGTCGTACGCCGAGATGTGGCGGCCGGTGAACCGGTAGGACTCGTCGACGACCGCGCCGTGCGTGTCGGAGTTCACGGCCAGGGTGCTCGTGTACACGACCCTGGGCACGTGGCAGCGAGCCGCGGCCGTCAGCACCGCCCGGGTGCCCTCCACGTTGACGCGCCGGCCCACCGACGGGTCCCGCGTGCCGAGCTTGTACCAACCGGCGACATGGAACAGCCCGTCGATGTCGCCGCAGAGCCGGTCGAGTGCCGCCGCGTCGAAAAGGTCACCGCGAACGGTGCGCACGCCCGAATCGGGCGACTGATCGCCGCGGACCAGCGCGGTCACGTCATGACCGGCGTGCCTGAGGGTGCGGATGAGCGCGCCACCGACGAATCCGGTGCCACCGGTCAGGGCGTAACGCATGCTGTATTCCACCACTTCTGCCGGAAATCCAGCGCGAACGCCGGGGAAACTCATGGACCAGGACAGCGGTTACCTGCTCGACAATCAACAGGCGGAAGCGGGCGTTCGTTTCGACAGTCTGGCGACGCTGTTCAATCCCTCGACGTTTCGACACATCGAGGCGCTCGGCATCGCCGAAGGCCGGCGATGTTGGGAGGTCGGCGCCGGCGGCCCCAGCGTGCCGTCGTGGCTGGCGGCGCGCGTCGGCCCGGCGGGACACGTGCTCGCCACCGACATCGACGTGTCGCGGCTGACCGCCGCCGCCGAGGCCGGCTGCGAGGTCCGCCGGCACGACATCGGCGCCGAGCCGCCGCCGGACGGCGGTTTCGATCTGGTGCACGCACGCCTGGTCCTCGTGCACGTGCCACAGCGTGCCGCGGCGCTCGCGGCCATGATCTCGGCGCTCCGGCCCGGCGGCTGGCTTCTGGTGGAGGAGGCCGACCCGATGATGCAGCCGCTGGTCTGCCCCGACGAGTCCGGTCCGGCCCAGCGGCTCGCCAACAAACTCAAGCGGGACTTCCGTACGCTGATGGCCCAGCGTGGTGTGGACCTGTCCTACGGACGCACACTGCCCCGGGCGCTACGCGACGCGGGACTGGCCGACGTCGAAGCCGACGCGTTCTTCCCGATCACCGGCCCCGCCTGCATCGCGCTCGAACAGGCCACCGTGTCGCAGATCCGCGACCGGCTGCTCGCCGAGCGTCTGGCCACCGATGACGAGATCGACGAGCATCTCGGCAACGTCGCGGCGGGGATCCTCGATCTCGCCACCTCGCCCATGATCTCGGCCTGGGGCCGCAACCCGGCGTGAACGGTTACGCACGCCGGTCTGCCGCGATTGCGTCTTGCAGTTCGCGGGCCGCTCGTACGAGGTGAGCGTTGTTCTGCGCCTTCGAGCCGTCGGGCAGATACACCGAGTCTTCGAACCCGACCCGGGTGTCGTGACCCCGGCGGAACGCGTCAGCCACCAACGGCCAGGTCCAGTCGTTCATGCCGTGCGTCAGTCGCGGGCAGTCGGATCCCGCCGCGTCGAGCGCGTCGTTGACCTGCTGCGCCAGCACCGCCGGCTCACCATCGAGGTGGTAGGGCTCACCCGGGGCGAGCTCGATGCTCACCCGCTGAACCCGTGGCAGGAACCCGGATGCCACCAGGGCGTCCATCTCCGCCGGTGCCCAGAGCCCGACATCGATGCCGATGCCGACGTCCAGCATGACCTGCATGACGCGTTCGAAGCCCCGTTCCGACAGGTTGACGGTGGCGCAGTCGACTCCTTCCCACTCCCCGATCATGGCGGCGCGGCTCGCCAGGTCGGGCACGATCCATTCGCCGGTGGTCAGGCCGATCTCGGCCGACACCCCCACGTCGGCGGCGATCTCGCGCACCTGCCGGCATCGCTCGTTGACCACGGCCGGGTCCAACGTCTCCGCTCCGGACCCGTCCCGCACATGGAGGTGCACGCCGCCGGCTCCGGCGCGGAAGCACTCTCGAAGATCAGCCAGAAGCTCATCCGGCGCCACGGGCATGTTCGGATGCACATCCGTATCCCACGGCCCGGTCGGTGTCACCTGCAGCATGGTCACGACGTTAACGGGAAACGGACGGGCCGGCGCGACGGGACCGCGACCGGGGTGAGGACGAGTACGACTCCCAGCACCAGCACGAGAAGCGGCGGCGATTCGGTACCGGACGCGCTGCTGCGGATCAGTGCGAACCGGCTCGAGTTGTTCCACCGCTGTCACTCCCTGTCCGGAGCCTGGAACGCCGACGACGCGGGCTTGTTCGTGGCGGTGGCGGATACGTACGCGCCCGCCCCGGACCGGCCGGGATGCGCGTCCGAAGCACCCCCGCGCAACGCGGCCGAGTTCTTGCCGTGGCTGGAGAGGGTCAGCTCCTTCCGGGTGTCGGGGCCCGATCGGCTGCTGCTGGACCGGCACGGGCGCGTCGTCGTCGGGCTGCAACCGAGCATCCGCCCGGTCGACCGGCCGGAATCACGCCTCCAGCAGATCGGGGTGCCGGTGGTCACCGACGAGGTGCGCCGGGCCTACTCACCGGGCGGCGCGCCGGCTTCGACCACACCGTGCTGGTCCTCGTCGATGGCGCGGGTGCGGTGGTCGGCCGCCTTCGCCGCGATCGGTGACGCACAGCGGCGGCGAACACCCCGGTTGCCTGATAGGACTGGATCATGTCTTATCCCGATCCGCAGTACACCGGCGATGGTGGCGAGGCGTCGGCCACCGTACGGCTGGCGTCCGCACCGCCCGAGCTCGACGGCCGCACCTCGATGACCAGCTACCTGTCCACGGGCGCGAGCACGGGCGGCAAGTACGGCCTCTACCGGTGGGACTTCAAGGGACCACGCAGCGGCCCGGATCCGCATTTCCACCGGTCGATCTCGGAGGCGTTCTTCGTGCTCTCCGGCGAGGTCCAGCTCTACGACGGCCGTCGCTGGGTCACCGGCCGGCCGGGCGACTACCTCTACGTCCCGGAGGGCGGCCTGCACGGCTTCCGCAACGAGTCCGGCGAGCAGGCGTCGATGCTGATCCTGTTCGCGCCGGGCGCACCCCGGGAGGACTACTTCGAGCGGGTAGCCACCACCGGCCAGATGTCCGAGGAGGAACGCACCGAGTTCTACCTACGCCACGACACCTTCTGGGTCTGAGCGGGCGTGCGGTTATTTCCCGCCGGGCACCTGGTCCTTGACCTCGTCGTAGCCGACCTTGCCGGGTGCCCCGGTCGGCGCGTAGATCACGCGGATCACGCCGGTCGGGAACACCTCCGTCGCCGTGACCCTCAGGTGGTACGGCGCCTCGCCGTCGTCGAACAGCTTGCGGCCCTTGCGCGCCGCCACCGGGTGTACCAGCAGGCGCAGCTCATCGACCAGACCGGCGGAAAGGAGCTGCTGCACCACGGAGATCGAGCCCGGGATGAGGATGCCGCGAACGCCGGCGTCGGCCTTGAGCGCGGTGACGGCAACGGGGAGATCGCCGTTTATCAGCTCGGAGTTGCGCCAGGAGAACTCCAGCGGCCGGCGTGAGACGACCACTTTGCGCACGTCGCCGAGTTGCTTGGCGAACGACGCATCGTCCCCACCCGCCGCCTCGCGGTCCGGCCACGCTCCGGCGAAGCTGTCGTAGGTCTTACGGCCGATGAGCAGCACGTCGGCGGCGTCATAGTCCTCGCCGACCGCCCGGCCCATGTTCTCGTCGAAGTATGGGAAGTGCCAATCGGAGTCGATCTCGGCCACACCGTCAGCCGAGATGAACAGCGTGGAGATAACCTTCGCCACCGCGGTGATCCCTTCGAGTCGCGTACGCACCTACCGTGTCCCGCAGAACCTACGCGATGGCCGCGATGTTGCCGTCGTCGAAGTAGATCGCTTGGTGCAGGCGTCCACCGAGGGCTGCGGCATAGCGAACGAGGACATCCTGGCCGGAGACTCTTCCTTGCTCGATCTGGGAGACGCGACCCTTGGTGACTCCCATACGGTCAGCGACTTGTTGTTGGGTCAGACCACGGATGCGGCGCACCTCTGCGAGGCGGTGCCCGACGACCGTAGCGAGCAGTTCCTGCTTGCCTTCCTCAAGGGCCCGCTCGCCGCCGGCGCGTTCGACGTGTTCGGCGCGGATGTCGCTCCACCGGACGTAGTTCGTCATGACGGTCGACCCTCTTCCTCGGCGCGTTCCTTCAGATAGGTCTCATAGCGTCGCTCCGCCAACGGAATGGCTTCGGCATACCACTTGCTCCAACGCCCGGCCTTGTCCCCGGCGACCAGCAGGATGCTGGACCGCCACGGGTCGAAGGCGAACAGGATCCGCACAGGCCCTGGACGCAACTCTTTAGGTTGGCGATCGAGGAGCCGTGAATCGTGTCGACCAGCGGTCGGCCGAGTCCCGGTCCCGTCTCGGCGAGCAAATCGATGGCTTGAACGACGCGGGCGTGGGTGACGCTATCGAGGCCGCCGATCCATTCACTGACCTCGTTGACGAGGTAGACATCCCACTCCTCGGCCGCCACCGCCCAAGTATAGCAATTGGTATACTGCTACTCCGTCGAACCTCAGAAGGCCATGTGACGGCTGCGGTTGACCGCCTGTTCACCGGTTGGCGGCTCAGCAGTGGTCAGGGGCGGCGAGCGAGAAGGGAGAACGAGTTCGGTAGACGGCCGTTCCAGGCGGCTGCCGCGACACTGTCCGGACGCCAGAAAGGCTCGGGATATTCGCCGAGGGTCAGAATCTCCATGCCGGCCTCGACCACGGCGGTCACGATCTGACCCAGGGTCCATTGCCACTCCACCGCCCCGTTGGCGGGGAAGGTGTCGTTGACGTGAGTCCGGCCGAAGTAGCTTCGATCCCGCCGGATCCGCGGCTGGTCGGTGTCCCAGGTCCACAACGGCACCGCGGGATGCGCCTCGTAGACGAACAGATGTCCCGCCGGCCGGAGAAGCCGAGCGATGTCGCGAGCCCACGCCTCGAGGTCACCCAGCCAGATCAAGGCGCCTTTGCCGGTATAGACGAGGTCGGCGCACGCGTCGGCGAGCGGCACCTGGGGCACTGTCGCAATGACGTACCGGCACGCGACGCCGATCTCCGCGGCGCGCTGCTGCGCCGCCCGGACCGCCACGACGCTGTAGTCGATGCCCACCACCGATGTGGCTCCGGCCTGGACGAGGGCCACGTCCTCCAGACCATGGCCGCTCTGGAGGTGCACCACCTCGGGTTCGTGTTGGAGGACGTCGTGCAACAGGTGACGTTCCGTGTCGACCAGCGACGAGCCGGTCGCCGCATCGGCCAGCAGTTGCTGGTATTCGCGCACATGCTTCTGGGACGCCTTCTCCCAGGCGACCCGGTTGGCGCGCGTTGTGCGGTCCACGCGCGTGATGGTTCCCGGCCTGGCGAGCTCCCGTCAACGATTGGTGGTGGCGTCGCCCGCGCTGCACGAGCTGCGGTCTGCTGCGCCTAGCCGGCGGTCTGAGCCGCCAGCACGCCCCGGTTCACCGTGGCGATCGCACGCCGGGCTGTTTCGCGGACGGCCGGCGACACCCCCGCGGCGTCCTTGAGCTGCCCCAGCAGATCGAGCACCTGACGCGCCCAGCGGACGAAGTCCCCCGCCGGCATGTCCGTGTCGAACCCCTGGCCGCTGGCCAGCACCCGGGCAAGCGACTCGCCGCGCGCCCACCGGTACATCGGCCACACGAAGCCCGGATCCGGCTCGCGGGTCAGCGACAGCCCGTGCTCTGCCTCGTCGGACTCGATCTCCGCCCACAACTTGTGGCAGGCGTCCACCGCGGCGGCGGTCGCGCCGCGCGGCGCCGAAGCGCGCTCGTCGACTTCGCGGCGGGACTCGTAGAGCACCATGGACACCGCCGCCGCGAGTTCCTCGGGCGCGAGGCCGTCCCACACGCCGACCCGCAGGCACTCAGCCACCAGCAAATCGGCCTCGGTCCAGATCCGGCCCAGCATCCGGCCGCTCTCGGTCACGTCGCCATCCCGGGACAGGTAGCCACGGTCGGTCAGCACGGCGCAGACCTGATCGAACGTTCGCGCCAGCGAGCCGGTGCGGCCGGCCACCTTGTCCCGCAGCGCATCGGTGTCGCGTTGCAGCCGCCACCGGCGTTCCGCCCATCGGGCGTGGTCCTCCCGGTCCGGGCACGAGTGGCACGGGTGTTGCCGGAGCCGTATCTTGAGCAGCTCGATCTCCGGGTCGTCGCCGCCCGGGCCGCGCTGCCGCCGGCGGCCGCCGCGCCGGTCCAGGCCCGTGGCGCTGATCTGAGCGGCGAGGTCTCGGCGTGCAGCGGGCGACCGGTGGTTGAAGTGCTTGGGCACCCGGATCCGTTCGAGCACGTCGACCGGGCCGGGGAAATCGGCCGCACTGACCCGCCCCGCCCAGCGGTCCTGCGTCAGTACCAGCGGCCGCGGTTCGCCGAAGCCGCCGGCGCCCGGATCCAGGATCACCGCCAGGCCGGCCCGGCGGCCCTGCGGCACCCGGATCACGTCACCCACGCGCAACCGTTCCAGGGATGACACGGCGGCGGCCCGGCGCTGTGCGGCGCCCTGCCGGGCCAGCGCCCGTTCCCGGTCGGCGATGGCGACGCGGATCGCGAAGTAATCCTCGAAATCGCCGTGGTGGCACGCCGCGTCCTGCGCGTACGCCGCCATGGTCTCGAGGTTGCGCTGCACCTGCCGGGCCAGGCCGACGACCGAACGGTCCGCCTGGAACTGCGCGAATGACGACTCCAGCAGCTCGCGCGACTTCTCCGCGCCGACCGTCGCGACCAGATTGACGGCCATGTTGTACGACGGACGGAACGACGACCGCAGCGGATACGTCCGGGTCGACGCCAGTCCCGCCACGTGCCGGGGGTCGACCTCGGGGCTCCACACCACCACGGCGTGGCCCTCGACGTCGATGCCGCGCCGCCCGGCCCGCCCGGTGAGCTGCGTGTACTCCCCCGGCGTCAGATCGACATGCGCCTCGCCGTTGAACTTGACAAGCCGCTCCAGCACCACACACCGGGCCGGCATGTTGATCCCCAGCGCCAGCGTCTCGGTGGCGAAGACCGCCTTCACCAGGCCGCGGACGAAGCACTCCTCGACCGCCTCCTTGAACGCCGGCAGCATCCCGGCGTGGTGCGCCGCGACGCCCCGTTCCAGGCCGTCGAGCCACTCCCAGTAGCCCAGCACCGACAGGTCCTCGGCCGGGATCGATCCGGCCTTGGCCTGCGCGATGCCGCGGATCTCCGCCTGCTCCTCCGCGTCGGTCAGGCGCAGCCCGGACGCCAGGCACTGCTGCACGGCGGCGTCGCAGCCGGCCCGGCTGAAGATGAACAGGATGGCCGGCAGCAGCCCGGCCCGGTCCAGCCGGTCCACCACCTCGGCCCGCGGCGGCGGCAGCCAGCGGCGGGTACGGCCGCGGCCGGAATACGCGGGTGCGGCGGCCCGATCGGTCAGCTCCAGCCGACGCAGCATCTCCCGGGTGTAGCGCAGCAGCTCAGGATGCACGTCGTGCTTGCGTGCCGCATCGGCGTCGTGGAACAGGTCGAACATCCGGCGCCCGACCAGCATGTGCTGCCACAGCGGTACGGGCCGGTGCTCGCTCACCACCACCTCGGTGTGTCCGCGCACGGTGACGAGCCAGTCGGCGAACTCCTCGTAGTTGCTCACCGTGGCCGACAGCGACACAAGCGTCACCGACGCCGGCAGGTGGATGATGACCTCCTCCCACACCGCGCCACGGAACCGGTCGGCCAGGTAGTGGACCTCGTCCATCACCACGTACGCCAGGCCCCGAAGGCTGGTGGAGCCCGCGTAGAGCATGTTGCGCAGCACCTCGGTGGTCATCACCACCACGGGCGCCTCGCCGTTGATCGAGTTGTCGCCGGTGAGCAGGCCGACCCGCTCCGGCCCGTACCGTTCGACCAGGTCGTGGTACTTCTGGTTGGACAGCGCCTTGATCGGAGTGGTGTAGAAGCACTTCCGCGCGCCGGCGCGCAGCGCCAAGTGGACGGCGAACTCGCCGACCACGGTCTTGCCCGCGCCGGTGGGCGCGCACACCAGCACGCCGCTGCCGCGCTCCAGCGCCTCGCACGCCTGTCGCTGGAAATCGTCGAGATCGAAGCCCACGTCGGGCATGAAGTCGTCGAGCGCCGGAAAGTCGGCCGCGCGGACCGCCCGCCGCTTCGACTCCGCGTACCGTTCGGCGGGGCTCGTCATAGGTCAAGGCTAGTTCGTGTCCGGAACCGCCCGCAGTGGCGGCGTCGGTGACCGGTTCGTCCGTCCCGCTCGGTAATGTGCACGGCGTGCCGCATGCAGCCCGCCAGGTTGACGCCGTGCTCTTCGATTTCCACGGCACGCTGGCCCAGGTCGAGGACCCGGTGACCTGGGTGATCGCGGCGGCGGCGGCCTGCGGCGCGGAGCTGGATCGGGGCCGGGCCACCGGGCTCGCCGATCAACTTGTCACCGCCGGGCGGGCCGGCGGACCGGTGCCACAACGCGTGCCGCCGCACCTCGCGGAGCACTATGCCGAGCGCGATCTGTCCGAGCGCAATCACCGAGCCGCGTACACCGGCCTGGCCGCGACCGTACGCACGGATGTCGAAGGGTTGGCCGACGCGCTGTACGAGCGGCTGCTCGGCCCGGACGGCTGGCTGCCGTACCCCGACACCGAGCCGACGCTGCGCACCCTGCACGACGCGGGCCTCAAGGTCGGCGTGGTCAGCAACATCGGATTCGACATCCGCCCGCATTTCGCCGCCTGGGGCCTGAATCGTCTCGTGGACGCGTTCGTGCTGTCGTACGAGGTGGGGCGGTGCAAGCCGGATCCGGCGATCTTCCTGAGCGCATGCGCCGTGCTCGGGACCGCGCCGGAACGGACGCTGATGGTCGGCGACACGCCGGCCGACGCTGGGGCGGTCAAGGCCGGATGCGCGGCGCTCGTCCTGCCCGCGGCCGAGCCGGGTCGCGCGAACGGCCTCAGCGCCACCCTGGCCCTGGCCGGCTGCATGTAGTAGTCCCCCGCGATCTTGGAGTTGTGGTTGGAGCAAAACAGTCGATAGGCCGCATAAAGGCAACCACAACTCCAAGATCGCGGAGGGGGTTACAACAAGAGGCGGAGAGCGGTGGGGATGCACTCGACCAGCATCGGGAACGGGCCGATCCGCTCGCCGTCGGCGTACCCGATGATCTCCGGCACGTCGATCCGCACGCGCCGCGCGCGGAACGCGTCGACCAGCGGATCGCCGATGTGCGTGCCGCGCCGCAGCCGCGGCTTGAGCCGGGCCAGAGCGACCCGGCCCAACGGCGCCGCGGTCACCACGTCGAGCAGCCCGTCGGCCGGGTCCGCGTCGGGACAGATCCGCATGCCGCCGCCGTAGCTCGCGCAGTTGCCGACCGCCACCAGCACACCGGTGAACGCGCGATCCGCGCCGTCGACGTCCAGCCGGTACGCCCGCGGCCGCAGGCGCGCGGTCTCCAGCGCGATGGCCAGGTCGTACCGGCGCGGCCCGCGCGGCCAGCGCATCCGGTTCGCCCGCTCGTTCACGATCGCGTCGAAGCCGGCCGCGAGCACCGCGCCGTACCAGCGCACCTCGCCCTCCGGACCGGTCATCCGCGCCAGATCGAACGCCCGGAAGCGCCCGTCCCGCACGGCGGCCGCGACAGCGTCCGCGGCACCGAGCGGATCCCCCGGTACGCCGGTGTCCGTCGCGAAGTCGTTCCCGGTGCCGGCCGGAACCACGCCGAAGCCCACCGCGTGCCCGGCCACGGCCTGCAGCGCCTGATGCACGGTGCCGTCGCCGCCGACCGCCACCAGCGCGGCCGCGCCGTCGGCCACCGCCGCGTGGCACGCCTTCTCGGCGCCCTCGGAGCTGTCCGCGACCAGCAGCCGGACCGGTACGCCGGCGGCGCCGAGCCGATCCAGGACGGCCGGCAGCAGACCGCGGTGCCGCCCCCGCCCAGCCCGGGGGTTGGCCAGCACCGCGATGTCGCCGCCGGGGACGCCCACGTTCGCTCTCTACCGCCGATCTTGGACTTGTGGTTGCC
>DATBGW010000124.1:0-2586 GCA_036557765.1 Actinoplanes sp.
CCACCAGCCGGCCATGGTTCATCGGCAGGCCGAGGCTGGCGACCAGCGGGTCCGGCCGGACGCCTACGCACCAGATCAGCGACCGGGTCGGGACGAACTCGCCGTCGGACAGGTGCACGCCGTCCGCGGTGGCCTCCTTGACGCTGGTACGAAGCCGGACCTCGACGCCGCGGCGCCGCAGTACCCGGTCCGACGCCCGGGCCAGGCGCTGGTCGAGCTGCGGCAGCACCCGATCGGCGGTGTCCAGCAGCAGCCAGCGCGGCCGGAGACTCTCCCGGTGCCGGGTGAGCGCGTCGGTGAACAGCACACCCTGCGCCGCCACCTCCGTACCCGTGTATCCGGCACCGGCCACGACGAACGTGGTCCGCGCGGCACGCTCGTCCGCGTCTGCGGCGACGTCCGCCATCTCGATCTGCCGGACGATGTCGTCGCGGAGGTACAGCGCCTCCGGGATGCCGCGGAAGCCGTGCGCGTACTCGGTCACGCCGGGCACCGGCAGCAGCTTGTTGACGCTGCCGGCCGCGATGACCAGCCGGTGATAGTCGAGCGTTCCCCGGCCGCCGTCGGGATCGGTGTACCGGACCGTCCGGCCCGCGAGATCGAACTCGTCGGCCTCGCCGAGGATGACCCGTACGTCCGGCAGCTGGGCGGTCAGCGAGACGGAGATCCGCCGCGGTTCCAGGATGGCGGCCGCCACCTCCGGCAGCAGCGGCAGGTAGAGGAAGTAGTCGGTGGGATTGACGATGACGATGTCCGCGCTGCCGCGAGCGAGCTTGGACAGTTCCCGGGCGGCGCTGAAACCGGCGAAGCCGGCGCCGACGATGACGATGCTGGGCCGAGCCATGGCATCACGCTAGTTCCCCGTGCAAGCCAATCGGGTAAGAAGTGATCCATGGCGCTCCCCATCGAGGATTACGCAATCATCGCCGACACCCAGACGTCCGCGCTGATCGGGCGGAACGGCTCGATCGACTGGCTATGCGTGCCCCGGTTCGACTCCGGTGCCATCTTCGCGGCTCTGCTCGGCAACGACGACAACGGACATTGGACCATCGCCCCGGCCGGGGACGTGACGGTGACCCGACGCCGATATCGCGATGAGACGCTCGTTCTGGAGACGGAGTTCGAAACCCCGGACGGCATCGTGCGGCTGATCGACTTCATGCCTCCGCGCGGAGAGGCACCCGACGTGGTCCGGATCGTCGAGGGCGTCCGCGGTCGCGTGACGATGTCGATGGTTCTGAAGCTACGCTTCGACTATGGGCAGGCGGTGCCGTGGGTCTACCGCGAGAAGGACAATCTCGTCGCGGTGGCCGGGCCGGACGCCGCCTGGCTGCGGACGCCGGTACGCCTACGCGGCGAGAACATGTCGACCCGCGCCGACTTCACCGTGGAACCCGGTGAGCAGATCCCGTTCGTGCTCACCTGGCGGCAGTCGCACCTGCCGGCGCCCGAGCCGATCGACCCGATCCGGGAGCTGGGCGTCACCGAGGGCTACTGGCGCGGATGGGTGTCCGCGTGCACGTACGAAGGCGAGTGGCGCGACGCCGTGGTCCGTTCGCTGCTCACGCTCAAGGCACTGACGTACGCGCCGACCGGCGGCATCATCGCCGCGGCCACCACGTCGCTGCCGGAGAAGCTCGGCGGCGTACGCAACTGGGACTACCGCTTCTGCTGGCTGCGCGACGCCACCATCACGCTGCAGAGCCTGCTCTACTCCGGCTTCCAGAGCGAGGCGCACGCGTGGCGCAAATGGCTGTTGCGCGCGATCGCCGGCAACGTGTCGGATCTGCAGATCATGTACGGCGTTGCAGGCGAGCGCCGGCTCGACGAGTACATCGCCACGTGGCTGTCCGGATACGACGGCAACCCGGTCCGGATCGGCAACGCCGCCGCCGAACAGTTCCAGCTGGACGTGTACGGCGAGGTCATGGACGCGCTGCACCAGGGCCGCCGGGCCGGCCTCAAGGCGGAGGACCCGGCCTGGGCCCTGCAGGTCAAGCTGATGGACGTCGTCGAAGAGCGCTGGACCGAGCCGGACGAAGGGATCTGGGAGGTCCGCGGTGGGCCGAAGCACTTCGTTCACTCCAAGCTCATGGCATGGGTGGCCGCGGACCGCGCGGTCAAGGCGGTGGAGGAGTTCAACCTCAAGGGACCGGTCGACCGCTGGCGCAAGCTGCGCGACGCGATCCGCGACGAGATTCTCAAGAAGGGGTACGACAAGAAGCGCAAGACGTTCACCCAGTTCTACGGATCAGACGAACTGGACGCGGCGCTGCTGATGGTCCCGATCGTGGGCTTCCTCCCGGCGAGCGACGAGCGGGTGGCCGGCACCGTCGCCGCCGTCGAGGAGCACCTGCTCAAGGACGGTTTCGTGCAGCGGTACACGCAGCATCCGGGAACCGATGTGGACGGTCTGCCGCCCGGCGAGGGCGCGTTCCTCGCCTGCACGTTCTGGCTGGCCGACAACTACGCGCTGATGGGCCGGCACGACGAGGCGCGGGAGACGTTCGAACGTCTGCTGGCGTTGCGCAACGATGTCGGCCTGCTGGCGGAGGAGTACGACACCGCGGAGGGCCGCCTGGT
>DATBGW010000125.1:0-3492 GCA_036557765.1 Actinoplanes sp.
CGCGGTGGAGCGGCGGGACTGGGACTCCGTCCGTCTGGTACTGCATCCATACCTTCACTGGCAGGAACCGGGTGTGGCGCTCCGGGGTCGACGCAACGTGATGGACCGCCTCGCCCTGCCCCCGCCTCCCGCTCTGCCATCCACAGTGGAATTTCGAGACGGGCAGATCTACCGGTGGACTTCCACCTCGGCGCCGGACGGTGGATAGCCGAACAGCTCGGCCGCGTTCCCGCCGCGGAGGAACAGCTCGTACGCCACCCGTTCGCCGGTGCCGTCGCTGCGCGGCCATCCGGAGCTGCCCGGCGCGAACGAGACGGTCCCGGCCGGAACCGTGAAGACCCCGTCGCTCACCACGGCCTCCGCATCGGCGTCCCCGATCCGGACCCGGACGGCGGTGCCGGCCGGCGCCGGCGCCTCGTACCAACTGGTCTTGAGGTTGCCGTAGCCGTCGGTGTATACCACCGCCCGCTCCGGCGCCGGCGCCACCGTCACCTCTGCACTGAGCAGGCCGTCGTCGCCGCGGACCAGACCGGCGACCGCGGCCGGGAACACGTCCCGGGAACGGAACTGCGAGCCGGCGTCCGGCACGTTCACCGCGCGCAGCGGCACGCCCTCGGCGGCCAGGAACGACAGGCTGGCCCCGGCGGCCACGCCGACCACGAGGACGCCGGAGTCCAGCCGCGCGGCCACGAGGCGTTCGCCGGCGTTGTCCTCCCGCGGCTCGTCCTCGTCCTGACGTGGTGCGACGTTCGCGTACACCACCCGGCCCGCCGGCCCTTCGCCGAACGCCAGCTGGGCCACGCAGAACCCGGCGCTGACCGTGTCGAACGGCGGCACCGGAATGGCGGCGACATCGGCGTCCGGCAGCAGGAGGGCGAACCGCTGGCGAACCTCGGCGAACGCGAGGTCCCCGGTGCCGTAGTCGGCGACGACGGTGAGCAGCATGCCGGCAGCCTACGGTGGCGGCCGGTCAGCGGCTCAGGCGCTCCGCGTGGTCGCGCTCCTCGGTACGGACCGGGGCCGGGGCCGATTCCCGCAGCTGCCAGGTCGTCGTAACCCCGTCCGGCCCGTCGTACGTCCCGGCGCGCAGCGCGCTGTCAATGCCGGAACGCACCTCGGCAACACGTGCGGGCTCGGTGGCGAACAGGATGCGCAGCCGGACAGCGTCGCCGTCCCGCTCGGCGGCGGTGTGATGGGGTGCGACCGGGCAGGGCGGTTCGTGATCGATGCGGCCGCACAGCGCCACCGTGATCGCGCCGCCGGGCGCGCGGCTGTCGCCATCCGGCGCCATCGTGACGACTGCATCGTGCGCGTACGCCTGTCGCATGCCGCCAGTATGCCTAACCAACGCCGACCGTGTCCCGCGCCGATCTTGGAGTTGTGGTTGCCCTTATCCGGCCTACCGCCCGGTTTGCGCCAACCACAACTCCAAGATCGACGAAGGTGCCGGGGTCAGTCCACCGCCGTGGCGCGGACCGGGGCGCCGTCCGCGATGTCGGCCACGGCGACGATCGCCACCGGGCGGCCGAACCGTCGCAGCACCAGCCGCGTGGCGGGCTCGGGCGTTCCCGTGTCCCGTGCCGCCATGGCCCTGAGCGCGGCAGTGTCCGCGGCCGGCACGATGACGGCCGTTCCGGACCGGCGCGCCCGCACCTCGCCCGGCGGCCCGCTCAGCACCAGGCACATGGCGCCTCCGCCCACGCGGACGTAGAAGCTGTCCCCGTCGCACATCCCGAGCACCCGGCCGAGCGGACCCGGCGCACGATCGGCCGGTCCCGAGATGGCGTCGTCGACCGCATACACCTCGACTGTGTGATCGCCCGGCAGGAGCAGCGGATATCGCCAGGCGACCACGCCGGCAGCCGCTCCCAGCACGACCACCAGCACCACGATCGCCCAGATCCGGCTCCGTCTCACGCCTCTATGGTCGGTCAGGCGGGACGAGGCGCCGCCGCCGGGCTGCGGTGCCCGGCCGTGTCGACCGCGCGCACTCCGAACTGGACGTTGTCCTTCGACAGGTCGATCGTGGCGGTTGCGACCTTGCCCACCTCGATGACGTGAGTCCAATCTGGAGCCGTCGACTCCCGCCACACGATCTCGTACCCGGCCAGGTCCGGCTCGGTGCCCAGCGTCCACCGCAGCGTCGAGGAGTTGGTCAACTGGGTGGTGTCGATGACCACGTCCTTCGGCGTCGACGGTGCCTGCGCGAGCGACCAGAGAACCGCGCCGTTCACCCGCGCGACACGGGCGATGTACCGGCGATCGGTGAACTCGACGAGATCCCCGAACTGCTGGCCGTTCTCCACGCGTACGTCCTGGTGCTGGTGTGCGAAGTTCTCCCGCGGCTCGGTGAACCGGCCGGCGGGGTAGCCGCGGGTCAGGAACGACAGGTGGTCGCTGCCACGCAGATACCGGTCGCGGCGCCAGACGACCCGGATCCGCATCCCGGTGGCGTCGTTCTCGGCCACGCTCTCGGCGAAGCGGCCGAGCTGGCGGGACGGACCGTCGTTCTCGCCGCCGACCGACCGGCGGATGTTGGCCTCCGCCGGCGTCTCGGTGGTGGGCACGCCCTCGACGAACATCCGGACGGTCCGCGGGTCGGGCGGTGTGCCGTCGTGGGCGTCGCCGGTGCCGACGATGTCGTTGCTGAACATCGCCTGGACATCCGCCCCGGCGTCCTTGAGGACCTGCGCCATGTGGTCCGATCCGTACAGACCCTGCTCCTCGCCGGCGACCGCGGCGAACACGATAGTGGCCTCGGTGTGCCGGGACGCCATCACCCGGGCCAGCTCCATGACCGCGGCCACACCTGATGCGTCGTCATCCGCGCCCGGCGCGTCACTGGTGAAGTTCAGCACGTCGGTGACCCGCGAGTCGTAGTGGCCGGTCACCACGTACATCCGGTTGGCCGCGGCGTCCCCGCGCAGCGTCGCGATGACGTTGGTGATCGGCGTCGGCACCGGTATGCGGGACGAGACCGGCTGGATGAACGTCTGCTTCTCCACGGTCATCCGGCCGCCGGACGCGGCGGCGTACGCGGTCAGCTGATCGAAGATCCAGTCCCGCGCCGCGCCGATGCCGCGTACCGGATCCGTCTGGCTGGACAGCGTGTGCCGGGTGCCGAACGCCGCGAGCCGGGTCACGGTGGCCCCGATGCGCCTGGCGTCGATATCGCGCAGCAGCGCGCGCAGCTCATGGTCGGGACGCTGCGGGTGCTCCCGCCGGCCGGGACCGTCGAACGCACGGGGAGCGGCGTCGGCCGCGGTGGCGCCGAGGACGGGTGCGGCGACGGCCGCCGCCGCGGACACAGATAGAAACGTACGTCGATCTGCCATATCCGCACTCTCGTCCACTGCGGACAGGCTGTCCAGGTGCGCGGTGGTCAGGTGCCCAATTCGCTCTCGTCGATGCTCGGCACCTCGATGCCGGCCGCCTGGATCGCATCGAGCCGTGCCTCCGCCGCCCGTTTCTCGTCCTCGGCCAGTGCGGCGT
>DATBGW010000126.1:0-6228 GCA_036557765.1 Actinoplanes sp.
GGCTGAAGGGGTGGCAGGCGATCGACTATGCGCGTCAGCGCTACACCAGTGGCGGCGACTACACCCGTCAGCGGCACCAGCGACAGCTGGTCAGGGCGCTGCTGACCGAAGCGGAGAGCGGCGGACTCGCAACGGACCAGGCCAAGCTGCGGGCAGTGTTCCGGGCGCTCGGCGACACGCTGGTGTATTCCGGCGACCGGACGCCGTTCGAGTACGCGTACGCGCTACGCAATCTGCGCCCGGGCAATCTGACGCTGGTCGGCTTGCCGGGCGGCTCGATCTTCAGCGGCGGCGGGTATATCGGAGAACAGCTTCAACCGGCCGGCAAGGCCTTCCTGCGCGCCGTCGCGTCCGGCGACCCGGCCGCCTATGTCCGCACCCACCCGTCCCTAGTCAACAAGCCCTGAAGCCCTCCCGCGATCTCCCCGTCTCCTCGATCTTGGAGTTGTGGTTGCCCTTTCGCACTCTTGCGACCGATTTGTGCCAACCACAACTCCAAGATCGGCGAGGGGTTACGGGTGCGGGGGCTTTGTTGTGCCGTAGAGCCAGGTCTGGAACAGGCCGTCCAGGTCCTTTCCGGACACTCGCTCGGCGGTCGCGATGAACTCGGCCGTGGTGCCGTTGCCATTGCGGTGCTCGGCCGGCCACGTCTTGAGCAGCGTGGCGAACGCCGCGTCGCCGATCGCACGCCGCAGCGCATAGAGCGTCATCGCGCCGCCCTGGTAGACCGCCGCGCTGAACAGGTGGTCGGCACCGGGGTTCCCGGGCGGCTGCTGCCACTCGAAACTGGCGTACACGTCGTCGAAGGCCTGTGCGACGGTCCGGATGCCGGCGTGCTCCTGCCACAGCCACTCGGCGTAGGTGGCGAAGCCCTCGTTCAGCCAGATGTCCTGCCAGCGCTCCAGCGCCACACTGTCGCCGAACCACTGATGCGCCAGCTCGTGCGCGACCACCTCGGGCACCGGTCCACCACCGAAGAACGTGTTGCCGTACACCGGCCGTGACTGCGTTTCGAGCGCGTACCGGACCCGGTCGTCGTCGAGCACGATGCCGCCGTACGCGTCGAACGGGTACGGGCCGAACTGTGTCGCCAGGAAGTCCACGATCTCGCCGGTGGCGTCCATGGACCGGGCCGCGGCTCCGTCAGCCGGCAACGACTCCGGGATCGCGATGACCATCGGCTTGCCGGCGTGGGTGCTCGTCTGAACGCGATACTGTCCGATCACGACGGTGCTCAGATAGCTGGCCATCGGCGCGGACTCCGACCACCGCCAGGTGGTCCAGCCGTTCGCGGTCTGCCGGCGCCCGGGTACGCCGTTGCTGAGCACCTCGAGTCCATTGGGGACCGTCATGGTCAGCGCGAAGGTGGCCTTGTCCGCGGGGTGGTCGTTGACCGGATACCAGCTGCTCGCCGAGTCCGGCTGGCCAAGCGCGAACGCGCCGTCCTTGGTACGCAACCACCCGCCCACCCCGAGCGCCTTGTTGGCGAGTGGCTGGGGCTTGCCGCCGTACCGGATCACCACCGTGAACGGGCGGCTGCGGACGATGCCGGACGCGGGCGTGACGACGAGTTCGTTGCCGTCATGCTTCGCCTGCGCCGGCTTCCCGTCGACCGCCACCGCGTTCACGGTGAGGTGTGCGAAGTCGAGGTTGAAGCGGGACAGATCCTGCGTCGCCGTTGCCGCGATAGTGGCGGTGCCGTTCAGCACACCCGTTTTCGGCGTATAGCGGAGCGTGAGGTCGTACGAGGCGACGTCGTACCCGCCGTTGCCGTACGTCGGGAGGTACGGGTCGCCGATGCCCGCAGACCCGGGCCGGAAGTCCGGCGGCGCGGGCGGCGAACTGCTGGCCGGTGCGGGAGCGGGCGCCCGATCGGCGGTGCACCCGGCGAGCACCGCGACGGCCACCACCGCCACAGCACGCTTTACCCAGCCCTGCATCACGCGTACGAGACTACGTGCGGTTCCTGACGGGAAGCAGAGCGGACGAATGTGAGGCGGTGGGTGCTTCCGCCGCTCCGAAAGACCCACCACCTCGCACTCGTCCGCTCTGCTTCCTCGTGGGAAGGGGAAGCGGACGTGGGATTGTGGGCGCACGGACCTGGCAGGGCGCGGGGATCCGCTCAGGAGCCGCCAGGCGACTGGATCCCCGCGCCCGGTCTCCGGCGGGAGCGACGGTCCGAACCACGACGGACCCGGGAAAGGAGGAAAGGGTCTATGAAGATCTATCGAGGACGAGCGCTACCTTCTGGAATTCCTTGACGTCGTGGTAGCCGCATTTGGCCATGGCGCGCTTGAGGCCGCCGAACAGGTTCAGCTGGCCGTCCGGGCGGGTGGCCGGGCCGAACAGCAGCTCCTCCAGCGTCCCCTCCGGCTCGCCGGCGATGCAGAAGCCGCCCCGGGGCAGCGCCGGATGGCTGGCCGCGGAGTGCCACCACGCGCCGCCGGCGGGTGCCCCCTCGGCCAGTGACAGCGGCTCGCCGAGCATTACGGCGTCGGCGCCGCAGCCGATGGCCTTCGCGATGTCGCCGCTGGTCGAGATGCCACCGTCGGCGATGAGATGGACGTAACGACCACCGGTCTCGTCCAGATAGTCCCTTCGCGCCGCGGCCGCGTCGGCGATCGCCGAGGCCATCGGGACCCGGATGCCGAGTACCATGTCCGTTGTGGACCATTCATCCGCGCCGACACCGACGATGACGCCGGCCGCACCGGTACGCATGAGATGCAGCGCCGTCTTGTAGTCCGTGCAGCCGCCGACGATGACGGGTAGGTCGAGGTCGGAGATGAACTCCTTCAGGTTCAGTGGTTCGTCCGTTGTGGACACGTGCTCGGCGGAAACCAGCGTGCCCTGGATGACGAGCAGGTCGACACCGGCGTCCAGAACGACCGGCGCGAGCGCGAGCGTGTGCTGCGGCGAAACCCGGACGGCCACCGTGACGCCGCCCTCGCGGATCGCGCGAACCCGCTCGGCGATCAGCTCGGGGCGGATCGGCTCGGCGTACACGTCCTGGAGCCGCCGGGTGGCGTCCGCCTCCGCATCCAGCCCGGCCAGCTCCTCGAGGATCTTGGTCGGGTCTTCGTAACGGGTCCACAGGCCTTCGGCATTGAGCACGCCGAGCCCACCCAGCCGGCCCAGCGCGATCGCGGACGCCGGGCTCATGGTGGCGTCGGACGGATGCGCCACGCACGGGATCTTGAACGGGTACGCGTCCACGCGCCACTCGGTCGACACGTCGTCGACATCGCGGGTGCGCCGGCTCGGCACGATGGCGATGTCGTCGAGGTGGTACCCCCGCTGGGCGGTCTTCCCCAGACCGATCTCGACCACGTCACGCATGACGACCTTCTAACGGGAGTGGTAGTTGGGAGCCTCGGCGGTCATCTGGATGTCGTGCGGGTGGCTTTCCTTCAAGCCCGCGGCGGTAATCCTGATCAGCTGACCACGCTCCTGCAAGTCCGGCACCGTTTCGGCGCCGACGTAGCCCATCGCGGCGCGCAGCCCGCCGATCAGCTGGTGCGCCACCCGGGACAGCGGTCCACGGTACGGCACCTGGCCCTCGACGCCCTCCGGCACCAGCTTGTCCTCGGTGACGTCCTGCTGGAAGTAGCGGTCCTTGGAGTACGACTTGCCCTGCCCGCGGGACTGCATGGCACCGAGTGACCCCATGCCGCGGTACTGCTTGTACTGCTTTCCGTTGATGAAGATCAGGTCGCCGGGGCTCTCCTCACAGCCGGCCAGCAGGCTGCCCAGCATGACGGTGTCGGCGCCGGACACGATCGCCTTGGCGATGTCGCCGGAATACTGGATGCCGCCGTCGCCGATCACCGGGACGCCGGCGGGCGCGCAGGCCCGCCTTGCCTCCATGATCGCGGTCACCTGCGGTACGCCGACGCCGGCGACCACCCGGGTCGTGCAGATCGCGCCCGGACCCACACCCACCTTGACACCGTCCGCGCCGGCTTCCACCAACGCCAGCGCCCCGGCAAAGGTGGCGATGTTACCGCCCACGATGTCGATGGCGGTGTCCTTCTTGAGCCGCGTGACCATCTCGATGACCGCGCGCTGATGGCCGTGCGCGGTGTCCACGATGACGACGTCCACGCCCGCGTCGACCAGCGCCCGAGCCCGCTTGTACGCGTCGTCGCCCACGCCGACCGCGGCGGCGACCCGAAGCCGGCCCTGGGCGTCCTTCGCGGCGTTCGGGTACTGCTCGCTCTTGGTGAAATCCTTGACGGTGATCAGCCCGCGGAGCCGTCCGCCGGCATCGACCAGCGGCAGCTTCTCGATCTTGTGCCGCTGGAGCAGGGTCAGCGCCTCGTCCTTGGTCACGCCCACCGGCGCCGTGATCAGCGGCATCTTGGTCATCACGTCGCGGACCTTGGCGCCCGGGTCGGTGACGAACCGCATGTCCCGGTTGGTGACGATGCCGACCAGGATGCCGTCCGGGTCCACCACGGGAACGCCGGAGATCCGGTACTTCCCGCACAGCGCGTCGACCTGCCGCAGCGTGTCGTCGGGGCTGCAGGTGATCGGGTTGGTGATCATCCCGGACTCGGACCGCTTCACGAGGTCGACCTGGGTGGCCTGGTCTTCGAGGGAGAGATTGCGGTGCAGTACGCCGATACCGCCCTCGCGGGCCATCGCGATCGCCATCCGCGCCTCGGTGACGGTGTCCATGGCGCTGGACAGCAGCGGGATGGACAGCTCGACGTTGCGGGTCATCCGCGTGATCGTGTGGACCCGGCTCGGCACGACGTCCGACTCACCGGGCTGCAGAAGAACGTCGTCGAAGGTCAGGCCGAGCGGAACGGTACGAGCGGACTCCATGTCCACGGATCCTACCTTTCGACGGAGGATGGACCCCCGCGCCGAGCCCCGGATGTGGGTACGGTGAACAGGTGCAGGAAGAGCCCATGGATCCGTTCAACGGCGACCCCGCCGACCCGTCCGCGGGACTCGACGACCTCACCGAGGACGCCGACTCCGACCCGCTGACCGAGGCCGAGCGGCAGGACGTCCTCGAGGACCTCTCCGACCTGGAGATCTACCAGGCGCTGTTGAGTCCCACGGGCATCCGCGGGCTGGTCATCGAGTGCGAGGACTGCCACGAGCCGCACTACTTCGACTGGGACCTGTTGCGCGGCAACCTGCGCCATCTACTCACGTCGGGGCGCCCGCGCGTGCATGAGCCGGCGTACGACCCGGACCCCGACCACTACGTCACGTGGGAGTACGCCCGCGGCTACGCCGACGGCGTCCACGACACCCTCACCGAGGGCACAGACGATTCGGAGTAAGCCCGCGAGAAGTTACGCTACTAAGCCGGCGCGGAAGCCGGCCGCCACCGCGTGGGCCCGGTCGCGGGCGCCCAGCTTGCGGAACAGGCGCCGGGCGTGGGTCTTCACCGTGTCCTCGGACACGAACAGCTCGCGCCCGATCTCGGCGTTGCTCTTGCCGTCGGCCATGCCGCGCAGCACCTGCAGCTCCCGCTCGGTGAGCGTGAGCCGCCGGGTGGCCGGCTGAGCGTCGGCGACGCTGACCGCGGTTCCGTCGTTGCCGGGCCACACCGGCCGGCCGGTCACCGGATCCAGCGCGTCGCCGCGCTGCACCGGAACCATCGGCGAGTTGGGCAGCATGGCCGGGACGGCGCCGGCGTTCGGTGAGCCGAGGCCACCCATGCCGTCGCGGTACGGGCCGCGCGCGGCGGTCGAGTTGTGGTTCCGCGCCCCGCCGGCCACCGTGGCCGGCTGGGCGTTCGCGCCGTTGATCGGCATGCCCTGCGGCCGCACCGGAAGGAGCAGCAGCAGGAGCGCCTTGGCGACGACGCTCACCAGGTCATGCTCGACGCCACGGATGACTCCGCGCGCGCCCGCGGCGACTGCCGCTGCAGCGACCCGGGGATCTTCGGCGCCGAACAGCACCACCTGCGCCTGTGGCGCACGGGCTAGGACGCGCCGGGTGAAACCGACGCTGTCGGGACGGGTCACGGCGGTGTCGGCCAGAACGACCTCGGCAGGCCGTTCGGCCAGTCGGATCATGGCCTCGGTCTCGCTGACCGCCGTCCGGACGACGCCGGTCATGCCGAGCCGGGCCGCGGTGGACGCGACGGTCTGGGCCGCCAACGGGGTACGGACGCACACGAGGACGGTACGCACAGTGATCCTCCTTCTCTCTCAGAGGAGATCACGCGAGGGCCGCAGCATTACGCGCTTTAGATGGAAAAAA
>DATBGW010000127.1:0-17062 GCA_036557765.1 Actinoplanes sp.
AGACCACCTCCCGCGGCGGTCAATACCGCCGCGGCTTCGCTGTCGGTAAAGGCCAACGGCACGTCCTCGGGGACGGCGGCGAACGCGCGCACCAGCCCACCCCGGCGTACCATGCTGGGACGTCCGATCGACTCCGACGCGCCGACCGGTACCCCGACAAGCACGGAAGGCTTGTCCGAACCGGTTGAGCTGCCGTGGGCCGAGGTCCCCGGCACGATCCCGCTCGTGCACGTGCACGGCTTCGCGATCTCCGGCAGCTACCTGCTGCCGACCGCCCGGGCGCTGGCGCATCGTGCGACGACGGTGGTCCCCGACCTGCCCGGCTATGGACGAAGCGCCGCCTGGGGTCATGCCCTGGGGATCCCGTCGCTGGCCTGGGCGCTGCTCGAGGTCCTCGACGCGCTCGATCTCCAGCAGGTGGTTCTCGTTGGCAATTCGATGGGCGGCCCGGTGTCCCTGGAGGTCGCACACAGCGCACCCGAGCGGGTGGCCGGCATCGTGCTCGCGTCACCGGCCGGTGGGATGCACAACCAGCCGCTCGCCCGGGCCCTCGCGCAGCTCATGCGAGACGCGGTGCGGGAGAGCCCACGGATGGCTCGGGTCGCGGTGCCCGACTACCTGCGCTTCGGCCCGGTGAACGGCCTGCACCTGTTCGGCGAGCTGATGCGGTTCCCCTCGCTGGAACGGCTCCTGCGCACGCCGGTGCCCACGCTGGCCGTGATCGGCAGCCGTGATCCGCTGATGCCGCCGCCGTGGCGGATACAGGAGGTTGGCCGCCTGGCGCCGCCGCACCTGACGGTCGCCGTGATCGAGGGCGCGGCGCACGCGATGAACTTCAGCCACCCGGGCGAGCTGGCCCACGTGATCGGCTGCTGGCTCGACGGCCGAGAGATCACCGACGACCCTGGCCAGCCCGGCGTCGCACGAGTCCTGGAGATCCGGCGCGGAGACGCGGAGGCGCAGCCGGGCCAGCCGTAGCCCGCTCCGGTTACGCGAGGCGATGACGATGCGGCAGCCGCGTGAAGGACGCCACGCCAGCGCGACGATCATCTCGGGTGTCGCCAACTCTGCTCGGGCGCCGCCGCGGTGCTCACGGATTGCTCACACACGCGTTGGCAACGGGCGGTTGAAGACGAGACCGGACGACATCGCGGCGGACCGCTGATCTGCGGCGCTGATCGGCGGGCACGACGGCCGACAGCAGTCATCACATAGGATCGCCAACTGAAATCGGAAGGTCGGCGGTTCGACCCCGCCCCTGGCCATCAGCGCGAGCCTAGGCCGCGGCAATAACAGCCGAGGGTCGAAGCGTCCCGGGGCGTTCGGTGGGTGTAGAAGGGCCAAGCCGCCGCTACTACGGTCCTCCTACGTTGCGCCTTTCTGTCTCCGGCGCATCCAGTTGTGGCTCTCCACGTCGGCGCGCCACCGCATCCATGCCAACTTTGTCGCAGCGATGTCCTCCTGGGCACCGGCCGCCCGGAGCGCATCCACGGAGACCTGATTGGTGGCGGAGTCCGTTTCGGCGCGGTGAAGAAAGACGCCGAGGGCGTAGCCCAGCGCCACCGGATCCCTGGTGATTGCCTGCAGCTCGGCGACCGCGTCATCCTGGGAAACCTCGACGCCACCGGTGGCGAAGCGTGCCGCTGCGCTGACCACTCGTGCCGCGGCCAGTCGCTGCACCCCGCTCAAGTGCGGTTCCTGCACACGTCAAGTTTTACGCCTGTTCCCGCCATCTCACATGATCGCTGCGTCGCGGTTGACGTCTGCCGGGCTCCCCAGGTAAGGGACACTGGCACCACTCGGCATGGAGCCGCCCAGAAGCGCCGACCTGTATGGGAGCCTGCTGTGTCACATGAGGAGAACAAGAAGGTCGTGGCCAGCTTCGTGGAGGTGTGCCAGAACCAGCACGATCTCTCGTTCGCTGACGAGATCTTCCACCCGGAGTTCGTCAACCACTACAAGCCCGGCGGACAGCCGATCCAGGAGACGCCCGGTCGCCCGGCCGCCGGCTTCCAGCGGTTCTACGGCATGCTGCTCGAGGGATTCCCGGACGCGACCATGCACGTCGACGAGCAGCTCGCTGAGCGAGACCTCGTCGCGACGCGCAAGACGTTCCGCGGGACGCACACCGGGCAGCTGTGGGACCTGCCGCCATCGGGCAACCGCGTCGAGTGGGAGTTCATCGACATCATGCGGGTACGCGACGGCAAGATCGTCGAGCACTGGACGAGCATGGATCTGGACGCTCTGCGCGCGCAGGTGCGCCCGCGCGCATAGGGCAACCGGTCAGGGCCGGAGACCGACGGAGGCCTGGAACGAGCCATCCATCTCGAACGGCACCGACTGGTGCTCGTGCGTGATCAGCCACCGGTCGTCGATCCTGCGCAGTCCCAGGGTGACGCGATGCCACAGGCTGAAGCTGTCGGTCATGCCCTTGGGCGTCGCGGACAGGCAGTCGAGGCTGGTCGCGAACGCGACGTCCGCACCGCCGCTGACCTGCAACCGGGTGACCTCGCGAGTCGGCGGCGCCTCGAACGTGGCGATCCAGGCCCGCAGCTGCTCGGGGTTCCGGGCATCGGTGGTCTGCTGAAGTGGCGGTGCCAGGCTGAACTGGACGACCTCGGGCGCGTAGTACGACACGATGGTCTCGACGTCGCCGGTCTTCAGCGCGGCCGCCCGGGCCTCGATGAGCTCACGGATCTCGGTTTCGTCGGTGGATGGCATCACGATCTCCTCTGCAACGGTGGTGTCGGTTCTTACCCGGATGTAGAAGCCGGACAGCCGGCTTCGACGTCCCGGGCGAGAAAGGGAGGAAAAAAATGAAGTACGTGATCCTCATTCAGTCCAACGAGAGGTCGCTCGCCGCCTGGGATCAGATGACCGAGGAACAGCAGATGGACTTCGGGCACGCCCACCTGAAGCTGAACGACGAGATGGCCGAGGCCGGCGTGCATGTCGCCTCCGAGGGCCTGGCCGATCCCACCCTGGCGAAGTGGGTGTCCGTCCGTGCCGGCCGGACGATCGCCTCCGACGGGCCCTATGCCGAGGTGAAGGAACACCTCGCCGGCTTCTATCTGATCGACTGCGCCGGCATGGACGAAGCAGTGGCGTGGGCCGCCAAGGTGCCGGACGCCGCGATCACCGAGGTCGAGGTGCGCCCGATTCTCGACATGAGCGAATGGGACCTGTGAGTGCGAGGAGTGAGCAAGCGAAGCCTGCGAGCCCCGCAGTCGCGAACGAAGGTTGTGCTGTGACCGACCGTCGGCTCGAGGACCTGCTGCGGGAGTACGCGCCGCAGGTCCTCGGCGCGGTGGTGCGCCGGTACGGCGACTTCGACGCTTGCGAGGACGCCGTGCAGGAGGCGCTGGTGGCGGCCGCACAGAAGTGGCCGGCGGAGGGCGTACCCGATCAACCGCGCAACTGGCTGATCACGGTGGCGGCCCGGCGCCGCATCGAGATGCTGCGCAGCGACACGGCCCGCCGGAGGCGGGAGGAGGCCGTGCTCGCCGAGCCGGATCCGGGTCCGGTGTCCGAGGCCGACGACTCCCTGACGCTGTTGATGCTCTGCTGCCATCCGTCGCTGACGCCGGTCTCTCAGGTGGCCCTGACGCTGCGGGCGGTCGGTGGCCTTTCCACGGCCGAGATCGCCCGCGCGCTTCTCGTCCCGGAAGCCACGGTGGGTCAGCGGATCAGCCGCGCCAAGCAGCGGATCCGGGACAGCGGCGCGCGGTTCCGGATGCCACCACCCGCTGATCGCGCGAGCCGGCTCACCGCCGTTCTGCACGTTCTGTATCTGATCTTCAATGAGGGTCACACCGCGAGCTCCGGCCCACAGCTCAGCCGGGTGGAGCTGACCGGCGAGGCGATCCGGCTCACCCGGCAGCTACGTGCGCAAGTGCCGGACGACGGCGAGGTGGCCGGGTTGCTGGCGCTCATGCTGCTCACCGACGCGCGCCGGCCGGCGCGCGTCGGACCGGACGGTGGCCTGGTGCCGCTCGCCGAGCAGGACCGCGGCCTGTGGAACGCGACGGCCATCACCGAGGGCGTGGAGCTCATCACCGGGGCGCTGCGGACCGCGCCCATCGGGCCGTTCCAGGTCCAGGCCGCGATCACCGCCGTGCACGACGAGGCGCCGCGCGCCGAGCTGACCGACTGGCCGCAGATCCTGATTCTGTACGGGCTGCTGAAACGGCTCGCGCCTGGGCCGATGGTCACGTTGAACCGGATCGTGGCCCTCGCCATGGTCGACGGGCCGGTGGTGGCGCTCGCCGAGCTGCAGGCCGCCGAAACGGATCCCGCGCTGGCCGGGCACTACCGGGTGGCCGCGGTACGCGGTCACCTGCTGGAGATGGCCGGCGACGCCGACGGCGCGTGCCGCCAGTACCGTCTGGCGGCGCGGCGCACGCTCAGCATCCCGGAACAGCGCTACCTCGACTCCCGGGCCGCCCGGCTCGGTCATGCCGGGAACCGGTAACGCAGGACGGTCGTGCCGCGCCGGGACAGTGCGGTGCTGTGTGCGGCCAGCCGGGTCCACAGGCGCAAGGCCGTCGGGTACGCCGCCACCTCCGGCGCCCGGGTCAGAAGGATCTCCTGGGCGAGCCGGAGCCTCGGTTCCCAGCGCTCCGGCTCGCGGGGATCGTCGAATCCCGGATTGGCGACGACGTCCTTGATCGACGCGGTGCCCCGGTATCGCTTCAGCACCCACATGTGGAACCGCGTGTATCCGTTGAACGCGATCTCGCCGCTCGGGAAGTGGTCGACGAGCCGGTGCAGCAACGTCACGAACGCGTCCCGGGTGAGGAAGGCGATCAGGCCATCGGCGACGATCACGCCGGGTCGTCCGGTGGGGACGGCGTCCAGCCAGCCGGGGTCGGTCAGATCCGCGGCGATGGCATGCGCCTTCGCCTCCGGCCCGATGGCGTCGGCGCGGAGCGCGGCGACTTCCGGGAAATCGACGTCGTACCAGTCCACCCCGGCGGGCGGCGCGACCCGGGCCATCCGGTTGTCCAGGCCGGCGCCCAGATCGAGCACCACTGCGTCGGGGTGCCGGGCCGTGAATCCCCGGACCACGCCGTCGAGCTTCTTGGCGCGGAGCGCGATGTCGGTGACCGAGCTGGCGGGCATCGGGAACCGCGAGCAGTCGAGGCCGATCCTGTCGGCGATCTCGCCGGCCGTCGTGTCGCCGAGGAACGGACGCAGCCGGCGGCTGTCGAGGGCACGGCCGCACTGGGTGAGGTAGAGGCTGGCCTCCACCGGTGTCAGGGACGCCAGAGACGTGTTCATGACCGGCCTCCTTCGGGCGCGGAGGTGAAGTGCCGCAGTCCGACGATGAGGATCACGGCGACGACGGTGTGCAGAGTCATCAGGGCGACCATTCCCGCAGTGGTCACGGCGCCCAACGGCCCGGTCAGCGAGACCAGAAAGACCACCACGGCGATCACGGTCCACACCGTGCGCGCCCGGGAGGTCAGCCGCTCGAGGACGGCCAGCAGCGCCCACGCGGCGAACCCGGCACCCAGACTGACCAGGGTCGCGGTCAACGCCTCCACCGTGGTGGTTCCGGCGCCCGTCGCGACGGTCAGGTCGATGCCGAGCAGCGGCTTGGCGATGGCCCAGCCGGCCGAGGCGGCGGCCATCGCGGCCAGCACGATGGCGAACCTGCCCCGGCTGTTGCGTGCCCGGGTCCATGTCCGCCGGTTGTCCGGCCGGATGGTGTGGATCGACGTCATGGCTGTTCTCCAATCAACTCGTGTGATGAGGTCCGGAAGTACTCGCCTGCCCAGGCGGGGAAGCGATCGGCGGTGCCCACCCAGCCGACATAGCCGTCCGGGCGGACCAGCGTCAGGGTGCCGGGGTCGCCACCGGAGCGCGGCTGCGCCGCGTCCACCTGATGCGGAAGGCCCCCGACCGGCTGTCCGAGTAGGACGAAGCGCCCGCCGCGCAACGCCTCGGCCAGCGTGCGCCCGTCGCGGAGCTCAACGTCCGGGACACGGGTGCCGACCCGCGAATCCGCGTGGGGTGGCGCGGGGTAGCGCACGCCGATCGCGGACAGCGAACCGGCGATCCGGGCGGAGATCGGCGCGATGCCGAGGACCGCGGCGGTGATGGCATTGCGAGCGGCCCGGCCCCACCGGGGCTGGATCAGGGCGAGCCGCACCAGAAGCCCACTGCTGCGCAGCACCTGCCGGCCCACCGGATGACGTTCGGCGTGGTAGGAGTCCAGCAGGTCCTCACTACCCCAGCCGGTCACCGCGGCGGCGAGCTTCCAGCCCAGGTTGGCCGCGTCCTGCATGCCGGTGTTCATGCCCTGGCCGCCGGCCGGGGAGTGGCAGTGCGCTGCGTCCCCGGCGAGGAACACGCGTCCGGTCCGGTAGGCCGGGACCTGCCGCTCGTCGCTGTGGAACCGCGAGAGGAAGCGGGGGTCGTGCATGCCGAAGTCCGTGCCGAGCGCCCGGCGGGTGGCCTCGCGGACCTCGGACAGCTCGACCGGGGCGGAGTCCGCGACCTGGTGCCGGCGGTTCCATGCGAACACGCGGTACCAGCCGTCCCCGAACGGCGCGACGAACGCGAACGCGTCGCCGACGCCGTTGACGGTCAGGACGTCGGCCGGCGGATCGGTCAGGCGGACGTCCGCCAGCATCAGCGACCGCACCACGGAGCGGCCCGGGTACGGCAGCCCGAGCGCGGTGCGTACGGCGCTGTGCACGCCGTCCGCACCGACCACATACGACGCCCGGTAGCGGCGCGAACCGCCGTCCGCGGTACGGGCGCGCACCTCCACGCCGGTCGCATCCTGGGTGAGGCCGATGACCTCGGTGCCACCCGTGATCGGCAATCCGAGCCGACGGAGCCGGCGGGTCAGCACCTCCTCGGTGCGGGACTGGGGCGTGATCAGCAGTGATGGGAACCGGCTGGGCAGGCGCGAGAGGTCGATCGCGGCCCGGCCGTAGAGCACCAGCCGGGATATGGTCGTGCCGGTCGCCGCCAGTTCGGCGGCCACGCCACGGATCTGCAGCTGTTCCATCGTCCGGGCGTGCACCGCGAACGCTCGGGCGAGGTTCGACTCCGCGGCGCGCCGCTCCAGCAGAGCGACCCGCACGCCGGCCTCGGCGAGATCCCCGGCCAGCAGCAGCCCGGTGGGCCCCGCGCCGACCACCACGACGTCGGCATGCTCGGGCATCTGTGCGTTCATTTATCGGTCCTCCTCGATCGCCGTTGGAGGACACGTTAGGAACGCCGGATACGGACGGCGTCACACCGAAGTGGAACCGGCGGTGTAATTCAGTCCAGCAGGCCGAGGGCCCGGGCCCGCGCGACGGTCCCGGCCATCTGCTCCAGTCGCCGGTCGACCAGCAGTCCCCGCAGCACCGCCGCCAGCGGAGCGCCCTCGGCGAGGAACACCCGCAGGTGACCCTCCCGCGCGGCGAGGATGAGCGCGTCGGCCAGCGCCTCCCGCGCGGCGGCCTCGTCGCCGCCGGCCGAGTGCACCACCGACGCGAGCACCTGCGTGGCGATGATGTCGCCGGTACGGCCCTGGGCGGCGGCCAAGGCACGCCAGCGGTCCAGCATCGGCACCGCCGACCGTGCGTCGCCACGAGCGATCAGCACCCGGGCCAGCAGCCGGTGCTCGCCGTCTCGGGGATAGATCGGCTCGTCTCCGACGGACACACCGCGTCCGCGGATCCAGTCCGCGGCTGCGTCCACATCGCCCAGCGCGAACGCCAGCTCAACCCGCCCCGCCCCGATCGGTACGCGACGGTCGCCCGCTTCCGGCAGCACGGTCGCGGCTTCCTCGATCGCGGCCACCGCCCCGGACCGGTCGCCTTGGGCCAGCCGGATCTGACCGAGCACGACCAGCCCGTCCACCAGGGGCAGGGCATAGGCCGGCCGGCGAGCACCAGGTGCAGCGACGCCGGAAGGTGCTCCAACAGGAACGCGACGGACCGGTGCACGGCCGGATCCTGGATCAGGTGGTAGTCGTCCACCACCAGCAACGTCGCGAGCAGCAGGTCGCGCGGCGGGCCGGCTCCTTCTGCCTCGCCCATATCGCCTCCCATCGAATCCTCGCACGGCGCCGGTTCCCACCACTCGTCCCACTTCGGCGGGATGGCCGCATCCCCACCGGTGCCTAACGTCTGGCCGGTGGCATCGACCGTCTACGCGGTACGAGTGCGGGGGGTCCTGGACCCCTCCTGGTCGTCCTGGTTCGAAGGCATGGACGTCCGCGCCGAACGGCCGGGCGAGAGCGTCATCACCGGGCCGGTGGCCGACCAGTCGGCCTTGCACGGGCTGCTGACGAAGATCCGCGACCTCGGACTGCCGATCATCTCGGTCCACGAACAACCTCGGGAGGAATCATGAAGGTACTGGTGGCGGGCGCGACCGGAGTGATCGGACGCCAGCTCGTCCCGCAGTTGGCGGTGGCCGGCCACGACGTCGTCGGACTGGCACGTTCGACGTCCGCACCCGGAACGCTCGCGGTGAACGCGCTCGACCGGGAGGCGGTGTTCGCCGCGGTGCGTGCGGTTCGCCCCGACGCGTCGTCAACATGCTCACCGCGATCCCCGCCCGGCTGAACCTTCGCCGGATGAGGACCGAGTTCGCGCTCACCAACCGGCTGCGCACCGAGGGCACCCGGCACCTGCTGGATGCCGCCCGGGAGTGCGGGGTGCGGCGGATCCTCGTCCAAGGAATCGGGTAGCAGGGGCGTCGGTGTTCTCGTTCGTCCACGTCGCGGATCGTCGACGACGACACCGTCCCGATCCGCGATTGGCTGCCGGAGATGGCCGAGATGCTCGACGCCCCCCGGCCCAGGCGGTTGCCGCTGCTGCTCGTCCGGCTCGCCGCCGGTGGTTGGGGCGCCGCCTACCTCGGCGGCCTGCGGGGGGCCGACAACGCCCTTGCCCACGCGGTGCTGGGCTGGCGGCCCGAGCACCCGTCGTGGCGGGCCGGTCTCGCCCTGGAGCTGGGAGCCGTCAGCCTGAGTAGGTAACTCTTGAACGTGCCGCCGCCGTACATCAGGGTGGTCTCTAGATCGAGGCATCGGTGGGAGGACGACGTGTCCAAGTTCAAGACCCCGGCGGAGAAGGAGGCCTGGACGTTGGCGGAGGCCCTCAGCGAGAAGGGCTTCGCCTGCATGAAGCAGGCCGAAGAGGCCGCGGAGACGTTCCGGTCCGGGAAGATGCAGATGCGCCGGCAGTTCAAGGCGCGCGGATTGTCCGAAGTGGATGCTGACATTCGCTGGTCGGGGACGTCGGTGGCGAAGAAGTCACTGGCAGACAACGGTTGGTACATGTCACAGGCGTCGATGTACAACGAGGCCGCCGCGGCGCAGTACGCCAAGGCTCTGTACCTCAGAGACTGCGAGGACTTCTAGGCTGCCCGGTGGCGCAGCGTCGCCACCGTGGAGCCGGCCAGCGCAAGCAGGCAATCCGGCAGTTGACCATCCGCGATCGCGGCGCCGAACAGCGCCTCGCCGGTCGGGATGTCGCCGTTGACGTACGCGCTGACGAACCGCGCGACCCACCGCTTGTCGTACCGCGCGTCATCGATGCCGGGGAAGTCCAGCGTCCAGGCGCCGCCTCGGGGCACGTCCCGGCCGACCATGGTGGCGGCGAGACACCAGGCCACGTCGTACGCCCCGACCACCCCGGACCGGTCCACGACCGCGTCGAACGTACCGACCAGAGCATCGGTGTCGCCGCTGAGCGCGCACTGCAGCACCTGCGCCGCGTCGTCCAGGGCGTGCTGGGGAACGTCCGTCACGAAAGAAACCGTACGTGGAACCGTCAAGTATCGCGCGCTGAACCGAGTAGCTACACGCCCCGCAAGAGGCACGTCAGCCGGGCGGTGCACACCCGGTCGCCGGCCTCGTCGGTGATGACGATCTCGTGGGTCACCGCCGTACGGCCGCGGTGCACCGGGGTGGCGACGCCGGTGACGACGCCCGAGCGGATCGCCTTGTGATGGGTGGCGTTGATGTCCACACCCACGGCGAACGGCCGGTCCACCGTCAGCCCGTGCAGCGCCGCGCCGACCGAACCGAGCGTCTCGGCCAGCACACAGGACGCGCCGCCGTGCAGCAGCCCGTACGGCTGGGTGTTGCCCTCGACCGGCATCGTGCCCACCACCCGGTCCGGAGAGGCCTCGGTGATCTCGACCCCCAGCCGTTCACCGAGCACTCCGCCGTTCGGGCCGGTGGGAAAGAGCTGCTGCAAAGCGGTGTCCATGCCGGCCAACGTTAGATGGCGTGATCCGCCGGGTGGCGACGGGGCGGCCCGCACCCTACGTTGTGTGGGATCAATCGCCGGACCGAAGGGATGCCGCAGATGACCGAGCCGCAGGACACCGTGGAGACGCGCGGCGACGAGCGTGTGGATCTGCTCGCGACGGACGCCAACAACGACGGCAAGCCGGACGTCTGGGTCGCCGACACCGACGGCGATGGTAAGGCCGACCTGTTCCAGTTCGACACTGACGGCGACGGGAAGGTCGACGTCACGATGGTGGATCTGGATCAGGACGGAAATCCGGACGCCGTGGTCGACGGCGACGGCGGGCTGCCGCCGGAGGTGTAGGCCGCTCGGCCTACCGGCGCTTCATCACCGCGAGGTAGTACGGCTTGTCCGCGGCATCCACCGAGGCCAGCCGCCACCCCGTGCCGGTCAGCAGCGAGTCCAGCTCGTCGGCGGAGCAGACGAGGTAGTCGAACCACGGCGTTGCGGACAGCCGGTACCGCAGCCGCAGCCGCAACTGCCCGCCGAGCCGCCCGCGTGCGAGGTTGCGCCGGTGATACGACACGTGGACCGGATCGGTGGTGCCGTACGGGTCGGTGCCGTGCGCGATGATCCGTGCGCGTGGCCGGGCGAGCGCGGCCAGCGCCTCGAGCAGCACGGGCGCGCGTTCCCGGCTTTCGAACAGCCCCAGGTTGTTGCCGAGCAGCAGGAACGTGTCATACCGGGCATTGGCCCGCGCCGCGTACGCGTCGACCGTGGCGAGCACGGTGTCCCGCAGGCCACGCCGGCGCGCCACCTCGATCGCGCCGGGCGACGTGTCCAGGCCGGTCACCGGCACACCGCGGCGTTGCAGTTCGAGCGCCGTCCGGCCGGCTCCGGTGCCGACGTCCAGAACGGCGCCGCGGACCAACCGTAGTGCCCGGTGGTCGTGCGGCTGCCACTCCTCCGGCTCGCCGAGATAGTGATCGGCCGGCGCGCCGTTGATCAGGCCGTCGTCCCGCTCGATCACCTCGATCACCGGGACCGGGCGCCGGCCGCCGGCCAGCGGTCGCGGTCCGACTCCGGTGCGTACCGCGTACGCGTCGCGGATCATCTCCCCGAACGCGTCGCCGATCACCGGCTCATCCATGACCGTTCCCGGCGATCGATGACCGTCGGCCACGATCCATGATCGTTCCCCGCGATCTTGGAGTTGTGGTTGCCCTTACGCGGCCTTACGCACGATTCGTGCCAACCACAACTCCAAGGTCGGCGAGAGGTCGAGCCGGTCGAATGGCACGAAGAAGGGGCGATCGCCTTCCCCAGCGTTCGCCCCTTGCGACGATCCCTGCGTCGACTGCGGTCAGTCGCCCTGGCGCTGCGTGGGTATCTGTCCCTGCAGCAGAGCTCGAACCTCCGATTCCCGGTAACGGCGGTGTCCACCCAGCGTTCGAATGGCGCTGAGTTTGCCCGCCTTCGCCCACCGGGTAACGGTTTTCGGGTCGACACGGAACATCGACGCCACCTCGGCCGGCGTTAGTAGCGGCTCAGGATCGTGCGTACGCGATGCCATCGGTCACTCCTCCACAGGTGCCTAAGGACATCGGCCGGGGTCCCGCCGGCCGGTGCGTCTCTCATGGTCCGGCTAGTCCCCGATGTCCGACATGGGCCGAACGGCCGAACGTCGCTAGATGGACGGATGAACCATGCCCGATTTTTGCGTGTTTTCTACGCCAGATAGTGTCTCGTTTGGACCGAAAATCACGCTTCGGTCCACGCCCATTACGAACCGTATTCGCGTCGAAAGCGCTCTCTGGGCCGGTGGTTCATACCGCTTCGTCCCTCTCCCGATCCGCCTCACGATCCCTCCCCCAGCCGCCCGTCGATCTTGGAGTTGTGGTTGGAATAGAACGGCTGACATGGGACAAAAAGGCAACCACAACTCCAAGATCGCGGGGGCTTCGGGTGTGGGGGTCGCAGCGGGTGGTGTGGGGGTCAGTTGCATCGCTCCAGCAACTGCACTGCTCGCCACCGCGCGACCAGCTTTTCGTACGCCTCCGTCGCGGCGTCCGCGTCGCCGCGGGACAGCGCCGACAGACCGGCCGCCACCAGACCGGGTGAATCGTCCTGTGCCAGATCACTCTCCGGCAGCAGATTCACCAGTCCGCCGTAGTCGAGCTCCACGATGGAGCGCGGATGGAACTCCTCCAGCCACCGGGTGCCCTCCTCGACCGCCTCGGTGATCGGGGCGTCGCCCAGCGTCTTACGCAGCACCGACACCGCACGGTGCGCGCGCCGCCGCGCCTTGGATATCTCGGTCCGGTAGCGCAGCGCCCGGCGGGTGTCGGAGTCCACGTAGTCCCGCTCGTCCAGGTCCACGAAGACGAACCACCGCAGCGGCACCCCCCACGTGGCGATCTGCTCATGCACCCGCGGAACGCCGCGTTCGAGCACCTTGGCACCGTTGCGCCAGTCCTCCACGATCGCCCGCGCCTGGCCGGCAAGCACCGGCGGTACGAACGCGTCAGCGAGCACGCTCGGCACGCCGTCCCGGGCGTTCAACGCCGCCTCGGCCACCCGCAGGCGCAGGTTCCACGGACAGACCAGCAGCGATTCGCCCCACTGCAGCACATACGCCTCGTCGGGCAGGTCCGGCAGGCGGGTCCAGCCCGCGCCGAGTGCCTCCAGGACGGCGGCGCGCTGCCGGACCGGACCCTCCACCAGGCCCAGATCGCGGCCCTCCCGGGCGTACCGGCGCCAGAAAATCTGGCGGTCACGGTCGAAGGCGGTCAGCGGTTCGTAAACCCGCAGGTACGACGCGAACAGTGACGGCACGGCGCGATCCTTTCACGAAATCGCCGTGATCCCACTCCCCGCGTGGAGTCAATCAACGACGCGGGGACCGCGACTAGTCTCGTTGATATCCGGCACACCCAGCCGGGTACAACAAGCCTCACGAGGGCGACAGCGATCAGGAGAGCAGCCATGGGCGTGTTCGTCAGCGGCGACGGAACCGAAGGTGAAGGGCACGAAGAGGTCGTCTTCTGCCAGGACCGGCCCACCGGCCTGAAGGCGATCATCAGCATCTACTCGACAGCGCTGGGCCCGGCGCTCGGCGGCACCCGTTTCTACCCGTACGAAACGGAGGAGGCCGCGCTCGCCGACGTGCTCCAACTGTCGCGCGCGATGGCCTACAAGAACGCGCTCGCCGGTCTGGATCTCGGCGGTGGCAAGGCGGTGATCTGGGGTGATCCCGCGCAGCTGAAGACCGAGGCGCTGCTGCGGGCGTACGGGCGCTTCGTGCAGTCCCTGAACGGCCGCTACTACACGGCGTGCGATGTCGGCACCTACGTCGCGGACATGGACGTGGTGGCCCGGGAGACCCGGTTCGTGACCGGCCGCAGCGTCGAGCACGGTGGCGCCGGCGACTCCTCGATCCTCACCGCCTGGGGCGTCTTCCAGGGCATGCGGGCCGCGGCAGAGCACACGTGGGGCAGCCCGACGCTTGCCGGCCGCCGGGTGGGCATCGCCGGGCTCGGCAAGGTGGGCAAGTGGCTGGCCGGACACCTCATCGAGGACGGCGGGTCGGTGGTCGCGACCGACGTCAATCCCGCTGCGCTGGAGTGGGCCCGCACGACGTACCCGCAGATCGACCTGGTCGCCGACACCGAAGCCTTGATCACGTCCGACATCGACGTGTACGCGCCGTGTGCGCTCGGCGGCGCGCTGGACGACGACACCGTCGCGGCGCTGCGCGCCAAGGTGGTCGCCGGCGGCGCCAACAACCAGCTCGCGCACCCGGGCATCGAGAAGCTGCTGGAGGACCGCGGCATCCTCTACACACCGGACTACGTCGTCAATGCCGGCGGCGTCATCCAGGTGGCCGACGAGATCGAGGGCTTCAACTTCGAACGCGCCAAGCTGCGCGCGACCGGCATCTTCGACACCACCCGGCGGATCCTGCGGCTGGCCGCCGACGAGGGCGTGCCGCCGGCGGTGGCCGCCGACCGGCTGGCCGAGCGGCGGATGGCCGAGGTAGGCCGGCTCCGGTCCATCTACCTCCGATGAAGGGTCCGGCATAGCCAACTGGCTGCCGTGTCACACGCAACCCGAGGTGCCGAAGGCGGCATCGTGCATGTACCGTAAGAGCCACGAGAGATGCCTGACGTCATCGGGGCCCGCCTTCGGGCTGCCCCGAATTCTGTGCGAGGGGGTCGAGCCATGGGGCGCGGCCGTGCAAAGGCCAAGCAGACGAAGGTGGCGCGGGAGCTGAAATACCACTCCCCGAACACCGACCTCACCGCCTTGCAGCGCGAACTGGCGGGTGCCGGTAAGTCCGACCATCGCTTCGACGACGACAACGACGAGTTCGTCGACGACGACGAGGACGACGCGGAAGACGACCAGGATTCCTGGTCGCCGACAAGGCGCTGACCCGTATTGCACAGGAGCACGCGGCATCACCGCGTGCTCTCCAGTGCGCGCAGTGGTCGATCGGCTGAAGCCCTGACGGGCTTCAGCCGATGTTTCAACGCGGGCGGTTGTTCCAGTTGTAGAACGTCGGGATGTTCTCGAAGTGGTTCCAGGCGCACACGGCCGTTCCGTCCTCCGACGTGCTCTCGGCACGCTGCCGGCGTGCGACTTCCGCTTCCTGGAGCAGCGCCGCCAGACCGGCGCGAGCGTCGTTGACACGTGCCGTGACGGGATCGGTCTCCGCGCGGTCAGACGGCCGTGGGTTCGTGATCTCGGGCATGGTCGAGCACTCCCTCCAGTAGTCGCATCTTGCTGTTACGGCAGTGGTCGGTCGCGGTGACGTCGAACCGGCCGCGTTCGAAGTAGCGGTTCGCGGCGTGTGCTCCGCCACAGAAGCCGAAGTACGGGCAAGTGGACCGGCACGCCTCGACCCCGTCGAGGAACTCGCGGATCCACGGGGTCCGGATGGCACCGGCCAGGATGTCATCCATCGGCGTGACCAGCACGTTACCGCTGGTGAAGTCGCCGTACCGGGGGTCGGAGAAGCCGGCCAGCTCCGGTGAGAGCAGCACCACCGAGCCGTCGTACGCGACGGTCGGGATCGGGTCCAGCCGGCGCGGCAGCACCTCGTCGGCGGTGCCGTCGAGCACGGCGCCCGCGTACCGCAGCGACCACTCGATCTCCCGTAGGTGGATCCGCGGATCGCGGCGCCAGGCCGCGACGAGCTCCGCCCAGAACGCCCGCACCGCCTCGGCGGGATGACGGTTGGCGCGGGTGTTGACTCCTTCCAGCTCCTCGACGTTGATGCCGAGCACGTCGCAGCCGAGATCGAGGAAGTAGTCATACAGCTCGGCGGCCAGACCGGGCTCGGGCCGGCCGACCACGCACAGGGCGGAGAACGGGATGCCGTGCCGGCGCAGCGCGCCGATGCCGCGGGAAATCCTGTCATACGCGGGGTGACCGCCGCGGTTCACCCGGTCACCGTTGCGCTGCTCCGGCCCGTCGACGCTCACGCTCACCCGGATGTCGCGGTCGGCGAAGAACTCGCACCAGGCGTCGTCGATCAGCGTCGCGTTGGTCTGGATGTGGTGCTCGACGCACCCGTCGAACGGCGCCAGCAGCGCCGCGAAGCGGTCGCGGCCCGCGGCGAGCGGCTCGCCGCCGTGCCACACGACCGAGAACCGCCCGGTACGCGCCCAGGCGTTCACCGACACCGCGACCGCCTCGGCCACGGTCACCGGCATCCGCTGATCGTCCCGGCGAAAGGGCAGGTAACAGTACGAGCAGTCGAGGTTGCACAGCGTCGTCGGCTGCATCACTACGTAGGTGGGCACCGTCGCGATGCCGCGCATCCCGCTCCAGCCGATCGGCTGCTGCGCACCCACTGCCCACCTCCGTCCGCCGATGTCCCGGCTTCCGTCAGGCTAGGTGCTCAGTGAGAATTCCTCACCCTCGGGTGTGCTGACCGACCATCTGCACGGCGCCGGTGCCCTCGATGATCTCGCCGACCTGCCAGGCCTCGACGCCACGGCCGGTGAGGTAGGCCATCGCCCGGTCGGCGTCCTCGGCCGACACCACCGCGAACATGCCCACGCCCATGTTGAACGTGGCCTCCATCTCGCCGTCGTCGATCCGGCCCTTGGCCTGGATGAGGTCGAAGATCGGCTGCGGGCGCCAGGTCGAGCGGTCGACCACCGCGTCCACGTGATCGGGCAGCACCCGCACCAGGTTGCCCGGGATGCCGCCGCCGGTGACGTGCGAGAACGCGCGGACCTCGGTCTCCTCGATCAGGCCCAGGCAGTCCTTCGCGTAGATCTTGGTGGGGGTGAGCAGGTCCTCGCCGAGGGTGCGCTGCGTGCCGAAGTCGTCGACCACCGAGTCGAGCCGCATCCGGCCGGCGCCCAGCAGCACGTGCCGGACGAGCGAGTAGCCGTTGGAGTGCAGGCCGGACGAGCGCATCGCGATCACCGCGTCGCCCACCTCGACCCGGTCCCGGCCGAGGATCTCGCTCTCCTCGACCACGCCGACACCGGTGGCCGAGACGTCGTACTCGTCGGGGCGCAGCACGCCCGGGTGCTCGGCCGTCTCGCCGCCGAGCAGGGCGCAGCCGGCGTATCGGCATCCGTCGGCGATGCCCGCGCCGATCTCGGCGACCTTGTCGGGCACCACCTCGCCGCAGGCGATGTAGTCGAGCAGGAACAGCGGCTCGGCGCCGCAGGCCACCAGGTCGTCGACGACCATGGCGACCAGGTCGATGCCGATCGTGTCGTGGATGTCGAGCTGCTGGGCGATCACCAGCTTGGTGCCGACGCCGTCGGTCGACGAGGCCAGGATCGGGCTCTTGTACTTCTGGGTGTTCAGCCGGAACAGGCCCG
>DATBGW010000128.1:0-17936 GCA_036557765.1 Actinoplanes sp.
TGGCCGGAAAGCGGACGAAGCCCGCGAAAGGCCAACCACAACTCCAAGATCGCGGGGATTACCCGACGGGGAGGTGGGCGAGCTGGATCAGGCGTACGCCCTCGCGCCGGGTGAGCAGACGACCGCGGCCGGGCGGCAGCAGCGCGGGCTTGACTGGGCCGATCAGCGCACCCTCGTCGGACGGCCCGGACATCACCAGACCGGGCGACGACAGCTCGCGGAGCCGCTGGATCACCGGCTCGTACAGGGATCGGCTGGCGCCTCCGGCCCGGCGGGTGATCACCAGGTGCAGGCCCACATCACGGGCCTGGGGCAGGTACTCCAGCAGCGGCTGCAGCGGGTTGGTCGGGCCGGACACCACCAGGTCGTAGTCGTCGACCAGCACGAACAGCTCGGGTCCCTGCCACCACGACCGTTCCCGGAGCTGCTGCGCGGTCACGTCCGGACCGGGCAGCCGGCGTTGCATGTAGCCGGCGACCGACTCCATCAGCTCGAGCGTCTTGGTCGCCTGCATGCCGTACCCGATCCGGTGCTCGGACTCGGGCAGGTCCATCAGGCTGCGCCGGTAGTCGACCAGGATGATCCGCGCCTGCTCCGGCGTGAACCGGCGCGTCACGGTCGTTGCAAGCGCACGCAGGAAGGACGACTTGCCGCATTCGGCGTCGCCGAACAGCAGGAAGTGCGGGTCGCCGCCGAAGTCGATCTCGACCTGTTGCAGGTCCGACTCGGAGATGCCGATCGGCAGCCGCAGGCCGGAGCTGCGGTCGAGGTCGAGCTCGCCGTACGGCAACGACGCCGGCAACAGGCGCACCCGCGGGGCCAACGGCCCGGTCCAGCTGGTGGCGATCTGCTTGACCAGCGCGGCGGTGTCCGGCAGCGTGCTCAGCTCGGGCCGCACGGTGAGCACGTGCAGGCTCTTGTTCTTGTCGGTCGGGTGTTCCACGATGCCGCGTCCCGGCTTCTCCGGGACGCTGACCGCGGCGCGCCGGTTGACCATGGAGTCGGTCGGATCGCCGAGCCGCAGCTCGAGCCGGGATCCGAACAGATCCCGGATGCCGGGCCGGAAGTCCATCCACCGCGTCGCGGTCGCCACCACATGAATGCCGTACGACAGGCCGCGGGTGGCGATGTCGGTGATCACCGGCTCCAGCTCTTCGTACTCCTTGCGGAGCGTCAACCAGCCGTCGACCACGAGGAACACATCCCCGAACGGGTCGCCGCCGGGGATGCCGGCGCCCAAACCGGCGGAGGCGTTGGCCCGGCGCTGGCGGTACGAGCTCATCGAGTCGATGCCGAGATCGGCGAACCGCTGCTCGCGATCGGTGAGCAGGGTGGCGATCTCACCGACCGTCCGGCGTACGCCCACCGCGTCCAGCCGCCCGGACACCCCGCCGACGTGCGGCAGATCCTTGACTCCGGCGAGCGAGCCGCCGCCGAAGTCCAGGCAGTAGACCTGCACCTCGGCCGGCGTGTGGGTGAGCGCCAGGCCGCAGATCAGCGTGCGTACGGCGGTCGACTTTCCGCCCAGCGTGCTGCCGACGATCGCGACATGCCCGGCGGAACCGGCCAGCTGCAGCCACATCACGTCGCGCAGCTGCTCGCGCGGCTTGTCGATGAGCGCGATCGGCACCTGCAGCGCGCCGTGCAGTTCCGGGTTCGCGAACGCCATTCCCCGGACCGGGTCGGCGGCCACCGGGCCCAGCAGCTCGTCCAGGGCCGCGGACTGGTTCAGCGGCGGCAGCCAGACCTGATGCGCGGGTGGTCCCTGGCCGGCCAGCCGGTCCACCATCACGTCCAGCACACTCTCCCCGGCCGGCACTTCCGCGGGCTCGGTCGAAACCGGTTCCACCGGCGCGGGCGCAGGCACGTACCGCGTCGAGTACGTGAGGACCTGCGGCGCCTCGCCCACACCGGCCGCACCGGCGCCACGGGCGCCGGCCTTGCGGAAGACCCCCGAGACGTACGCGGCCTTGAACCGCGCCATCGGCTCGGTGCCGAACTTCAGGTAACCGTGGCCGGGCGAGCGGGGCAGCTCGTAGGCGTCCGGCACACCCAGCACGGCGCGCGACTCCAGCGCGGAGAACGTCCGGAGCCCGATCCGGTACGACAGGTGGGTGTCGAGCCCGCGCAGCCGCCCCTCCTCGAGGCGCTGGCTGGCCAGCAGCAGGTGCACGCCGAGCGACCGGCCGAGCCGTCCGATCTGGACGAACAGGTCGATGAAGTCCGGCTTGGCGGAGAGCAACTCCGAGAACTCGTCACACACCACGAGCAACGACGGCAACGGGGGCAGCGCCGCGCCGCCGAGACGTGCCTTCTCGTAGTCGCGCAGGCTGGCGTAGTTGCCCGCCCGGCGCAGCAGCTCCTGCCGCCGGATCAGTTCCCCGTCGATCGCGTCGGTCATCCGGTCGACCAGCGGCAGCTCGTCGGCCAGGTTGGTGATCACGGCGGCGGTGTGCGGCAGCCGGTCCAAAGAGGAGAACGTCGCGCCGCCCTTGAAGTCGACGAGCACGAAGTTCAGCGTCTCCGACGAGTGTGTCGCCGCCAGCGCCAGAACCAGCGTTCGCAGCAGCTCGGACTTGCCGGAACCGGTGGCGCCGATGAGCAGCCCGTGCGGGCCCATGCCGTCCTGCGCGGACTCCTTGAGGTCCAGCTCGATCACGCCGCCGTCGGCGCCCAAGCCGATCGGCACCCGCAGCTTGTCCCGATTGGGGCGGGGCAGCCAGCTCTGTGCCACGCTGAAGCTCTCCGGGTCGGCGATGCCGAGCAGATCGGCCAGGCCGAGTTCCGCGGCCAGCGGCGTGTCGGCCGACTTGGACATCGCGGCAAGCCGCAGCGGTGCCAACCGGCGGGCGACCGCCTCCGCCTCCGCCGCGCCGAGCCGGTCCGGCGTTCCCACGTCGGCCGCGTGGTCCATCCCGTACGTGTGCAGCTCGCGCTGGCCGCCCGCGGCCTGGATGTCGAGTACCAGGAGCGAACGGTCCAGCAGCCGCGGCGGCGTCTCGTCGAGGTCGAGAACGGTAACGCCGTCGATGCCGTCGTCGAGCTGGGTGGCTCCCTTAAGATCGACGCCGTCGAGCACCAGGACGACGTGCGGCGCGCTCGTGCTGATCGCGGTCGGGCTGAACCGGGACCGGTTGCCGATCACGTCCTCCAGCAGCTTTTCCATGTCCGGCCCGGACGTCGTGACCAGGCGTACCGGACCGAGCGCGTCCGTCTTGGCCGGGTGCAGGTTGTGCGGCAGCCACTTGACCCACTCCCACTCGTTCCCGCGTTCCGCCCCGGCGCAGACGGCGATGATCAGGTCGTCCGGCGCGTGGAAGACGGCGAGCTGTGCCAGCACGGCGCGGGTCAGCGAGCGGGTGTCGTTCTCGTCGCCCCGGACGAAGACCCGGGCGAAGCCGCGCAGCGAGACCGCGACCGGCAGATCGGGCACGACCGAGTACGTGTCGAGGAAACGCCGCAGCGCTCCGGCCGTCATCGGCTCGAGGTCCTCCAGCGGCCGGGTGACCGGCGGCACCAGCGGCGTGGCAAGCGTCTGCGGCCCGACCGCGAGCCGGACAACGCCGAAGTCCGGGTCGGTGGGGCGGCGTTCCCACACCCGGAAGCTGTTCGCGGTGGACCACAGCCGCCCCGGATCGGGATGCCGGTAGTACAGGCCGACGCGCTGCCGGGCGGCGGTGTCCCGGACCCGGCGCCGCAGGCTGGCCAGATGCCGCAGGTACTCGCGGCGGGCGGCCATCATCTCCGCCTTCTTCGGTGAGCCGGTGCTGCCGAACGAGGTCGCCAGCATCGCGAGCGAAGAGACGCCGAACAGCCCACCGACCACATAGGAGAACGCGCCCCCGCTACCGCGGCCCATCATCAGCGCCATGGCGACCGATCCGCCCAGCATGGGCAGCGCCATCGCGGCCTGCTGCCACCGGCCGCCCCCGGCCTGCGGGATCTCCGGCGGCGCGTCGACGGCCAGTTCACCCGTCGGTATCTCCGGCGCCGGCCGCCGGGTCGGGCGCTTGACGACGACGGTACTCATGAGTGGATGCGTCCCTTTCGCCGGGCATCGCGTCGGCTTCATGCTAGGTAAAGTTCGACCCGTTCCGCAGCCTCGTGGTATTGATCGGTATAAAAGGGGCAGGAAGGATCGCATGAACGTCGGACTGGCTCGCGTCACGATCAGTGCGCCGCACCGCCGGGTCGACGTCGCGTTGCCCGAGCACGTCCCGCTGGCCGAGCTGCTGCCCGAGGTCCTCCGGCACGCGGGCGAGGGGCTGGCCGACGACGGCGAGCAGCACGGGGGTTGGCTGCTCCGGCGTACCGATGGCGTCGCCCTCGGCACCGCACAGGGCTTGTCCGCCCAGGGCGTACGGGATGGCGAGATCCTCTACCTGGTCCCGGCCCGCGACGAGTGGCCGGAGCTCGAGTACGACGACGTGGTGGAGGCGATCGCCGAGGGAGCGCGGCGCCGGGGCAGTCCCTGGACGCCGTCCACCACCCGGACGGCGACGCTCGCCGCCGGCGCGCTGCTGCTGGCGTTGGGGTTGTTCGCGGTGCTGGCCGCCGGTCCAGCGTGGAGTGGCGCCGCATTCGCCGGGCTGGGCGGGGCGGTGTTCCTCACGCTCGCCGCGGTGACGGCGTCCCGGGCGTACGGCGACGCGCTCGCCGGTGCGGGACTGGGCGCGTGCGCAATGCCGTACGCGTTCGCGGGCGGCGCCGTGCTGGTCGCGTCCGGTGCCGGGGACCGGGCGGGGGTGTTCGCGCCGCTGCCGTGGCTGGGCGGCCCCGAGCTGCTGTCCGGGTCCGTCGCGCTGCTGGTGGTCGCGGCGCTCGGGGCGATCGGGGTGGCCGCTTCCCTCCGGATCTTCACGGCCGGGATCATGGTCGGCCTGTTCGGCGCCCTTACTGCGCTGGTCGGTCTCCTCACCACGGCCGCCGGCGCCGCGGCCGTGCTGTTGTCGGTGCTGGTCTGCGGCATCGGCGCGCTGCCGCTGCTGGCGATCCGGTTCGGCGGAATGCCGACGCCGCCGGTGACGCTGCCGGCCGGCGGGAACGCCGAGGGCTTCACCGCCGCACCGACCGCGGGCGCGCTGGACTCGGCGCGGGAACGGCCCGACCGCGCCACCGTGTTCGCTGCAGTCGCGCGCACCGAGGAGCTGCTCACCGGCATGCTGGTCGGCCACTTCGTGCTCAGCACCGGCGCGTTTCTCGTGCTGGCGACGTCCGGTGCGCTGTCCGCGCGGATCCTGATCGCGGTGTCGGCCGCAGCGTTGCTGCTGCGATCGCGGTTGTTCGTCACCGTTCGGCAGCGGATGCCGCTGGTGCTCGGCGGGCTGGCCGGCGTCGCGGCGCTGGGCGCGGATCTGCTCTGGAACGCCGACCCGGCCATGCGGCTCGCGGTGAGCGCGGTCGGACTGGCGCTGGCGCTGCTCACCGTGGCGGCCGGCGCGACGTGGTCCCGGCGGCCGCCGTCGCCGTACCTGGGCCGGGCCGCCGACCTGCTGGACACGCTGGTCGTGCTGTCGGTGATCCCGGTGGCCTGCGCGGTGGTCGGCCTTTACGCCGCCGTCGGCGACATCACCCTGTGACCATCAGCGGTTATTAAGGCGCGAGCCAGCCGAGCGGAGCGAGGCCATCAAGCACTGTGGTCTTCGGTCGCTTCCGCGCGCTTGAACGACGCCCGGATCTCCTCCTCGGCCTCGACCCGGCCGGCCCACGTGGCGCCCTCGACCGACTTGCCCGGTTCGAGGTCCGTGTAGACGGTGAAGAAGTGCTGGATCTCCATCCGGTCGAACTCGCCGAGATGGTGGATGTCGCGGAGGTGCTCCTGCCGGGGATCCTCGGCCGGCACGCAGAGGACCTTGTCGTCGCGGCCCTTCTCGTCGGTCATCCGGTACATGCCGATGGCCCGCGCCCGCACCAGGCATCCTGGGAACGTCGGCTCCTGGATCAGCACCAACGCATCAAGCGGGTCGCCGTCCTGGCCGAGTGTGCCCTCGATGTACCCGTAGTCCGCCGGGTACTGCGTGGCGGTGAAGAGCGTGCGGTCCAGCCGGATCCGGCCGGTCTTGTGATCGACCTCGTACTTGTTCCGCTGGCCTTTGGGGATCTCAACCAGGACGTCGAAATCCATGAGTCGCTCCCTTGCTCGCCCGCCTCGTCAGGTCCGGTCGCCTGGCTCGCTGCGCCGCGACGTGCCGGATGTCAGTAGTCTCCCTTAAGTCTGGCGGTGTGGACGAGGAGGGGCACGTGGGGACGCCGAATCCTCCTCGATCCTGGACCGATGATGACCGTTATGAGGCTGATGACGCCGTTCCGGAGCCGTCACGGCCGCGGCGCCGGCTGGCGGTGGTCGTGTCGGTCCTGGCCGCCGTTCTGGTCGGCCTCGGCGCCGTTCTGGTCGTACGACCGGGGCCGGTGGACCGCTGGCTGGCCGGTGACGCGGCTGCATCCCGGGCCGCCTGGGCGACGCCGGAGCCGACGCCCACCCCGGTGCTCGCTGTTGCGGACAACGTCGGGCCGCCGCCGAGTGCCGCCGCGCTGCGGGCGGCGATAGAGCCGTTGGTACGGGCCAGGGCACTCGGCGCGGTAGTGAACGTCTCGATCGTCGACGTCGGCACGGGCGATGCGTTGTACCAGCGCAATCCGGACACCCTCACCACGCCGGCGTCCACCACGAAGCTGCTGACCGCCGCGGCCGTACTGGCCGCGCGGGGGCCCGCCTATCGGCTGACCACCCGTGCCGTGGCCGGCCCGGAACCGGGTGACGTCGTGCTTGTCGGCGGCGGCGACCCGACGCTCGCGGTGAACTCGGTCGGCCAGTTCCCCGGCGCGGCGCGCCTGGACAAGCTCGCCGCCCAGGTGAAGACGGCGCTCGGCGCCACCAAACCACGCCGCGTGCTGGTCGACACCTCGCTGTTCCGGGGGCCGGGCACCGCACCCGGCTGGAGCCCGGCCGACATCTCGCCCGGCGGTCAGGTGGCGGTGATCCAGTCGCTGATGACGAACGCGGGACGGATCACGCCGGTGCACCACGAGGTCGGCGCGGATCCGCGCTTCCGGGATCCCGCCCTGGCCGCCGGTACGGCGTTCGCCCGGCAGTTGGGCGTACGAACCGCCGTGATCCGTGGTTTGGCGCCGCCGGCGGCACCGTCGCAGACGACGGGGACCGTCGCTCCGGGTGCCCCGCTCGGCGTGGTCCAGTCGCCGCCGCTGGTGCAGCTGAGCGACTGGATGCTGCAGCAGAGCGACAACGTGATCGCCGAGGCGCTGGGCCGTCAGGTGGCGCTCGCCGCCGGCCGGCCGGCCAGTTTCGACGGCGCCACCGGAGCCATCAAGGCCAAGCTCACCGAGCTCGGGCTGACCGCCGAGGAGGCGCGCCTGTCCGACGCGAGCGGCCTCTCCCGGCGCAACGCCATCAGCCCGTCACTGCTCACCGACGTGCTGGCCCTCGCTGCCGGCGGGAAGCAACCGGCCGTGGCGGCCATGTTCGGCGGACTGCCGGTCGCCGGATGGTCGGGCACGCTGCGGACCCGATTCGTCACGCCGGACCCGAACCAGGTCGGCCAGGGTGTGGTGCGGGCCAAGACCGGATCGCTGAGCGGCGTCAACGCGATGGCCGGCGAGTTGGTCACCCGGGACGGCCGGCTGCTGGTCTTCGCCATCATGGCCAAGGGCGCGCCGAGCACGCTGGCCGCCCGGGCCGCGCTCGATCGCGTGGCAGCCACGATGGCCGCCTGCGGCTGCGGCTAGCGCCGACGGACGCGCGCCACCCGAACCCACCGCGATCTTGGAGTTGTGGTTGCCTTTATGCCCGTTCCGATAGGGTTTGCGCCAACCACAACTCCAAGATCGGCGCAGGTGATCTTCGGGGTTTTCTCCGGGACGGCCGTCTGGTCGTCCCCGGGTACGGTGGGGTGCATGGCGCAGTTCGTTGACTGGGATCTGGCCGCCGCCACCGCGGGCGCGCTGTCGAAATCCGGCCCCGCGGTGTCCTACGAGGAGGCCACCTCCGTCGTGGCGGATCTGCGGACGCTCACCGACGAGGCGGCCGGACACGTCTCGGCCTACACCGGGCTCACGCCCCAGGTCGAGGTGCCGACGGTGCGTGTGGTGGACCGCAAGGACTGGGCCGCCGTGAACATCGGCGGACTCAAGCAGGTGATCGGGCCGCTGGTCAGCCGACTGTCCGGCGACCACCAGCCGGGGCCGCTGGCCGAGGCGATCGGCTCCCGGGTCACCGGCGTCCAGGCCGGCTCGATCCTCGCGTACCTGTCCGGCCGGGTCCTCGGCCAGTACGAGGTCTTCTCCGCCGACCCGGGCCAGCTGCTGCTGAACGCTCCGAACATCGTCGAGGTGGAACGCAAGATCGCGGCGGACCCGCGGGACTTCCGGCTCTGGGTCTGCCTGCACGAGGTCACCCACCGCACGCAGTTCACCGCGGTGCCGTGGATGCGCGGTTACTTCCTCGGCGAGGTCCAGGCGTTCGTGGACGCCTCGCAGAGCGGCGAGCACATCCTGGAACGGCTGCGTCGCGGCGTCGCGACGCTGTCCGACTCGTTGCGCGATCCGGACAGCCGCTCCTCCGTGCTGGACATCGTGCAGACCCCGGCACAGAAGGCGGTGCTGGACCGGCTCACCGCGCTGATGACGCTGCTCGAGGGCCACGCCGAGTTCGTGATGGACGGTGTCGGGCCCGAGGTCATCCCGACCGTCGAGTCGATCCGGGCGAAGTTCAACCGGCGCCGGGAGAGCGGCAACCCACTGGAGAAGGCGGTCCGCCGGCTGCTCGGCATCGAGGTGAAGATGCGCCAGTACGCCGAGGGCCGCAAGTTCGTGCACGGCGTGGTCGAGCGGGTCGGCATGCCGGGCTTCAACAGGATCTTCAGTTCCCCACTGACCCTGCCACGCCTCGACGAGCTCGGTGATCCGGACGCGTGGGTGGCCCGGGTGCACGGTCCGCAGCCGGCCATCGGGTAAGCCGGTCGTCGGCGATGGCGCGGATCCCGGCACCGGTTGCCGCCGTCCGCCGCGCGGTGCGCCGCTCGCTGGCCGAGCTTCCCGCCGGTGCCCTGGTGCTGGTGGCGTGCTCGGGCGGTCCCGACTCGATGGCGCTGGCCGCTGCCACCGCGACCGTCGTGCGCCGGCTGCGCCTGCGGGCGGGACTGATCACCGTGGACCATGGCCTTCAGCAGGGCTCGGCCGACCGGGCAGCGGCGGTGGCCGCCTGGGCCCGGGGCGCCGGCTTCGACCCGGTCGAGGTTGCAACGGTCGACGTCGCGGGGCTGCCCGGTGGTCCCGAGGCGGCCGCCCGCACCGCCCGGTACGCCGCGCTGACCGCCGCCGCGGAGCGGTACTCCGTGGCCGCCGTTCTGCTCGGTCACACCCGGGACGACCAGGCCGAAACCGTGCTGCTGGCGCTGGCTCGGGGCGCCGGGCCGCGGGGACTCGCCGGCATGCCGTACCGGAAGGGGCCGCTGCTGCGGCCGTTGCTGGACGTCGGCCGCGCCGACACCAGCAAGGCGTGTGCGGCGCTGGGCCTGGCGGTGTGGACCGACCCGCACAACACCGACCCGGCGTACGCGCGCTCGCGGGTGCGGGCCGGTGCGTTGCCGGCCCTGATCGCCGCGCTGGGGCCGGCGGTGGTGGACAACCTCGCGCGTACGGCCGGGCAGCTTGCCGCGGACACGGCGGCGCTCGACGGGCTCGCGGCGGCCGCGCTGGCCGGCGCCCGGACCGGCGACGGCGGGCTCAGCATCACGGCGCTGGCCGGCCTGCCGGATGCGGTACGGACCCGGGTGCTGCACGCCTGGGCGGGCGAGCTGGGCGCATCCGGGAGCGCCCTGTCGCACCGGCACGTGGCGGCGCTGGACGCGCTGGTCGTTGACTGGCACGGCCAGGGCCCCACCGCGCTACCCGGCGGGATCGTCGTGGCCCGCCGCGCCGGCGACCTCGTCCGGGTGACGTAACCCCCGTCCCCGCGATGTTGGTCCTGTGGATGGCGCAAACCGTCCCCACATTCCCCCGCGATCTTGGAGTTGTGGTTGGAACAAACCGGGCGCTAAGCCGCCAAAGGGCAACCACAACTCCAAGATCGCGGGGGAAGTAAGGGGGAGCCGGCCGGAGGAACGGGGTGAGCGTCGGGGCGTTCGCTCGATGGGGCAGGCTTGGGCCATGGCTGACGGCTCCTGGTATGACGCCGACATCGACCGTGTGATCATCTCCGAGGAACAGATCCGCGACCGGATCGGCGAGCTCGCCAAGCAGGTCGCGGCGGACCATGCGACCACCGAGGGCGGCCTGCTGCTGGTGTGCGTGCTCAAGGGCGCGGTGATGTTCATTGCCGACTTCGCCCGGGCGCTGGGCCGGCACGGCCCGATGACCGAGCTCGAGTTCATGGCCGTCTCGTCGTACGGGCAGGGCACCACCTCCTCCGGCGTGGTCCGGATCCTCAAGGACCTGGACCGGGACATCACCGGGCGGCACGTGGTGATCGTCGAGGACATCGTCGACTCGGGGCTGACGCTGTCTTGGCTGATGAAGTACCTGCACTCCCGCTCGCCGGCCAGCGTCGACGTGGTGGCGCTGTTCCGCAAGCCCGAGGCCGTCAAGGTGAACGTCCCGGTGCGCTACGTCGGCTTCGACATCCCGAACGAGTTCGTCGTCGGCTACGGGCTGGATTTCGCCGAGCGGTACCGCGAAGTGCCGTACGTGGGCGTCCTCAAGCCCGAGGTGTACGCCCGTAGCTGAACCATTTCTAAGCTTCTTCACAGTAATCGAGCGCTTTGCCCGAGTATGGATAAACTCGCCCGCCACCGGCCGATGGCCGCCACCCGTCCGGCCGATGGGCTCACGGGTTCGGATGACGCACCCACGGTGTACCGTCGAGTGACCGAAGGCGCAGTGAAGCAGGCGCCGGAGGCCGTGTACCCAGGTGACCAGGACGCCCGATCAGGAGGGTCCGGGCGCATCGCCGCCCGACAACAGCATGGAACGTACGCGTTTCTTCCGCCGCCCGGTGGTCTGGATCATTCTGGTGATCATCGGTGCGATTGCGCTGAGCTCATTCTTCACCAGTGGTCCGAGCTACCAGCGAGTCGATACGTCGGTCGCGCTCGAGCGCCTCAGCAAGCCCGGCATCACCAAGGCCGTGGTCAAGGACAAGGAGCAGACGCTACAGCTCGACCTTGCAGCGCCCGAGAAGTTCGACGGCAAGACCACGGACAAGATCGAGACCCAGTATCCGTACGAGGTCACCACCCAGGTCTGGTCGGCGGTGCAGGAGGCCAAGAGCGCGGGCCGGGTCACCGAGACCTACAACGCGACGGTCTCCGGCGACAGCATCCTGCTGAGCCTGCTCGTCAACCTGTTGCCGATCGCGATCCTCGTCATCCTGCTGCTGCTGTTCATGTCGCAGATGCAGGGCGGCGGCTCGAGGGTGCTCAACTTCGGCAAGTCCAAGGCGAAGATGATCACCAAGGACTCGCCGAAGACGACGTTCGCCGACGTGGCGGGCGCCGACGAGGCGGTGCAGGAGCTGCACGAGATCAAGGACTTCCTGCAGAACCCGGCGAAGTACCAGGCCTTGGGCGCGAAGATCCCGAAGGGCGTGTTGCTGTTCGGGCCGCCCGGCACCGGTAAGACGCTGCTGGCCCGGGCCGTGGCCGGTGAGGCCGGTGTGCCGTTCTACTCCATCTCCGGTTCCGACTTCGTCGAGATGTTCGTCGGCGTCGGCGCCAGCCGCGTCCGTGACCTGTTCGAGCAGGCCAAGTCGAACGCACCGGCGATCGTCTTCGTCGACGAGATCGACGCGGTCGGCCGGCACCGGGGCGCCGGCATGGGCGGCGGTCACGACGAGCGGGAGCAGACGCTGAACCAGCTGCTCGTGGAGATGGACGGGTTCGACAACAAGGGCGGGGTCATCCTGATCGCCGCCACCAACCGGCCGGACATCCTCGACCCGGCGCTGCTGCGCCCGGGCCGGTTCGACCGGCAGATCCCGGTCGACAACCCGGACATGGAGGGCCGCAAGGCCATCCTGCGGGTGCACGCCAAGGGCAAGCCGTTCACCCCGGACGTGGACCTCGACTCGGTCGCCCGCCGTACACCCGGCTTCTCCGGCGCGGACCTGGCAAACGTCATCAACGAGGCAGCGCTGCTCACCGCGCGCAACGAGAAGCGCGCCATCTCCAACGAGTTCCTCGAGGAATCGATCGACCGGGTGATCGCCGGGCCGGAGCGCAAGACGCGGGCGATGAGCGACAGCGAGAAGAAGATCACCGCCTACCACGAGGGCGGACACGCCCTGGTGGCGTATGCCCTGCCGCACTCCGCGCCGGTGCACAAGGTGACGATCCTGCCGCGTGGTCGTTCGCTCGGGCACACGCTGGTCCTGCCGACCGAGGACAAGTACACCCAGACGCGGGCCGAGATGATCGACACGCTGGCGTACGCGCTGGGCGGCCGGGCCGCCGAGGAGTTGGTCTTCCACGAGCCCACCACCGGCGCGGGCAACGACATCGAGAAGGCGTCCGGACTGGCCCGGGCCATGGTCACCCAGTACGGCATGAGCTCCAAGCTGGGCGCCGTGAAGTACGGCACCAGCGGCGACGAGCCGTTCCTGGGCCGCACGATGGGTCACGAGCGGGACTACTCCGACGCTGTCGCCGCGGAGATCGACGCCGAGGTCCGCGCGCTCATCGAGCTGGCGCACGACGAGGCCTGGGAGATCCTGGTCGAGTACCGCGACGTGCTCGACGAGATGGTCCTCGAGCTGATGGAGAAGGAAACAATCGCCCGCGAGGACATGGACCGCATCTGCGCCCGGGTGGGGAAGCGGCCGCCGATGGCGCCGTTCAACGGCTTCGGCAAGCGGCTGCCGTCCGAGGCGCCGCCGGTGCTGACGCCGGCCGAGCGGGACAAGCTCAAGGCGCAGGCCGAGGCGGACGGGCAGATCGCCGTGGGCGGCGGCTCGAGCGGCAACGGCGCTCAGGACGGTAACCGCTGACTCCGGACGGCAGCCCGACGGAGCCGGACGAGATCGACTACCTCGCCGCGCGGCTGGTCGACGGCAAGCTCACCGGCGCGCCGGTCGAGCAGGCCGTCGACCTCGCGCGCATCGAGAAGGCGGTCCGGGAGATTCTGATCGCGATCGGCGAGGACCCGGACCGCGACGGTCTCCAGCGCACGCCGGCCCGGGTGGCCCGGGCGTACGCCGAACTCTTCGCCGGTCTGCGGGTCGACCCGTCCAAGGTGCTCACCACCACGTTCGAGGCCAACCACGAGGAGCTCGTGCTGGTCCGCGACATCGAGCTGATGAGCCTCTGCGAGCATCACCTGCTGCCGTTCCGTGGCGTGGCGCACGTCGGCTACATCCCGGGAGAGCACGGCCGGATCACCGGGTTGTCGAAGCTCGCGCGGCTGGTCGAGGTGTTCTCCCGCCGGCCACAGGTGCAGGAGCGGCTCACCTCGCAGATCGCCGACCTGCTGATGGAGAAGCTCGACCCGCGCGGCGTGATCGTGGTGCTGGAGTGCGAGCACATGTGCATGGAGATGCGCGGCATCCGCAAGGCCGGCGCCCGTACCGTCACGTCCGCCGTTCGCGGCGCCTTCCAGCGCGACGGCAAGGTCCGCGCCGAGGCGATGGCCTTGATCAACGCCCGATGACGCTGCGCCGACTCAATCCCGCAGGTGTCCACGAGACGCCTGGCTACTCGCACGTGACGGTCGTCGAGTCCGGACGGCTGGCGTTCCTGGCCGGCCAGTGCCCGCTGGATGCCTCCGGCACCCTGGTCGGCGCGGGCGACGTCCTGGCCCAAACCGACCAGGTGGTCGCGAACGCGCTCGCCGTCCTGGCCGCGGTCGGCGCGCGACCCGACGATATGGTCCGCTCGACCATCTACGTGGTCAGCGACGACAACGCGGTGTTGGGGGCGGTGTGGCGCCGCCTGCAGGACTCCGACCTCGGCCCGGCGTTCACGAGCGCCAGCACGCTGCTCGGCGTGGCCCGGCTGGGCTTCACCGGCCAGCTGGTCGAGTTGGACCTGACCGCAGCACTGTCCTAGACGATCGTGCGGTACGCCTCGGCGCTGTCCATCGCGCTGCGAGCCAGCGTGGCCGCCTCGTCCAGCCGGGTGCGGGCCTGTTCCAGCTGGGCGATGGCCGCGGCCACCTGTGGGTGCACCGAGCCGATCGCGGTGAGCCGCAGCAGCGCGAGCACGTCGTCGAGCTGGTCCGATGCCTGCCGGATGCCGGTCACCGCACGCTGCGTGCCGTCGACCGACGCCGCGACGTTGGCCTTCACCTCTTCGACGCTTGCCATCTCACCCCTCAGCGGAACAGCGCCAGCAGGCCGACGCCCATGCAGGTCAACAGCACCGGGGTCAGGCACGCCACCGCACCGATGAGCGGCGTGCGGTCCACCTTGCCCGGTCCGCCGCCGTACACGAATCCGATCGTCAGCCACCCGAGCCCGAACGCCAGCACCGGCAGGCTGAGCCCGCAGAGCAGCGCGTACGTCGGGACCGAGCCGGACGGCGCGACCAGGTACAGCACGATCTGCACGATCAGGACGGCAGCCGCGAACGGCCCGTACACCAACAGGTTCCGTGCCCACGGCCGCCATTGCGCCCGGATCCGCGGTCCGAGCATGGCGGCGTCCGCGGCGTCGGCGGTGCTGCGCGCCTGGCGGAGCGCGGCGAGCGCGGCCGCCGGTCCGCCGGCGACGGCCTGCGTGGCCGCCATCAGGTCCGTTTCCAGCGGGACGAGATCACTTTCTGGTACGCCGAGGTCCTGCACCAACCGCGACCGCTGCGGAGCGAGCCGTGCCCGTACCGCGGCGAGCTCCTGCTGGGCGGCCTGCACGGTCGCCGCCTGCTCGCTCGCGGCGGTGGTCGCGGCACGGCGAACGGCGTCAAGCCGCTGGGCGGCGGCGAGGTAGTCGTCCCACGGCCCGTTCGCATCGCTCATGGGGTATCGCCTTCGGGTTGGACGAACGGCACGATCGTGAGCGATCGGTCCGCGTGCCGGTCGTGCAACAGCGCGCGGTTCTCCCGCGGATGCCAGTCGACCGGCTGCCCGATCATCAGCGTCACGTCCTGCTGTGGCACGTTGAGGAACACCAGCCCGGCGACATCCTCCCGGCCGGCGCTGCCGCCGGTCTCCTCGGTGAACCGGCGCAGCCCACGCCACCAGGCCAGCAGGTGCACGCCCCGGCCCGGTCCCTCACGCAGCAGCGCGCGCAGGCCCGGCAGCGTGCCCGGACTTGCCGCGTCCATGCCGTACACCACCAGGTAGCCGGGACCCGGCTGGTCCAACTCGGTGGCGAGGCCGGCGGCGTTCACGACCGCCACCTCCTGCCGGTGGCCGATCTCGACCGCGAGCGCCTTGGCCAGCTCGTCACCCTCGGCCACCAGCGAGGAGATGACGAACCGGACCGTACGCGGCGCGTGGAACGCGGCGACGCTGCGGGCCGCGGCGTCGAGGACCTCGGCGCCGGCCGCGTGGGAGCCGAAGATGGCCAGGTGCCGCCCCGGCGAGGCGTCCAGCGGGAACGCCGCCGTCGATAGGTTCACGTCGATGACCCGGCCGACCAGCGCGGCCGGACGGCCGGCCCGGCCGGCGAGCGCCGCACGGTAGGTGGGGTCGTCCGCCAGGTGCTGGGCGGCGTACCCGGCGAAGATGCGTGGCGGCACGGCCTCCGGATCGCGCGCCGCCCACAGCTTGTGCCGCAGGTCGTCGAGCGCGGACCGGTCGGCGTGCGGGTCCGGGAACCGGATCACCCGCTCGTGGCCGCGGGTCGCGCCGCGCGGGCCGCCCAGGCCGCCTGCAGTGTTCACGACCGCGGAGCCGAGCGGCAGGCCGGCCGCCGAGTCGTTGGTGGGTTCCAGCACGTCGCCGCCGCCCGGCAGCGCGATCCGGACCGGGAACTGCCCGAAGATCGAGTCCCGCTTCGCGTACAGCGCCTCGACGCCCAGAACGGTCTGGCTGGCGAGGATCAGATGGATGCCGTACGAGCGGCCCTTGCGGGCGAGCGACTCGAGCAGCGCCACCGCCTCGTTCGCCATCGGGTCGTTGCCGGCCAGCAGGACCTGGAACTCATCGATCACGCACAGGATCCGGGGCATCGGTCTGGTCCTGCCGTCCTCGGCCGGCACCGCGCGCAGGTCCGCGAAGCGGGTCACGCCGGCGCGTTTGTACGCCACCGCGCGCCGGCTCATCTCCGCGTCCAGCTCGCGCAACACGGCAAGCCCGTACTCCCGGTCGGACTCGACACCGACCGCCCGCGCGTGCGGTAGCCAGGTCCGGTCCCGCTGCGTCGGCACGAACTCGGCGAACGAGACGCCTTCCTTGAAGTCCAGCAGGTACAGGGCCAGCTCGTCCGGCCGGTAGCGGGCGCCCAGCCCGTACAGGACGTTGATGAGGAAGGCGGTCTTGCCGGCGCCGGACCGGCCGCCGATCATCCAGTGTGGAGCGCGGTCGTTGAAGTGCAGCACGACCGCGTTGTCACCGTCGTGGCCGACGATCGTGTCCAGGCCCTCGGCGGCGTCGCCGCTCCACAGTGGCTCGTCCGGGCCGGGCAGGAGGTCGGCGAGCGTCACCCGCGACGCTGCAGCGGTGTGCGCGGCGAGCTCGGTGCACACCGCGTCCACCAGATGCGCCGGCGGATCGTCGTCCAGGAAGACCGGCGCGTTCAGCCATCCCGCGTCCGGCTGCGATCCGAACGTCGCGCCCGGTGGGTTGCCGATCAGCGCGTACGTGTCGCGGACCGACACCATGGTGGTACGCGGCAGGGGCGGCTGGGTGGTCTCGGCCGTGAGCGGCGGTGGTGGCCAGCCGGCGACGATCAGGTGCAGACCGGACTCCGGGCCCTGCTGGGCCAGCGCCGCGATGCGTACGAGATCGGCGCCCTCGGTCATCGCCGGCAGCGTCGCGATCATCACGAGCAGGATGCGATCACGCCGGCCGCGCCGCCCGCCGGTCGCCCGCACCGGGCGCAGCCACTTCTCCGCCTCGGTCAGCACCTCACGCAGCGCGGCGCGGTCGGTCGCCGGCGGGGACATCAGGCCCGCGTCCGCCAGCGCCGAGAACGGCGTGAACACCGTGCCGCCGCCGGTTCCGTCAACCGCGCGGACCAGGAGCGACCCGGCCGGCGCGGCGGCGAGTAGGCGTAGCAGGAGGCAGCGCAGCAGGCCTGCCACGCGCGGATCGCGGGCGTCCGCGTCCACCGTGAGATGGCCGGCGCCGAGCAGCGGCACGATGGCGGGGAAGCGGGCGTCGTCGACCGGATGCGCCGTGCCGAGCCGGACGAACCGCGGCGGCCCTGTGCCACCCAGCGGCGTGGCCGCAGCAGTGGCGTCGAGCGGCGCGCCGAGCCAGCCGGGTACCAGGGCGTTCGAGGCCGCGCGCAGCTCTTCGGCGAGGTGACGCTGCTCCGGCGGGTCGGCGGCGGCCGGCGGCTGAGCTTCCAGGGCGGCGGCGGCCGCGTCGGCAGTGGCCTGGGCTTGCCGGTGCAGGGCAGCCGCCTGACCGATTCGGGTAGTCGACTCCGCCACTGCGCCACCTCCCTGTGCGCAAACCGTACCGTGCAGGAGTCGATGGATCGCGTTGCGCCCGCAACGGCGGGTCGCCGTTGTGAGATCCCCCGCGATCTTGGAGTTGTGGTTGCCCTTATGCCGGTTTCATCGGTACTTGTGCCAACCACAACTCCAAGATCGACGGAGAGTGTCTGGGTAGGCACTAGTGTCGTAGGCGTGCAGCCGCAAGAGCCGAGAACCGGTGACGTTCCACAGCCGCCGGTCGCTCGTGGTCCGGCGCCTGTCTCCGGCATGCCTGCCGCCCCGCCGCCTCCACCGCCACCGCAGACCGGGACACCTATGGCCCTGCCGGCCCACACCGCCGGGGCTCCGCGTAACCGGCGGAAGCGGATGTGGCTCGCGATGGGACTG
>DATBGW010000129.1:0-3513 GCA_036557765.1 Actinoplanes sp.
ATGGGCGCACATCCGGTGCGACAACCATCGACAGACCCCAGCGACATCCGCTCGATTCGGAGTAACCTCCCTCCATCGACCGTCCACGACCAGAATGGCCGCCCTGTCCGTGAGCGTTGTGAGCGAAGCGCCGACTGCGTCCCGCCCAAGGCGGCGCGACGCCGATGCCCCGCACAACGGCGGTGCCTTGCACGGCCGCGGCGGTGCGTCGCACCACGGTGACGATGCCTCGCACCACGGTGACCGTGCCTCGCACGGCGGGGGCCATGCCTCGCATGGCGGGGGCTATGGCTCGCGCCGCGGGGGCCCTGCGTCGCACGGCGGTGGCCTTTGCTGAGCGGCCGGGGACGACAGCTGCGGTTTGCCGCCGCCGCGCTGGCCGGGTCCATCGCGGCCGGCCTTGTCGGCACACCGGCTCTGGCGGCACCCGCGACGCCGTCCCTGCTGCGCGGCGATGGCGTACGGGATGAGCAGTGGCATCTCAAGACGCTCGACCTGGCGGACGCGTGGGCCTATTCGTCCGGCGCCGGCGTCACGGTCGCGGTCGTCGACTCCGGCGTCGACGCGCACCACGTCGATCTCGATGGGCAGGTGCTGCCGGGGTTGGATCTCGTCGACCCGCAAGGTGACGGCGACGCCGATCTCGTCGGCCACGGTACGACGGTCGCCGCGCTCATCGCCGGCAAGGACGACGACAACGGGGTGATCGGCATCGCACCCAAGGCGAAGATCCTGCCGGTCCGGGTGCTCGACCAGGAGAACCGCTACGACGACGCGCTGGTTGTGGCGAAGGGTGTGCGCTGGGCGGTCGACCACGGCGCGAAGGTGATCAACCTGTCCCTGGGCGGCAGTGGCAACAGCGCCGCACTGGCCGCGGCGTTGGACTACGCGTTCGCCAAGGACGTGGTGGTCATCGCCTGCACCGGCAACGCGAGCGCCTCACCGTCCACCGGCGTCTGGTATCCGGCGCGCGAGCCCGGCGTCATCGCGGTGGCCGGGATGGAACGCGACGGCGACGCGCTCTGGCCCGGCTCCATCACCGGCAAGGAAACAGTCGTCACGGCACCGGCGACTCAGCTCGTCGGTGCGCGTCCGTCCGGATACTGGCGCGTCCAGGGCACCAGCTTCGCGGCGCCGATGGTGTCCGGCACTGCTGCGTTGATCCGCTCACGCTGGCCCACGATGCCGGCCGGCGAGGTGATCAACCGGATCATCAAGACGGCCAAGGACCGCGGCGCACCCGGCCGCGACGCCACGTACGGGTACGGCCTGGTGGATCCGGCCGCCGCGCTGACGGCCCAGGTGCCCGCCGTGCTCGACAACCCCCTCGACACCACGCCGGATCCGGGCGTGGCGGGGTTCGGAAATGCGCCGTCCGCCGGTCAGGCACTGTCCGCGCCGGACAACACCGCGACCGGCGCCGTGAACGCACGCGTGCCGGGTGCGAACGCCGGCTCGGTGATCGCCACCAGCGCGGGGCATTCGGGATCGGCGCCGCATGACTGGTGGCTGGCCGGTGGGCTGCTGCTGCTGTCCGTGGTGGCCGCCCTGTTGACGCTGCGCCGCTTCGCTCACATGACCTGACCAGTCCGAGCCCCGCAGGATCCTCCCGCGATCTTGGAGTAGTGGTTGGAACAAACCAGGCGCAGAGCCGCATAAAGGCAACCACAACTCCAAGATCGCGGAGTTAGGCGCAGTCGCCGGTGCTTACGCCCGCTGTGCGCTGGGTGCCCGCCCTGGCCACGCTCTCCGCCTCCGCGGCGGTCAGCGCGAAGCCGACGTTCCGATCGTCGGCCGCGGCCGCGAAGATCACCCCGAGAACCCGGCCGTTCGGAGCAATGAGCGGACCGCCCGAGTTCCCGCTGCGGACCAGCGCGCGAATCGTATAGATCTGACGGGTGACGTCTCTCGAGTCGTAGATGTCCGGCCCGGTGATGTTGCCGACCTCGCGGATCCGGGCCGACTGCGCGTTGTACGGCCCGTCCTGCGGATATCCGAGCACGATCGCGCTCGCACCGGTCCGGGCCGGCCCATCCGCGAACCGCATCACCGGCACGCCCAGCCCGGGCACGTAGATGACCGCGAGGTCCCGGCGCGGGTCGTACACCACGACCTTGCCGTTCAGCGGCCCGTCGGACGTCTCGACCTGCACCCTTTTCGTTCCGGCGACAACGTGCGCGTTGGTCATCACGCGTTCGTTGGCGTACACGAAACCGGATCCCTCGATGCGCCGCGAGCAGCTCGTTGCAGTTCCCAGGACCTTGATCACCGAGGCCTTCGACCGCCGCACCACCGCCGTCCCGGCCAGCGCCCGGTCCGGCGCCGCCACGTCCCTGGCGTTCGTCGGCGCCAGGTCCCCGAAGACGTCCGGGAACCCGTTCGTGTCGAGCGTCTGCTTCAGGCCCTCGGACAACGCCTTGGCCTGCTCCGGCATGAGGCCGTTGATGCCGGTGAGGATCGCGCTGCTGCGTACCGCGCGGTTCAGCCCCTCGAACGGCGAGTACGACAACGGTACGGCGATCAGCCACGCGACCAGCAGTAACGCGACGACGGACACCACCGCCCCGCCGGCGTCGTCGATGCGCTGCAACGGACGGCTCGCGATCGCACGGCGCAGACGGGTGCCGAACCAGCCGGCCAGCGTCTGCCCGAGCACGGCGAGTGCGAAGATCGCCACCAGCGACACCGCGAGCCGGATGCCGCTGTCGGTGAACTGGTCGGCGATCAACGGACCGAGCTGCAGACCGATCAGCGCGCCGCTGAAGAACCCACCGATGGACAGCGCACCGATGACGAACCCCTGCCGGTATCCGCTGATCGCGAAGACCAGCATCAGCAGGATCAGGATCGCATCGGCCACGTGCACCCGCTCAGGGTAGAGACGCCGGACCACCGGCCCGGCCCGCCGCTCATGAGACCACCTCGTCCGGGGTGCCGCCGGGGGCCAGCACCGGTGCCGCCGGCGGAAGGTCCATGATCGGCCCGGGCTCCCACGGCAGGGTCCATCCGGCCAGATCCAGCAGCTTCGAGATCACTCCGGCCGTGAAACCCCACACCAGCATGCCGCGGACCTGGAACGCGGGGCCGATGTACCCGGAGAATGGATGCCGGACCCGCAGGCGGTTACCCGGATCGACCAGCTCCCGGACCGGGAGCCGGGCCACATGCGCGACCTCCGCTGGATCGCGCGGGTGGACCGGATGCGGCGCGTGCCACCAGGCCAGCACCGGCGTCACCACGAAGCCGCTGACCGGAATCCACAGCTTCGGCAGCAGCGCCAGAACGGTCGCGCTGGACGGATCGAGCCCCACCTCCTCGCTCGCCTCGCGCAGCGCGGTCGCCGGCGCGTCCCGGTCGCCCGGATCGGCCGCACCGCCGGGGAACGCCGGCTGCCCGGCGTGGTTGCGCATCGTCGCGGCCCGTTGCAGCACGAGGACGTCGGGTTCGCCCGGCCGCTGTTCGCCGAGTAGGACCAGGACCGCGCTGGGCCGGCCGCCGGTCGGCGGCGGCGAC
>DATBGW010000130.1:0-3746 GCA_036557765.1 Actinoplanes sp.
CCTGTACGTATGCGTTGACCTGCGAAAACGCGCCTCCGATCCTGTACGGCAGTGCACACCCGTACAGAAGCGGAGGAGACACCGATGAGCACCGACAACGCCGTCGATCCCACGACGGACCCGTCCGGACGGTACACACCGGCGGAACCGGAACTGCCCGAGCCGCCCGACCTCGACGCCGACAGCGACGAGGACGACACGTCGGCCCAGACCGAACCGGACGAGATGGAGCTGCCGTCATGAGGTACTCCATCAACAGTCACGGCATCAGCGCGCAGGCGAAGGGCTGGGGCCACGGCTGGCCCACCAACCGGATGCACGACATGGCGCGGGTCAAGGCCGACCGTTCCGGTACGTCCATCAACGTGCACAAGCGCATCGCCCGCCTCGTCGACATGCTGCTCGACGAAACCGAGCGACGCGGCTACCGGCTGAATCCGCACAAGTGCGGCGGCTACGTGTGCCGGCAGATCTTCGGCAAGGGCCACCGCCCGACCGGCCGTCCCAGCAACCACTCCTGGGGTCTGGCCGTCGACCTGAATTGGAACTCCAATGTGGAGCGCTGGGACGGCAGGACCGTCACCGACCTGCCGTCGTGGGTGCCCAAGCTGTGGGGCCGGTACGGGTTCTTCTGGGGTGCCAACTACTCGGGAGGCCACCGTGACCCGATGCATTTCGAGTTCATGGGCTCTCCCGACGACGCCGACGACATGACCGCGAAGGCCAAGCGCGAGCTGCGCGGCGGCGCGCCCGCACCCGCGCCCAAGGCGGCGAAGCAGGTGTACGTCGTCAAGTCCGGCGACTCGCTGGCGCTGATCGCCAGCCGGTTCCACCTCAACGGCTGGACCGGCCTGTACAACGCGAATAAAGCAGTCATCGGCCCCAACCCGAACGCGATCAAGCCGGGTCAGAAGCTGCTGATCCCGGTCCACTGAGGTCAGCCGGAGCTGGGCGGCCGCGCCGTCAGCAGGTCCTCGACCAGCGTGGCGGCGCGGCGTGCCCCTCCGGCAGCGTCCAGCGCTTCGGCCAATTCGGCGGCCCGGCGCCGGTAGCCGGGCCGGATCACCACCTCGCGCACCGCGGAGCGGATCCGGCTGGGGCGGGGCTTCCGGCGGCGCAGGTTGCGGCCGGCGCCGGACCACGCGACCCGGCGGGCGACCTCGGGCTTGTCCAGGCCGCCGGGCGCCACCACGAGCGGGACACCAGCGTTCACGGCGGCCAGCACTCCACCCCAGCCGCCGTTCGTCACCACGGCGTCGACCACCGGCATGAGGGCCTCGTGTGGCACGAACGACGCGGCGCGCGCGTTGGCCGGCAACGGCTCCAGCACCGACGGCGGTGCGCCACCGGTGGTGCAGACCACCAGCACCGGCTCGCCGGCGAGCGCTGACAGCGCGGGTCGCAGCAGATCGGCCGGATCCACGTCCAGAGTCCCCTGCGTGACGTGGACGACCGGCCGCCCCGCGGCGCGGGCCGCGACGACGTCCGCCCACCAGCCCGGAAGCTCGGCGTCGGGCGCCGCCGCCGGCACCAGCCGCCCGACGTAGTACACGTACGGCGGCAGATCGCCGCGCGGATAATCCAGGCCGGGAACGCCCTGCGCCAGCACCAAATGCGGTGAGTACAGGCCATCGAACAACCGGCCCGGAGGCGCCGGGCGCAGACCCGCCGTGGACCGCAGCTGGTTCACCATGGGGTCGACCATGCGCCGATACACCAGCCCGCCAATCGGCCGGAGGGCGGCGTTCCGGGTCCGGCCCCATCGTCCGCCGGCCGCCGCGAGCGGAAGGAAGACCGGCGGCAGGTCCCGGCTGGTCATCGTCAGCGGACTGACGGACACGGTGACCCAGGGAATGCCCAATGCCTCGCCCGCCACCGCCGCGCCGAACGCCAACTGGTCGGTCACCAGCACATCGAACGGCCGCCGGTGCGCTGCGGCGAGCAGATCCGCGAGCTGGCCGGCCGCGGTACCGAACAGGACGTCCTCCATGTTCGCCCGGTCGGAGCGGAAACCCTTGCCGTTCCCGATGCGCGGAAAGGCGTCCGCGAGGTTCGCGTCGTCGAAGTCGGCTACGGCGGTGAACGGAAGCCATTCCGCGGAGAACCGCTCGCGGTACTTCGCGCCCGTGTATGCCACGACATCATGGCCGCGGCCGGACAGTTCAGCGGTGATGGCTGCCAGAACACCGGCATGACCGGCGAACGGCATCGACGCCACCAGGATCCGGGCCACGTCAACCCCCGTCCTATCCCGCGCGATCTTGGAGTTGTGGTTGGCACGAATGAGGCGTAAAGCCGCGAAAGGGCAACCACAACTCCAAGATCGAGGAGTAGGAGTACGGGGGCCGGGCCGGGCTACTTGCTGAAGCCGGCGGTGAGGCCGGACAGGAGCTGGCGGCGGCCGATGGCGTACAGGATCAGGATGGGCAGGGTGGTCAGCACGACGGAGGCGAGCACGGCGGGCACGTTGACGCTGTACTGGCCTTGGAACGTCCACAGGGCCAGCGGCAGGGTGCGCTTGTCCGGGCTCTGGGTCAGCACCAGGGGCAGCAGGAAGCCGTTCCAGATGGCCAGGCCGTTGTAGATGGTCACGGTGACCAGCGCCGGGCGGACCAGCGGGAACGCCAGCTTCCACAGCGTGCCCCACTCGGTCGCGCCGTCCATCCGCATCGACTCGAACAGCTCCTTTGGAACGTCGCGGATGAAGTTGGACAGCACCAGCACCGACAACGGGATGGAGAACGCGATCGAGGGCAGGATCATCGCCGTCAGCGAGTCGTACAGATGCAGCCGGATGATGATCAGGTAGACCGGGATGATGGTGGCCTGCAGGGGGATCGCCAGGCCCATCAGGAACAGCCCGTTGACCCCGCGCAGGAACCGGGTGTCGAACGCGCGCACGATCGCGTACCCGGCCATGAACGAGATCACCACGGCCGGCAGCACCGCGCCGATCGTGACGATGACGCTATTGATGAAGTACCAGGCGAAGTCGGAGGCGAGGACCAGTTTGTAGTTGGCCATCGTCGGCGACGTGGGCGGGGCCAGCGGGTTCTGCAGGAAGTAGGTCTCCTGCGTCTTGAAGCTGGTGATGACGATCCAGTAGATCGGCAGCATCACCACGATCAGCCAGATCCACGCCAGCGAGCCGCCGATCCAGTTGTTCTGGCCCGCCCGCCGGCGCCGCCGGGGCCGCTCGACCCGGCCGGTCTCGGCGGCCCGGCCGGTGTCGGTGGTCAGCGTGGTCGACATGTCACGCCCCCTCCATCTGGCTCTCGGTACTGCTGCCGCCGAGCCGGCGCAGCAGCAGCGCCAGACCCAGACCGAGGACCACCAGGATGCACGCGATGGCGCTGGCCGGACCCATCAGGTTGGCCTGGAAACCGGTCTTGTACATCTCCAGCGCCAGGTTCCGGGTGGCATCGCCCGGACCGCCCTCGGTGAGCACGAAGATCAGGTCGAAGAAGGTCAGCGAGCCGACCACCATCAGCGTCGACGACGTGATGATCGTGTACTTCAGCTGCGGCAGCGTGATGTGGAAGAACTGCGACACCCGGCCGGCGCCGTCGATCTGGGCCGCCTCGTACATCGAGGTCGGGATCTGCCGCACCGCGCCTTGGTAGATCAGCGAGTGGAACGGGATGAACTGCCAGGAGACGATGAAGACGACCACCCCGACGGCGAGGTTGCTCTTGCCGAGCCAGTCCTGGGTCAGGAAATCGAGATGCAGCCCCGGTCCCAGACCG
>DATBGW010000131.1:0-3386 GCA_036557765.1 Actinoplanes sp.
TCCTGCCTCGCTTCGGCCGTCACGTGGAGTGCCGGGTGGCGCGGTTCGACCATGCGACCGGACAGCTCGACCTGGACCACCTGGCCGGGCTGGTCGACTCGCGGACAAAGCTCGTCTGCTGCACCGGCGCGTCCAACTTCCTCGGCACCAAGCCGCCGCTGCACGAGATCCGCCGGATCGCGCGCGGCAGCGGTTACCGGCAGCCCTCCGGCGACACCGGGTCGCTGCTGCTGGTGGACGCGGCGCAGCTCGTGCCCAGCAGCCACGTCGACGTTCAGGCGCTGGACGTGGACTTCCTGGCGTTCTCGTTCCACAAGTTCCTCGCACCGTTCGGTGTGGGCGTGCTCTACGCCAAGGAGCACCTGCTCGCCGCGGCACTGCCGTTCCAGTACGGGGGTGACATGATCGCCGAGGGTGGAGTCAGCCTGGACCGGGTCGAGTACAACCACCTGCCGTGGAAGTACGCGGCCGGCACGCCCAACATCCTCGGGGTGATCGTGTCGGCGCAGGCGCTGCGGCTGGTGCTGGACCTCGTGCTCGACGTCGGCACGACGTGGTTCGGCACGTCGCGCGCGATTCCACCGGCCGCCGTCCGGGCCGCAATGGATGCGGTAGGCCGGCACACCCGGGAGGTCACGTCGCACGCCCTGCGGCTGCTGCAGGAGGTCGAGGGGCTCAGGGTCTACGGCCCTGCCGCGGCGGGCGACCGTTCTCCGCTGGTCGCGTTCACGATCGCCGGCATGAACCCGACGGACGTCGCTCGCCGGCTCGACGACGCCGGCGTGGAGTCGCGGGCCGGCTGCCACTGCGCCGCGCTGGCGCACCGCGATCTCGGGCTGACGCCGCCGGCGAGCTGCCGGTTGAGCTTCGCTCTCTATACCACCACCGACGAGGTGGATCAGGCCGTCGGCGCCCTGCGCCGTCTGACCGAACGACCGGCTCAACCCTCCGCCGATCTTGGAGTTGTGGTTGGCACGAATATGGATACGGCGGGCATAAGGGCAACCACAACTCCAAGATCGGCGGGATAAGAGCGGCGGGGAGCGCTATCCGATGGCCCGCAGGTCGAGCACCACCAGTTCGTTGTCGGTCGCGGAAACGGTGAGCACGTCGGGCTCATTGTCGAGTACCGGGGTCTGCTGGGTCGCCGACGACAGCGGATCCGGCACGCGGCGGGGCAACATGATCGCTGCCCGGCCGGTGGTGCGGTCCCAGACGACCTGGGCGGTGGTATCCGGCCGTTCGATGGAGCCGACGGCAAGCCGCCCGTTGCCGGTCGGCGACAGGGAGCCCTCGACGGGCAGCGTGATGGGGTCGGTGCCGTCCAGCGATTGCAGCGCGATGCGGTTACCGGTCGCCACGCCGGTGCACCAGGTGGGTCCGCACCGCAGGTACTGGATGCCCGGCGCCGCCTTCCAGCGGAGCCGCTGTCCGGTGGCGACATTGCGCAGCACCCCCGAGGTCTTCGTTCCGAGGTCGCTGGCCGATCGCTGGTTGGTGATCCAGGGTCCGACGTTCGCGAGTTCGAAACCGGTGGTGTCCGGAACGTTGACGACCGGCCCGCCGTTCAGGGAGATGGTCCGGATGAACACCGTGGGGCCCTTGGGGTTCTTCCAGGTTCCCGGGATCTCGTACTCCCAGATGATCGCGTTTCCGGCCGGGCTGAACCGAGGAGCGGTCGCATCGGGGAGGTCGGTGAGCCGGGTCGCCGGGCCGCCGTTCAGCGGCGCCATCCACGCCTCCCGGCCGATGTGGTTGTTCCGTGAGCCTTCCAGGAACCAGACCGCCTTGCCGTTGATCTCCTTGGCCATCAGGACCGTGGACATCGCCAGGCCCTCGGTCACCTTCGGCGTCGCGAGTTCGGTGACCGTGCCGGTCCGGGTGTTGAAGATCGACGGCCCGGCCTCATTTTCGAACGCGCCCCGCGTCACGAGGTAGCGGTCGTCGCCGAGCACGGCGACCACGGAGTACCGGTCTCCGCTGGGCAGCTTGGCGGGCAGCCGGTGCACCGCGTCCGGCCAGACCTGATCCGGGCCGGGCAGCGTGGCGAAGTCCGGGATGCGGTCCGGCGAGAACACGTACCGCGGGGCCGGCGGGGGTGCGGGGACGGCAAGGCGCGTTCCGACCAGGACGGCGGCGGTCGCCGCCACGGCACAGGCCGCCGAAATGACGATCCGGTGCCGGCGGTGCCGCCGCTGCCGGAGGCGGACCGCGGCGACCGGGTCGATGGCCGGCAGCGGAACGCGCTCCGCGGCCCGTTCCAGGGTCTGGGTCAGCTGGTCCTCGAACTCGGTGCTCATCTCTGCCTTCCCGATGTCTGTTCCCGGTGCGATAGGGGCTGCGACCGCAGCTTCTCCAGGGCGCGGGACGCCTGGCTCCGGACGGTGCCCCGGGAGATGCCGAGCAGCACGGCGATCTCCTCATCGCTCCGGTGCTCGTAGTAGCGCAGCACCAGAACCGCGCGCTGCCGTCTGGGCAGGCCGGCCAGCAGCGACCACAGTTCCGCCGCCGCGTCGATCCGATCGATCGCCGGATCACCCGCCGCCCGCTCCGGCACGTCGGGCACCAGGTGCTCACGGCGTAACCGCCGCCACCGGCTGATGTGCAGCCGGGCCATGGTGGTGCGGACATACGCGTCCGGGTTGTCCCGGCGCACCACCCGCGGCCACGCGGAACCGAGCCGCGCCAGCGCCTCCTGCGCCAGGTCGGACGCGTCGTGCGGGCTGCCGGTGAGCACGTAGCCGTACCGCACGAGCGACGCCCACCGCGCCCGGACGTACTCCTCGAACGTCGGATCGGCACCATCCATGGCGACCTCCTCGAACCTGGGACGTTCCAGCGGCGGGAACTGTTGCATTCGGCGGCGCGGGAAACAGAGCGCCCTCCGCAGGGGACCGTGCAGCCAACGCGCGGCCTCGACATGGTTGGACAACCGCACCATGGACAGCTCCGGCCCAAGACCGGACTCACTCGGTCACGAGCACGCGCCGGCGGACTGAGGTCGAACACGGCCAGCGTTGCCGGCGGCCACGGGGTGAATCCCACGTCGAACATGACCGACGTGGTCCGGACCGGCTGCGGGATACTGACCTTGATCGGCCCGCCTGGATGAGAGCCGCCCGGGCCGGCCGTTGGAGGCGGCGATCCTTCGCGCTAGGTGTATCGGCGGGGGCCTTTCGCGTACATCAGGTACAGCATCGGGCCGATCGGGAACGACAGCACGATGATCAGTGCCCAGACGTTGCGATCAAAGTGGCGCAACTCCCGATCGCTGGTGTGGGCAAGGTCGGCCAGGCACCGCCGATCGAACCACACAACGACGCTCAGGATCGTCCCAGCGGTGAGCAGGACAACCGCGAGGTTGGTCATCGTGGCCCCGATCGTGC
>DATBGW010000132.1:0-16666 GCA_036557765.1 Actinoplanes sp.
GCCCGGCCCTCGAAGACGCCGCCCTTGATGACCAGGACCGGATGGGTACGGGCGAACGCCCGCAGACCCTTTGCCGCCTCGACCGGGTCACCGGCGACGAAGGCGAGCGCGGTAGGACCGGTGAACAACGCGTCCAGACCATCGATGCCCGCGTCGGTCGCCGCTCGCTTGGCGAGCGTGTTCTTCGACACGGAGTACTTGGTCTGGCCGCCCAGCGACCGGCGCAGCTCGGTGATCTGGGAAACCGTGAGACCCCGGTACTCGGTCAGCACGGTGGCCGTGGAATTCCGGAACGCATCCGTGAGCTCCGCCACGGCGGTGGCCTTGTCGGCCCGGACCGGCTTGTCCGCCATGTCCCTCCTCTCTCAATGCTCGGCCGCTGGATCGGGCCCGACATGAGAAACGCCCCGGCGCAGGGCGCACGGGGCGGGACATGGCGCGCGGTGCGGCGGCCACGATCACGAACCGGTCTCCCTGCGCGGGCCGCCCGCATGCTGCGGAACCTTCGGCCGGCGATGGATGTCGCACGGCGACCAGCGGTCTTCGGGTGGAACTTCAGCCGACAACTGTACCGACCCCCGCACCAACCACCAAACCGCCCCCCACGCCGGTCCCGCCCGGCCCACTACCCCCCGCGATCTTGGAGTTGTGGTTGCCCTTTCGCGGCATACCGCCCGGTTCGTTCCAACCACGATTCCAAGATCGCGGAAGAGAGGCGGGGTCCCGGTGCGAAAGACGCCGAGAGCCCCCGGCCGGAGGCCGGGGGCTCTTCGAGCGTTGGCGGTTACGCGGCGACGGACTCGCGCAGGTTCTTCACCACGTTGGGATCGACCGGGACGCCCGGGCCCATGGTCGTGGTGACCGTGACCTTCTTGAGGTACTTGCCTTTGGCGGCGGACGGCTTGGCCCGCAGGATCTCCTCCAGCACTGCAGCGTAGTTGTCCACGAGCTGCGCCTCGGAGAACGAAGCCTTACCGATGATCAGGTGCAGGTTCGAGTGCTTGTCGACCCGGAACGTGATCTTGCCGCCCTTGATGTCCGACACCGCCTTGGTGACGTCCATGGTGACCGTGCCGGTCTTCGGGTTGGGCATCAGGCCGCGCGGCCCCAGGATCCGCGCGATGCGGCCGATCTTGGCCATCTGGTCCGGCGTGGCGATGGCGGCATCGAAGTCCAGCCAACCGCCCTGGATCCGGGCGACCAGCTCATCCGTACCGACCTCGTCCGCACCGGCCGCGACGGCCTCCTCGGCCTTCGGGCCCTGCGCGAACACGATCACCCGGGCGGTCTTGCCGGTGCCGTGCGGCAGGTTGACGGTCCCGCGGACCATCTGGTCGGCCTTACGGGGGTCGACGCCCAGGCGCATGGCGACCTCGACGGTGGCGTCGAACTTGGTCGGGCTGGTCTGCTTCGCCAGGCGGATGGCCTCGGCGGGCTCGTACAGCTTGGCGCTGTCGATGAGTTCGGCTGCCTTGCGGTAGCCCTTGCTGCGCTGCATTTCTCAGTTACTCCCGTGGTTGATGGCGGAGCCGCGCCGATCGCGGCTCCTCCCACTGCTTGCTCTCGGCTAAATCTTGGCGACCTGGTTGAAGTTGAGCTCGACCGGCGTCTCCCGGCCGAAGATGGACACCAGTACTTTCAACTTCTGCTGGTCGGCATTGATTTCGCTGATCGACGCCGGCAGCGACGCGAACGCGCCGTCGGTGACCGTCACCGAGTCACCGACCTCGAAGTCGAGGACCCGCACCTCCGGCTTCGCCTTCTTCTCCTCGGCCTCGACCGCGGGCGCCAGCCACTTCAGGACCTCGTCCAGCGACAGTGGGGCGGGGCGGTCGACCCGGTCGGTCGCGCCAACGAAGCCGGTCACCCCGGGCGTGTTGCGGACACAGGAGTACGACTCCGGGGTGAGGTCCATGCGGACCAGGATGTATCCCGGGAAGACCTTGTTCTGGACCTGGAGGCGCTTGCCGTTCTTGACCTCGACCTCCTCGCGGGTCGGGACCTCGACCTGGAAGATGAAGTCCTCCATGTCGAGGCTCGTGATCCGGGTCTCGAGGTTGGCCTTGACCTTGTTCTCATACCCCGCGTACGAGTGCACCACGTACCAGTCACCGGGTGCGTACCGGAGCTTTTGCCTCAGCTCGGCGACCGGGTCGTACTTCTCGTCGGTATCGACCGCCGCGCCGGTGCCGTCGGCCTCGACCGACTCCGGGGTCGGGGCGGTCTCGTCGTCGTACTCAGGCACGCTCGCTCACTTCCATGAATTCCGTACTAGCTGCCGAAGCTGAACAGGATCAACCTGGCGAACCCTAGGTCCAGCAGGGCAACGATGGTGGTGATGACCGTGACGAAGACGATCACCACGGCGGTGTACGTCAGCAGCTCGTTGCGCGTCGGCCAGATGACCTTCCGAAGCTCGCTGATGATCTCCCGGAAGAATCTGCTGATCACGCCCACGATGCCCGCCCGGCGTACGTCGTTCTTCTCCTTGGGCCGGCGCTCGCGAACCGCCGTGCCGCCGCCGCGGACCGGCTCCTCGTCCGTGGCATCGGCGTCGTCCACTGCTTCGTCGTACACCTCGTCGTCGGGGCGGTCGCCCGCGGCGTCGTCACCGGGTCGCTTCCTCGCCACATCGCCCTCTTCCGTCGTCGGTGAATGTCATCCCGGCTGGTGTCGCGTTCCGCCGGGATCGTGCCGGCCCGCACCGGCCGGGTTCGGGTTCGCGCAGGGGTGACAGGACTTGAACCTGCAGCCTGCGGTTTTGGAGACCGCTGCTCTGCCAATTGAGCTACACCCCTGTGCAGGGCGGACCCAACTCTGCTCTCGGCATGCAAGCGCAGAGGCCACCGCCCCACGGCGCACCAGTGTACGGGTACGGCCGTCGGTTGCCCAACTCGCCCTACCGCTTGCGGATCGTGGCGGTAGCCAGCGACAACACCTTTTCGCCCCGGCACGTGGCGGTGATGCTGAGGCGGGTCAGGCCGTCGTCGGTGACCTCCTTGACCACGCCGGCCACTTCGATCTCGGTGCCTTCGTCGGTATCGGGCACCGGAACCGGCCGGCTGAACCGGACGCTGAACTCCACCACCCCGTCGCCGGCACCGGCCCACGTCGTGACCGCCCGGCCGACCAGCGCCATCGTGTACATCCCATGGGCGATCACGCCGGGCAGGCCGACCTTGGTGGCCAACCGGTCACTCCAGTGGATCACGTTGAAGTCGCCGGACGCCCCGGCATAGCGGACCAGATCGGCCCGGGTAACCCGGAAGGTCTGCGGCTCGAGCCCGTCGGTCATGACCGTTCCTCGCCCCGCTGGACCAGCTTCGACCACGCCGTGACCACGGGCTCGCCGGCCTCCGTGGTGACCTCGGTGCGGGTGGTGATGAAGTCGTGGCCGCCGCGCTGGGTGATGTCCTCAACGGTGTTCACGCACACCAGCGCGTCACCGGCCACCACCGGACGGGTATAGCGGAACCGCTGGTCGCCGTGCACCACCCGGCTGTAGTCCATGCCGAGACGGGGATCGGAGGTGATCTGCCGGCTCGCGGCCATGGTCACCACGGTCGGGAACGTCGGCGGCGCGACCACGTCGGGATACCCGAGCGCGCGGGCGGCTTCCGGGTCGTGGTACTCGGCATCGTCCGCGCCGATGGCCCGGGCGAACTCCCGGATCTTCTCGCGGCCGACGACGTAGGGCTCGGTAGGTGGCCAGCTGCGGCCGACGAACGACGGGTCGAGAGGCATTGCCTCAACGTACTCTGGGCGTCCTCAGCGGGTCTCGCGGTGCAGGGTGTGCCGGCCGTCCCGGGGGCAGAACTTCTTCATCTCCAGCCGGTCCGGGTTGTTGCGGCGGTTCTTCCGCGTGATGTAGTTCCGTTCCTTGCACTCCGTACACGCCAGGGTGATCTTCGGACGGACGTCGGTCGCCTTGGCCACGGCGGGGTGCCTTCCTGCTCACTGAACTCAATCTCGGTGCTGCCAACGGCATACCAGCGTAGATGCTTTCCACGCTGACATGCAAAGCGGGACCCCGCCGGTGGAGGTCCCGGAAAGTAGCGGTGGCCGGACTTGAACCGGCGACACAGCGATTATGAGCCGCTTGCTCTGCCAACTGAGCTACACCGCCGCGCCCAGGTGAGTGAGAACCCGGTTGGAGCCCCCTTACGGAATCGAACCGTAGACCTTCTCCTTACCATGGAGACGCTCTGCCGACTGAGCTAAGGGGGCGCGCGATCTCTCGGGCGTGATGCGCACGGGTAAGAGTACACGGCGGGGTCAGAGGGGTGAAATCGGATCCCCGCGTGTTATCAGATCACCGCGCGCAGCCGCCGGACCTGCCCGGTCGGCGTCGACTCGGGCTCGGTCTGGGCGTTGAACCAGGCCTCCAGGCGTTCGTACGGAAGCGGTCGGCTGAACAGATAACCCTGACCGACCTCGCAGCCCATCTCCTCGAGCAGCTCAAGGGTGAGCTCGCTTTCCACGCCCTCCGCGACGGCCGACAGCCCCAGCGCGCGGGACAGGCTGATCACCGCCCGCACGATGGCGAGGTCGCTGGCGTCGGTGGCCATCCCCTGCACGAAGCGGTCGTCGATCTTGACCTCGTCGACCGGCAGCTGGCGGAGGTTCGCAAGCGACGTCGCGCCGGTGCCGAAGTCGTCCACCGACAGACGTACGCCCAGGGCACGCAGCCGGCCCAGCGTCGGCAGAGCCCGCTCGATGTCGCCCAGCATGCCGGGTTCGGAGATCTCGAACGTGACCTGGCCGGCCGGCACCCGGTACTTCTTCAGCATCTGGTGGACCAGATCGGGGAAACGCGAGTCGAGCAGCGTCCGGGCCGACAGGTTGACCGCGATGGAGAGCGGGCGGTCCGCGTCGGCCCACTGGCGGCAGCGGCGCAGCCCCTCGGCGAGAACCACCTCGGTGAGGCGGTGCAGTTGACCGGTGTGCTCGGCGACCGCCACGAAGTCCTCCGGCGCCACCTCGCCGTGCGCGGGGTGCTGCCAGCGGGCCAGGCACTCGACGCCGACCAGGTGGCGGTCGCGGATTGTGACCTTCGGCTGGAAGTAGACCTCGAGGTGCCCGCCGTCCAGCGCGCGCCGCAGGTCGGCGGCGAGACCGAGGCGGCGGACCGCCCGGGACTCCAGCGCCGGGTGGAACAGCTGCACACCGTACGGAACGACCTTGGCGGCGTTCGCTGCAAGCTCGGCGCGGCGCAGCAGGGTCTCCGGGTCGTCGCTGTGCTCGGGATGGACGGCCAGGCCCACCGCGGTGTCGATGTCCAGCGTCAGCGACCCGACCGTCATCGGCCCGCGGAGCTGCTCGCGCATCTGGGTCGCGAGCTGCACGGTCACCTCGATGCTTTCGGCCCGCAGCGTGACCACGAACTCGTCGCCTCCGAACCGGCCGACCAGCGCGCCGGGCCCGGCGATGCCGCGCAGCCGCTCGGCGACCTCGGCGAGCAGCTTGTCGCCCGCCGCGTGCCCCATCGACTCGTTCACGTCGCGGAGCCCGTCCACGTCGAAGAGCAGGACCGCGACCACCTCGCCGGGCGCGCGCACCTTGACCGACTCGGCCAGCGCATCCGTGATCCGCCGCCGGTTCGGCAGCGACGTGAGCCGGTCGTGGTACGCGTCGTAGCGCAGCCGCTCGACCAGGCGGTTGTTCTCCACCGCGACCGCCGCGTGGGCCGCGATCGTCTCGAGGACCTGGACGTCGGCCGGCCGGAACGTAACAGTGTCCCCGATCCGGTTGACCACCTCGAGGGAGCCCACCGTGGTCTGCCCGGAGCGCAGCGGGACGACGATGGCGTCCTTCCGGCCCGCCGCGTGCAACGTGTGCCGCAGATCGGCGGTGTCCTCGAACTGCGAGCCGACCGCGACTCCATGCTCGCCGGCCACCGCTCGTTCCCGGATCTCGGCGGGTATCGGCGAGATGTCCAGTAGCCCCGCGTCGTCGACACGCGCGGTGAGCAGCACCTCCGGATGCCGGCCCTGCGCCGCCAGCCACAGCGTCGCGTACTCGGATTTCATCAGCCGCCGCACCCGGCCGAGCAGCACGTCGGGCAGGCCGCCGTCGTTGCCGTGCTCGCGGATCGCCAACGTCAACTCGTACACGTCCGCGAGCGCACGGTACTGGCGGAAGAACCCGGCGAACGACCGGAACAGCAGGATCAGCGCGCCGGCCAGGACGGCCAGCAGCACAGCTGCCCACGGCTGGGCCGTGACCGCGACCAGGAACACCAGCGCGATCGCGATGTTGATGCTCGCCGTGGCGAGCGCCGGGAGGGCGGAACGGAGCGCCTCCTGGGCCGCGTGCCGGCCCTGCACCAACGTCACGACGCCGCTCACGGCCATGAACGAGAAGACCGCGTTGGTGATGCCGGCCGCGAAGAGGATGCCCCAGGTGCCCGGCCCGGCGCCGCGGATCGGCGGGAACGCCTCGACCACGAGCAGGGCGGCGGAACAGGACGCCGCCGACTTGGCGACGTTGAACCACAGCTTGGTGGGTTCCATCCGGTCCCGTAGCTGGGTGATGAGCGCGCCCAGCGTCACCACGATGAGGACCATCGGCGGCGGCAGGAAGTAGATCGCCAGCACCAGCGGGATCTCGGTGACCACCACGAGCGTGTTCTGCCGCCGGATCAGCAGGTTGAGAGCCGCTCTATGGGCGAGGACCAGACCCGCGAGCGCGGCCAGGCCGCCGAGCCACCTCGTGTACCAGTCCGGGTCCTGGATCCAGAAGATGACCAGGCAGACGAACGCCATCGCAGCGAGCGGCGTGGTGATGAGCCAGGCGTACTCGGGCGAACGGCGCGGAGTCGGCTGACGCCCGGTCATCGCGCTCCTCGCTCACTCGTCCCGTCACGGCTGCCCGCGGGTTACATCAACCCCAGGTGCTCTCGAATTGCAGCAGGTGAAAAGCGTTGGTTCCGGCTGCCGACCCCCCGGCCTCGTGTCCGGCGGTAGCAGCGCCAATGCCGCCGAAGATCGTGACGAGCACGAAAACCAAGCCGGCAAGGCGGCCCAGCTTCCTTGCAGACATCTATCGCTCCTGGAATGAAAAAAGTGCGTCCGTTGGGGGGTTCCATGATGGTGCCACACCGGTTGTGCGTCGGGCAGCGTCCGCGGCCGGGTCGGGGCCACACATACCGAAATCCTGTCTGAACGGTTGAGTTACTCGCACCGTCAACAAGCGCAAGATTGATGGCTTTGCGCCCCATTTAAACAGAGAAGTGAGCCCGATTCGGCACTCGCTTGTCAGGGTGGCTTGACGTCAGGGTGACTTGACGACAGACTGCGGTATGGCCACTCCGGAGGAACTGGAACGGCAACACACACTCTCGACCGCTACCACCCGTTATGACGAGTTGCGCATGCGGGACGCGCTCGCCTCCATGGCCGACGAGGACGATGCGCCGCCGCTGTCCCGTGACGAGGTGCTCGAGCTGCTGGCGTTGAGCGAGGTGGTGATCCGCAAGGCCGGCTACGGCCGGCAGGCGACGGTGCGGTCGGCCCGCGCCGCCGGTGCCTCATGGACCCAGATCGGAGCCGCCCTCGGCACGACCAAGCAGGCGGCGTGGGAGGCGCACAACAGGTGGATCGAGGATCAGGCGCGACAGCATCAGCGGACCGGCTACTCCGGCCTGGACGCGGCCGCCGTGGAGGCGGCCCGTGACCTGGCCGGCGGCCCCGATTGATCAGTCGCCGAGTGCGGCGGGGCGGTCGGGGTCACTGCTGTATTGAGACCACGAACCCGGATAGAGCCGCCCCCGGCCCAGGCCGGCGTGCTCGAGCGCCAGCAACGTGTGGCATGCCGTCACACCGGAGCCGCAGTACGCGATCACGGGTGTGCCCTCGGCGACGCCCACGGCCGCGAACCGCTCGCGCAGCTCACCGGCCGCGAGGAAGCGCCGGCGGTCGTCCAGGTTCTCCTTAGCGGGCAGGCTGCGAGCGCCGGGGATGTGGCCGGGCCGGGGATCCACCGGCTCCACCTCGCCACGGAACCGGGCCCGCTCGCGGGCGTCGAGCACCACGTCGCCGGACGGCGCGGCCACCTCGTCGATGCCGGCCAGCCGATCCCCCGGCCATGGCCGCGCCGTGAAGACCGCCGCGGGGCGATGCGGATCCGTATGGTCCAGCTCGCCGTCGTACCCGGACAGGCCGCCGTCGAGGAGCGCCGCCGCATGGCCGGTGATCCGCAGCAGCCACACCAGCCGCGCCGCGACCGTACCCCCGGCGTCGTCGTATGCGACGACCGTGTCGCCGTCGCCGATCCCCTGCTCGGCCAGACCGGCGGCGAACATCTCGGGATCGGGCAGCGGATGCCGGCCCATGGCCGCGGATGGGGGCGCGGCGAGCACCCGGTCGAGGTCGATGAAGACGGCGCCCGGCAGGTGCCCGTTCTCGTACGCGGCGCGGCCGGACCTGCCGTCCAGATACCACCGCACATCCGCGAGGATCACCCGGTCGCCGTGCGCACGCAGCCAGTCGTGGTCGACGATCGGATCAATCACTGTTTCTCCTGTTCGGTCCTTCCTCCGCGCGGACGGTACCGGGCGACGGCGAATCCGACCAGAGCGACCGCGAGCACCGTGCCGATGACCGGCGTTGCCCGGCCGGGAAGCTCGGTCGCCAGCACCACCAGCACCAGAGCGGCACCGAACAACAGGTGATACATGCCGGCGTCGCGCACAGTCCGGAACGCCCGGGTGGTCGGCACCGGCGCGCGCCCGGTCGCCAGCATCTTCACTCCGAACGCCGCCAGCAGCAGACCGACGCCGCACCCGATCACCAGTGTCGCCATGCCGAGGTCCATGATCCTCAGTCTGGTCCAACCCCGGACGGCGCTACCGGCGTTTCCGGAACGGACTAGCGTGGCCCTGAGCGTTCGATAGGAAGGCCTGCGCATGGCGTTGCGGGCGATCGTGGTGGGCGGCGGGCTCGGCGGAACCGCGGCGGCGGTCGCGCTGACGCGGGCCGGAATCGACGTGCGGGTGTACGAGCAGGCCGCCCGGATCGGCGAGGTCGGGGCCGGGGTGTCGCTGGCGCCCAACGGGCTCCGGATGCTGGACCGGCTCGGCGTCGGCGATGCGGTCCGGCGAGTAGGCGCGCGGCACGTGTCGACCGAGCTGGTGCTGTCCGACGGACGGCCCGCCAGCTACCGACCGCACCAGTTCGCCCGGGCCGGCGGTAACGTCGGCATTCACCGCGCAGACCTGCTCGCTCTGCTCGCGGAGCAACTGCCATCACGCACCGTGCACACCGGGCACCGCTGCACAGGGCTCAGCCAGGACAGCGAACGGGCCGAGGTCACCTTCGCCGACGCGGCGTCCGACACGGCCGATGTCGTCATCGCCGCGGACGGTATCCATTCGGTGTTGCGGAGCTTCGTCGTCGAAGCGGCCGACCCGGTGTTCTCCGGCGTGGTCGCCTACCGCGGACTGGTACCGCGCCCGGACGGCTATCCGGCCGATGTGTTGCGGTTGTGGACCGGTCAAGGAAAGCATTTTCTGGCATTCCCCGTGCGGGCCGGAAAACTTTTGAATTACGTCGGCTTCGTCAATTCGGATATCTCAATGCGGGAGTCGTGGTCGACGCCCGGCGACCCGGATGCGTTGGCCGTTCATTTCGATGGCTGGGATCCGATGATCGGACAGATCATCGCCGCGACTAAGGCACCCGGTAGCACCGGGTTCCAGTGGGGGATGTACGACCGGGAGCCGCTCGCCCGCTGGAGCGTCGGGCGACTCACGCTGGTGGGCGACGCCGCGCACCCCATGCTGCCGCACCTGGGACAGGGCGTGAACCAGGCGCTCGAAGACGCCGTGGCATTGGCGACGCTGCTGGGTGCCTGCTCGGGCCCGGACGGGGTTCCGCGGGCGCTGGCGCTCTACGAGCAGCTGCGGCGCGAACGAACGGCGCGTGTCCAGCGCGGTTCGCGACGCAACGGCGCGGGCTACGACAGCTCCGGCAACGCCCTGATCGACCGGCGCTGGATCTACGAGTACGACGCGGAGGCCGAGGCCGCAGCGATCCTGAGTCAGCGGTAGTTGGTGAACTGCAGCGCGACGCCGAAGTCCTCCTGCTTCAGCAGTGCGATCACGGCCTGCAGGTCGTCGCGCTTCTTACCGGTCACTCGCAGCTGGTCGCCCTGGATCTGGGCCTGGACGCCCTTCGGACCACTGTCGCGGATCTTCTTGCTGATCGCCTTGGCCTTGTCCGAGTCGATGCCCTCGACGACCCGGCAATCGATCTTGTAAGTCTTGCCGGACTGGCGTGGCTCGCCGGCGTCCAGCGACTTGAGCGAGATGCTGCGCTTGACCAGCTTCTCCTTCAAGACGTCCAGCGCCGCAGCCGCCCGCTCCTCGGTCTCCGACGTGATCGTGACGGCGTTCTCACCCGACTTGGCGATGGTCGTGCCGGTGCCCCGGAAATCGAACCGGGTGCCCAGCTCCTTCTCCGCCTGGTGGAACGCGTTGTCGACCTCCTGCCGGTCGACCTTGCTGACGATGTCGAACGACGCGCTCGCTGCCATGAGAAACTCCGTGCTCCGATGTCCGCTTCGGCCGCTTCCGGCCCTCCGACATGCCGACCGTACCCCGTTGTGGATCCGGCCGGCCGTACGGATATCCTGTTGTCCGCTGCCGCGGGTGACCGCGGCCGCGAGCCTAGGCGGGTTGCCCGAGCGGCCAATGGGAGCGGACTGTAAATCCGTCGCGAAAGCTACCCAGGTTCGAATCCTGGACCCGCCACCCCCCGCACGAACGGCCCCTGACCAGCCAATGCCGGTCGGGGGCCGACACGTTACGGGACCGGGAACGTGGGTAATCGGTCGCCATGGAGCGGCTGTTGGTTCGCTGCGCTGCGAGGACGGACCTCGATCCGGCCGCCGTGCTGTGGCTGTTGGATCGTCCAGCCTGCACTCACTTCTTCATCGACATTCCGATGTGCGAGCTGGAAGCGGGGCACGACGGGCCGCACGCCGCGTTCGGTCAACAATGCGACGAGGCGGAGTTGTGGATCCGGTGGGAGGGTAATCCTCCGCAGATCCGTGAGACGCCCAGATGTCCCTACGACGATGGCGACGCGGTGTGCCTACTGTTCGCCGGGCATCCGGGTCGTCACTCGTTCGAGCTGGAGGCGGCGCGGTCGCGATAGGTCACCGATCGCATGGCTTGCACCCTGTACCTAGGTACGGGTTTACCGTCGGAGCATGACAACTTTCGAAGAGGCGTGCACCCTGCCCACGATGGAGCGGCCGGTCCGGCTCCGCGAGTTCGAGGACCTGTTCGCCAGCGCGCTGCGCGGCCTGCACCGGATGTCGCCGACACAGCTGCGATGGTGGCTCGACCCGGCTTCCGAGGCGACGGCTCGGGATCTGACCGCCCGTGAGACCCGATGTTGCTCGTTCTTCACCTTCACATTCGCGGCGGCCGAGAACGAGCTGCAACTGGACGTGCAGGTGCCGACCAGCCGCATCGACGTGCTGGACGCGCTGACCCGGCAAGCCGCCGCCCGGATTGCTGCGTGACCGTGCTCCGCAGCGGACAGCTCGCCACGGCGGCCGGGGTGAACCTGCAAACGCTGCGCTACTACGAACGCCGCGGCCTGCTCGCGAAACCCGATCGCAGTCTGGGTGGCCACCGGCTCTATCCGGTCGAGGCGGTGACCACGCTCCGCGTTATCAAGGCCGCGCAGCGGCTCGGCTTCACCCTCGACGAGGTCGCCGATCTGCTGGCGGCCGGACGTCACCACCACGGCGGACGGCCCGACGCCGGTCTGCGGGCGCGCGCCCAGGAGAAGCTGACCGAGGTCGAGGCCAAGATCGCCGACCTGCGGGTCATCTCCGACGCGCTGCGGTCCGCGATCGACGCCGGATGCGATGACCTGATCGCCTGCGCCGGCGAACCGTGCTGCCCGATCCCGTTCGCCACTCTGGCGGAAGGAGCCGGCGACACCCACTGATGCTGACGACCGGTCGAGAATGGAGCCGGACGACGCCGGGGTGAGGAGAATCGATGCGGCTACCCGCCTATGTGCGACACCCGCTTGCAAGCGCGGTGACCCGCTGGGGCCGGGTGCCCGGCCTGCGTACCGCGAAGGCCACGCTCGCCGCGGTGCTGGCCTATGTCGCCGCCGATCTGCTCAACACCAGCGACGCGCCGATCCTCGCGCCGCTGACCGCCCTGCTGGTGGTTCAGCTGACCGTGTACGAGACGGTCGCTCAGGGCATCCAGCGCGTCCTCAGCGTGCTGGCCGGGGTCCTCATCGCGGTGGCCATCGCGGCCTTCGTCGGGCTCTCCTGGTGGAGCCTCGGCGCGGTGGTGGCCGTGTCGCTGGTGTTGGGGCAGTTCCTGCACCTCGGACCGCACGCGATCGAGGTGCCGATCAGCGCGATGCTCGTGCTCGCGGTCGGTGGTGCCGGAGCCGGGGGCGCAGCCGCCGGCCGGGTGTACGAGACGCTGATCGGCGCGGCTGTGGGCGCGATAGTCAACTTCGCGGTGGCGCCGCCCGTGCACGTACGGCCGGCCGGCGTGGCAATCGGGGACGTGGCGGATCGGCTGGCCGAGTTCCTGCGCGGGTTGGCCGCTGACATGCGCACCGGCTGGTCGCGGGACACGGCCGAGCGGTGGCTCACCGACGCACGGGCGTTGGGCCCGTACCTGTCCCGGGCCGACCAGTCGCTCGCCCGCGCCGAGCAGAGTGCCCTGCTGAACCCGCGCGGCGACGAGGTCCGCGAAGCACAGCCGCGCCTGCGCACGGCGCTGACCGCGCTCGAGCTCTGCTACATCCTGATGCGGACGCTGTGCCGGGAGATCTTCGACCGCACGTTCTACCTGCCACCCGACTTGGAGAGTGAGCCGTACGGGCCGGAGGCACGTGCCGCGCTCGCCGACGTTCTGGAGTGCTCAGCCGAGGCGATGAGCGGTGTGGCGGAGGTGGCCGCCGCCACCGGACCGGTCGAGTCGGCTCGTGCCGCGGTGCTGGAGGACCTGCTCGAGTTGCATCACCGGCGGGACCGGCTAGCTCAGCTGCTGCTCATCGATCCGCAGGCGGACGCGGCGGCCTGGCAACAGCACGGCGCGCTGCTGGCCGCCGTCGACCGGCTCCGGGTGGAGTTGGAGGCCGCGGTACGCCCGACGTCGGAGCCCTGGCAGCCGCCGGTGATCGGCGAGGGACCGCGACAGGCCGTGCGCCGGGCCATCGACGCTGCCGCCGAGGATGCGGCGCTCATCACCGAGCGCCCGCGGCAGGCGGTGCGCCGGGTCATCGATGTGGCGGCCGACGCCGCGACGAACGCGGCCGCGGCCGCCGATGCGGCCGCCGAGGAGCTGCGAGCGGCGCGTCACCCAGCGCCCGACGCCGTGGCTCAGGCGCGCCGGGCCGCCATGGAGGCCGCCGCGGCCGCCGGTGCGGCGAAGGTCGCGCAGGCCGCCGCGGAGGTCGCCGCCGAGGTGGCGGCGGAGGCGTCCGCGGCGCCCGAGACCGCGGACGGAGATACCGATGCCGGGGCGCGCCGCCCCGACGTGGAATCATGACCGGCATGGCGTCGTATTCGGTCAATCAAGCGGCGGTCGCGCGGGCCCGGAAACTCATCGACGCCCGCCAGTACGTTCTGGACAGCGACTGGGGTGAGGTGCAGCCGCGGGCAGACGACGAGAACCGCTATCTCAAATCGCATTCGTGGGATGAGTACGGCGAGTGGTTCCTCGGCCTCACCGACGGCGCCCGCGACGAAACCAAGGCGCGGTATGCGTTCGTCTACGGCGACTTCCGCCGGATCCACCGGATCGGCCTGATCGCCTGCCTCTACCGGGCGGCCGAGTGGCGGCACAAGGACGTCATGCAGGCGGCGTACGAGCTGCTGCAGCACCTGGATGAAAAGTCGGGTTAATCACCCAGCCGGTCGCGGAGCGTCTCGCGCAGGTCGTCGGGCAGGCCGTCGCGAGCGAGCAGCTGCGGGAGCAGATGCCGCTCGGTCAGGTACGCCCGGAACGCCAACTCGATCGTGACGCCGTGGGCCGGCCGGTCCACCACCTCGATCGGGTCGCCGGCCCGCACGTCGCCGGGCGCGACCACACGCAGGTAGGCGCCCGGCCGGTTCTCGGCGGTGAACGTCTTGACCCACCGCGGTTCGCCCATCTTGGCCTGGAACGTCGCGCACGGGATGCGGCCGAACGTGGGCTCCAGCACGAGATCCGCGCCGATGCGCCACCGCTCGCCGATGATCGCGCCGTTGACCTCCACGTCCACCGTGGTCAGGTTGTCGCCGAACACGCCGCCCGGCAGCGTGCGCCCGAGCCGGCGTTCCCACCAGTCGTAGTCCTCCCGGGCGTACGCGTAGACCGCTTGATCGTTCCCCCCGTGGTGGTCGACGTCGAAGATCTGATCGCCGACCATGCCGCTGTGCAGGCCGGTGGTCTTCGGCCCGGGCGCACGAACCGCGACCGGGTGGTCGACCGGCCGCTTGTGGATGCCGGTCATGCCGACCCGTTTCGCAGTGTTGCGCTCGGGCACGGCCAGGTTGACGGAGAGGACATGGCCAGGGGTCATCAGCGGAACTCCACGACGGTCCGGTCCTCGACCGGACGGTAGCCGAGGCGCTGGTAGAGCGCGTTGCTGGTGGGATTGGCGAGGTCGGTGAACAGCACGACGTCGACCGCGCCGGCGTCGAGCGCCGCCTGGCTCACCACGGTGGTGACCGCGCCGGCATATCCGCGGCGGCGGTGCTCAGGCGGCGTGTAGACCGCCTGGACACGGACCATGCCGGACTGCGGGCGGCTGGCACCGGCCATCGAAACGGGCACGCCATCGACCTCCCAGAGCGTCAGGCCGCCGTACCGAAGCTTCTCGTCGACGAAGCCCGCGACGTCCCGGACGCCCTCGCCGACGTCACGGTAGAAGCCGTTCATCCACATGATCAATAGTTCGTGGTCGGCCGGGCCGGCCACCCGCGGCGCGCCGGGGGCTGGTGGCGACGGCGGCGTCAGCGCGTCCAGCCGGAACAACCGGCTCCGCCGGCCCGGCACGACGGTAGCGCCGGTGAGCTGCCGCCACGCCGCCACGAACTCGTCCACGTCGCCGGCCAGCGCGTTCACCCCCGGCAGCGGCCGGTCCGCCAGCAGGCGGGCGAGCGCGGCGAGGTCCGGTGCGGCCGTGATCAGCAGCGGGAACGGCGGCGTCTGCAGGCACGCGCCGGCCACCGGTCCGTCGGTGGTCCGGTACCACCCGAACAACGGGTCTCCCGACCCGAACACGTGCGGTCCGTCTCGGCGCAAGGAATCGACCAGCGTGAGCGGCACGGTGTGCTCGACCGGCCGCGACCTCAGGAACTCCCCGGCGGCGTCGGCGAACTCCTCGACGCTGCCGCTCAGATGCCAGGTCACCGCTTGCGCTGCTGATGGCGGATGCTCTGCACGCCGACGGTCACGGCACCCAGCGCGACACCCGGCACGAGCAGCCAGATCGGCCACGGATAGACGTCGTCCAGGCCGTACGGCAGCGCCACCAGGACCCACGCCACGATGTTGACAGCGGTCACGGCTCCCCAGATGGTCCAGAGCACCATCAGTGCCATCGGCAGCTTGCGGGCCTCGCGTTTCAACTCGGCGGCTCGGCGGGCGTTCACCTCGGCGGCGCTCAGGCCGGGCTTCGGCAGGTCGGCGACCAGGTGCAGGAGTTCGGCGTACGTTCGAGCGGCGTACGCCTCGCGGACCCGGTCGTCGTACTCGCCGAGGGACAGGCGGCCCTCGTCCAGGGCGGCCTTGAGCTGCTCGGCGATCTGATGGCGATCGGCATCCGCGGCACGCAGAGTCTCGACCTGGTTCGGGCCCCGGCTGACTTCCTTTGCCATCGGACGCTCCTTTACCCACCCCCGCCGTACGGGTCAGGCTAACGAAGGTACCTGGAGACGCCAAAGCACTAGGAGACGCCGATGACGTCGCGCTACGACGACGTCGTGCCGGATCTCCGCGCCTCGTACGACGGCGGCGCGGCCGAGCGCGACAACCTACCGAAGCAGCAGTTCAAGCTCGACGAGCGGGCGCTGTTTCTGGACCGCCTGCGCGCGGTCCAGGCGAAGACGCTGCTGGAGATCGGGGCCGGCGCCGGCCAGGACGCAGTCTTCTTCGCCGAGGAGGGACTGGACGTCGTGGCGGTGGACCTGTCGCCGGAGATGGTGGCGCTCTGCCGGGCGAAGGGCCTGGAGGCGTACGAGCGCGACTTCCTGCACCTGGGCTTCGAGCCCGCCTCGTTCGACGCGGTGTACGCGATGAACTGCCTGCTGCATGTTCCAAACGCCGATCTGCCGGAGGTGCTGCGGGCGGTGCGGACGGTGCTGAAGCCGGGCGGCCTGTTCTTTGTCGGCGTGTGGGGCGGCGTGTCGCAGGAGGGCATCTTCGATGAGGACCGGCAGCGGCCGAAGCGGTTCTTCGCGTTGCGGACCGATGCGGAGTTGTTCGGGTTCGCGCGGGAGTCGTTCGAGATCATCGACTTCCACGTCACCCCGTTCGAGGACAAGTACCTTCAGTCGCTGACGCTCGTACGCCCGCCGGCGCACGCCGTCCTGACTCCGTAACTCCTTCTTTCCCCCGCGATCTTGGAGTTGTGGTTGCCCTTATGCGGCTTTCCACCGGTTTCGTGCCAACCACAAATCCAAGATCGCGGGG
>DATBGW010000133.1:0-2160 GCA_036557765.1 Actinoplanes sp.
GGTTGGCACGAATCCCAATGGAACGGGCATAAGGGCAACCACAACTCCAAGATCGACGAGAAGGAGAGCGGTCAGGTGGACTTGAGCTTGCGCCAGCCACCAGCCCGGTTGTTCGCGATGATCTGCCGGAACATCGCGGTCAGGGCGCGAGCGTTGATCGTCTCGTCGCGCTTGACCGCGACCGTCCGGCCGGTCTTGTTGTCGTGGCCGCCGGTGATGATGCCCTCCGGATCGGGCACGATCGCGCCGTCGTACAGGAAGACGTTGACGTGGTCCTTGGCGGCCAGCAGCGCGCAGACGTTGCCCTGCAACACGAAATAGGGCTGCCGGGTCCGCTTGATGGTCTCCTCGACGTCCGGGTCGGCGGCGTGCACCAACTCGCGTACCTCCCGGCAGATCGCCTGCTGCCAGTCCGGTAGCGCGTCGATGTAGGCATCCACGCGCGGGTCCGGGACGTAGCTCATCCACAGCAGCGTAGAACAATCAAGGCATGCCGACGATCGCGATAGTGAGCCCCGGATTCATGGGCGCCGGACTGGGCTGGGCGTTGCGCCGCGGCGGCGCGCGCGTTGTCGCCACATCCGCGAGCCGTTCCGGCCGCACCCACCGCCTGGCCGGCGAGGCCGGAATCGAGCTGCTGCCCGCTCTCGCCGACGCGGTGGCCGTCGCCGACGTGGTGCTGTCCGTCACGCCACCCGGAGTCGCGGTCGCGGCCGCCCGTACGATCGACGCCGCCGTACGGGCAGCGGGTGTCCGACCGGTGCTCGCCGACCTGAACGCGGTAGCCCCGGCCACCATGACGGCGATCGCCCAGACATGGGCCGGCCTGCCGGTGGCCGACGGGTCGATCTCCGGGGCGCCGCCCACTGTTCGTTCCGGGGCGCGGTTGTATCTGTCCGGACCCGCCGCGGCCGACGTGGCGGCCCTGCCGTGGGGTGAGCACGTCCGACCGGTCGTCCTGGACGCCGGTGTCGGCGGCGCGAGCGCGCTGAAGATGTGCACCGCGAGCGTCTACAAGGGACTGAACGGGCTGGTCACCCAGGCGATGCGGGTGGCCGGCCGGCACGGCGTACTGAATGAGGTCCTCGCCGACCTGGCCGAGAACGGCCTGGACCGATCCGCCGGCGTGCACACGGCGGCCACGAAGGCCGCCCGGTTCGTCGACGAGATGCACGAGATCGCCGCCACCCAGGCCGCCGCCGGGCTGACGCCGGCGCTGTTCGAGGCGTTCGCCGAGGTGTACGCGGACATCGCGGCGACCGCGTTGGCCACGGGCGACCCGGAGTCGGCCGGGCCGTCGTTGACGCCGGACGAGATCGTCCGCCGGCTCGCTCCGTCCCGTCGGCGACCGTAGGTCAGACCGCGACCGGCTCCCGTGCCGGCTGCGGCGCGACCGCACGCCGGCGCCGCGGGAACGGCGAGATCCGCGCCGGCCGCCGAGCGGCCACGTCCTCCACCCAGCCGAGTGCCAGCACCGCAACCGCCAGCATCGCCAGCGCCAGGGACAGGTCCGTGGCGTCCTCGAGCCACTGGTGCGGGATCCGCCACAGCCGCAGCGGGTCGAACAGTGCCACCGCCGCCGTGATTGCCACGTTGTGCCACAGGTAGATGGTGACCGCACGATTGTTGACGAGCGTGACGAAGCCGTTCACCGGACGCAGCCGGGCCAGCCAGCCCATCGGCGGTGACCAGCGCAGCAGGGCCAGTACGAAGCCCGCGCTGTAGATGGCGTACGCGACCGGGATGCTGGGCAGGTCGACACCGTTGTCGCCGGGATGGGCGAGCGCCCAGCCGAGGCCGCCGCCAACGCATGCCGCGGCGATGCCGAGCACGGTCGCCGGCTTGATCCTGGCCAGGTCGCCCTCGCGGTGCGCGAACCCGAGCACCCAGCACGATCCGTACGCCAGGACGTTCTGGATCACCCAGCCGGCCCGGTCGCCGAACGTGTCCGGGTACGCCATCAGCAACAGCAGCCCCACCAGCGGCAGCAGAACGGTCGGCAGGTTCCACCGGCGGTACAGCTTGAGCAGGACCGGGGACAGCAACACCAGCCACAGGTAGGTCACCAGGTACCAGAGCACGCCGGCGGCCGGATATCCGAATTCGCTGGACGGCGGGTCGGCGATCGGGAACGCCCAGAGCAGCAGCTGCGGCCAGGAC
>DATBGW010000134.1:0-4447 GCA_036557765.1 Actinoplanes sp.
GAGTTGTGGGTGCCCATATGACCGCTTCGCGCCCATCTGCGCCAACCACAACTCCAAGATCGCGGAGGGGGTTTCAGCGGCGGCTGGTGCACAGCGGCGGCGACGGGGCGACCCGGTCCGTGGCGTAGACGATCGCCACGGTGAAGCAGTAGTCCAGCTGCTCGTTCAACCCGTACACGACGTAGTTCGTGGTCCCGGCCGGCAGCTGCTGGAACACCCGCTGCGGCTGCCCGGCCCGGCCGCCGGAGATGAGGATGGGCCCCTCGGAACCCTTGGGATAGCGCCACGTCAACGACACGCTGTCCCGGTTGTCCTGCAGCCGCGGATCCTGCGGCTGCCGGGCGGCGTCCGGCCCGGCGCTCGCCGATCGCGACGGTGGTGACGATGGAGGTGGCGAGGCCGCCGGCGATGGTGCGGCCGACACCGTCGGAGCCGCGGTCGCCGGCGCCGACGCGGCCGCGCTCGGAGCGCCGGACAACCGGGGGAGCATCGCGACCACGACGGCCGCCGCGACCGCGATCCCGGCGATCAGCGCGGCGACCAGCACCAGCGGCTGCCAGCTGCGCCGTCCCTCGGCCTTGTCCACGCGTACGGGCAGCCGCCGGTCCGACGGCACCCGCATCGACTCGGGAACCTCGACCGCTCCGACCCGTACCTCCCGGCCGTCCGGACTGATCTCCGGCGGTCGCTGGCCGGGCATCGGCGGCGGCGTGTCGGCGCGCGCGTGCCGCCCCATCGGTTCACCCGGCGGTGGTTGCAGGTCACTCAGATACAGCGGTTGCTGGTACACGGTGCCGTTCGGATCCGTCTCGCGATCGTCGGGCTCGAGCTGGTCGGGGGAGTCCTGGGGAGCCGCCGGGACGCGGGTCACGCCGGGCGTGTGCACCGGCATCACGCCCGGTGCACCGGGGCCGGTCGATCGCGCGACCCGGCCGCAGGTGTGGCCGCCGGACGCCGGTGCCTGTGCCAGCCTTGCCACCTGCAGCGCGAGCGGATGGTCGGCCGGCAGGTACCGCGCGCACAGCTCCTGCGCCAGCGCCAGATGCTCCCGCGATTCCGCGGCATGGCCGCATTCGCGTTCCATCGCACCGAGCCGGGCCAGCATCTTGATGCCGTTCGGAGCCGCGTCGCCGTGTGCGTTGTGGTGCCGCTGCCAGGCATCCGCGAGCCGGTCCCGCGCCGCGGTGCAGTGCCCGGCCGCGTGCTCGGCCGTGGCCAGGTCGGCCTCCGCCGCGAGTGCCCGCGGTGAGTCCGGGCCGGACCGGGTGGCCAGCTGTCCGGCCACATCGTGGTACAGCTGAACGGCCTTGCCATGGTTGCCGACGCGATGCAGGACGGCCGCGTGCAGCGCCGCCGCCGCGATCGTGCGTTCGTCGTCCGGCCCGTGCAGCCGGTCCTCGGCGGCGTGCGCGAACCCAGCCCACAGCCGCGCGGCGTGTGGATCGCCCTGGGCGATGAGGATGCGGGCGAGCAGCGCGGCGGCAGTGGCGAGATCGGGCGATGCGCGCTGCGGATCCGCGTCCACCGGATCCAGCGCGTCCGTCAGGACGGCCCGCGCGCCCACCAGGTCACCGGCCGACGTCAATGTCTGTGCCCGTGCGGTGAGTTCGGCGAGCGGTGCGGTCACGTGCCCCATAGTGCTTGCTTGACCACCGTCGGTACAACCCTGGATCGCGGGGAGGGCGCACGGTACAAACAAGCATGGCCGCCGCCGATCTCAAACGCGAAGTGCTCGTCCGTCACCTCGAGACGTGGGCGCCCGCGGCGCTGCATCGCGCGCGCCGCGCCACGTACGTCCACGGCTACGCCGACGCCGACGGAGGGCAGTCGGCCGAGGCGGCGCTGCGGGTCTTCGCCGAGCAGTCCGATCTGGTCCGCGGCCGGGAGATCACCATGGTCGCGGCCGGCGACGACGTGACCGGCCTGGCGGCACGGTTGGAGGTGGTACGCGGCGCGGCGGCCGGGCTGACCGTGCACACCGTCTCGGGCGGCACCGACGAGCGGCTCGACGCGGCGCTGCGCGCGGCCGGCGCGGCGCGCGTACCGCTGCTGGGTTTTCTCGACGCGACGACCGCGGGCGGCGCGCCGGCTCCGGCGACCGTCGCGGCACTGGCCGTCGGCAAGCCGGCGGAAGCGCTTCTGGTGTTGGCCGGGGACGCGGTGCCCGATGTGGACGCCTACCGGGTCCACCTCCGGACGGCGGGGTTTCCGCTGGCCGCCGCCGTCGAACTGGTGGACGGCTCGGAAGCGGGGCAGCTGATGGTCTTCGCGACCGGTCTCGGCAAGAGCCTCGAGGCGTTCAAGGAGACGCTGTGGGCGGCGGACGAGTTCGCCGGCGTCCGGTACCGCGACCCCGGCGATCCGGAACGGCACCTCATCGACATCTCGCTGAGCCCGCATCCCGGACCGCTGCGCCGCCGGCTGCTACAGCACCTCGGCGCGGTCGGCGCGGCCACGGTGACCGAATTGCGGACCTACGCGCTGACCGAGACGGTCTATCGCGCGGCCGACGCCACGCGGGTTGTCCAAGGGCTGGTCACCGCCGGGTCGGTCACGCGGCAACCGGAGCACGGCCGGCTCGGCGGCGACGTGGTCATCACGGCGTCCTGACGCGCCGCCCGCTGTGCCCTTTCCCGGCTCGGCGCTGCCACCCGCTCTCCCTCACCCCGCGATCGGCGCCGCTACCCGCACCAGTTCCTCCTCGATCTTGGAGTTGTGGTTGGGACAAATCAGGCGTCAAGCCGCGAATGGGCAACCACAACTCCAAGATCGCGGGAGATAGGTGTTAGCGGGGCTGCCAGGCGTCGGGGCGGGTGGTCAGCTTGCGGACGTGTGCGGGCATCCGGCCGCTGAGCAGCTCCGCGAGGCTGACCTCGTCGACCACCTCGCGGACGGCGGCGCGGACCGCCACCCACAGATTCGGTAGGTTCTCGGCGGCGCCGGAGTACTTCGTCTCCTCTGGACGGAGCCCCCGAACGCCGGCCAGCGGCCCGTCGACGGCGCGCAGGATCTGGCCGATCGTCACATCGCGGGGCGGCTGGGAAAGCGTGTAACCACCCTCGGCGCCCCGCTGCGCCCGTACCACGCCGGCCCGGCGCAGATCGGCCAGTACGGCCTCGAGGAACTTGCGGGGCATCTGTTGATCCTGGGCGATCGCCTGCGCCGACATCAGCGCCGGATGGGCCTGGGCCAGGCTGAGCGCGGCTCGGACGGCGTAGTCACCACGCGCGGAGATCTGCACCTCACCATCATGCCCCGCACTTGGACTGCAGATAGCGTCTACCCCCAAATCCATGGGGATGTAGGGATTACCGTCAGTCTGCGGGCGATCGCGGAGCGGGAACGTGCGGTGCGGTCTGTACCATCTCGGCCCGGAACGCGCCCGGGCTCAGACCGACCTCGCGGTGGAAGAACCGGCCGAAGTTCGTCGGCTCGCCGAATCCGAGCCGGCGCCCGATCTCGGCGACCGACATCGGGGTGCAGGCGAGCAGCCGCCGTGCCTCCAGCGCCACCCGATCGTCGACTGCCTGTTTCGCGGTCCGGCCGGTCAGGGCGAGGCTGGCCCGGGTAAGCGTGCGCACCGAGCAGCCGAGCCGGGCGGCGTAGTCCTCGACCCGTCGACTGTGCGGATGACCTTCTTCGAGCTCGCGGCGGAACCGTGCGTACGTGCGGCTCTCCGCGCTGCTGGCGACCGGCTGGTCGGCCGGCGGCAGCAACGCGATCCGGAGCAGCAGGACCGCCAGTTGATGGCGCAGCAGCGCGGCCTCGACAATGCCGGAGGAGTGCCGGGAGCAGTCGACCGCCAGCTGCGCGAACTCGGAGATGACGGCGTCCTCGTCCTCGCCGGCGAGCTGCCATCGGGACGGTCCCGTCGGGTCGTTCATCCCGACACCGGCCGGGTCGTCCGCCGCCAGCAGATTCAGATGCCAGCTGACCAGCGCGGCGTCCAGGCCGGGCTGGCCGCCGAAGCGGAGCGCCTGGCCGGGCCGGATCCAGAGCAGTGTCCCGGGCCGGCACGTGTGGGTGACGAAGTCCAGCTCGACCGTTCCATGTCCGGCAGTGGTCAGTGCCAGCAGGTGGTACGTCAGCTGCTGGGGTGCCGGCTGCGGCCGGGCGAACGCGGTCTCGGGCAACGCGGACGTGCCGACGCCGGCCCACGACGGCGCGGGGGGCGCCGGCGCAGGCGAGGAACTGCGGTGGCCGAGGCTGAGCATCGCGCCGACGTTAGCGGTCCGCTTCCACCAATGCACGCGAGAACATTTCGGATGACGCATTGTCATCGTGGACGCACGGAATGCACCGAGAAATCGGCCATAAAGTCATCCCTGGGATGGTGTTCGCTTTACGTCGTCAAAGTGCGCCTTTGTCACTTTCGCACAATGATTGTCCAACCGCGTCCGTACTGTGCTCGCTGACCGTAATAGCCCATATAAAGAGCGACCCGTAC
>DATBGW010000135.1:0-6996 GCA_036557765.1 Actinoplanes sp.
TGGCGGTCGACTACCGGCGGGCGCCGGAATCGCGCCACCCGGCCGCGCTGGACGACCTGCAACGGGCGTTGGACTGGCTGGGCTCGCGGCGGGTGGTGGCGGCCGGCGACTCGGCCGGCGGTTACCTGGCCGCGGTGCTGGCCCGGCGGCGCCCGGAGCGGATCGCCGCGCAGGTGCTGATCTGCCCGGTGCTGGATCCGGCGATGACCTACCCCGAGCTGGACGACTACGGCTTGCACCGTGACGAGATGCGCTTCTTCTGGGACGCGTTCGCACCGCCGCCGGTGGACCGCTCCGATCCGGACCTCAACCCGTTCCGCGTCGCGGATCTGTCCGGCCTGCCCCCGGCCGTCGTCATCACGGCGGAGCTGGACGTGCTCCGCGACGAGGGCGAGCGGTACGCCGCGGCGCTGCTGGCCGCGGGCGTACCGGTCGTGGCGGTGCGCCACCAAGGCGTCAACCACAACTTCGTCCGCAAGCTTGCAATCTTCGACGCTGCCCACGTGGCGGTGGCGGAGATCGCCACCGTCCTGGGCCGCGTCCACGCGGGCATTCTCTGATCCCGTTCGGTCCACTACCGTCGGTCCCGTGGAGGCGGCCACGGCACGGGGCGGCCCGTTCAGCCACCGGCACGCGCGGGCGGTGGCTCGCTTCACGACGCGCCCGATGCCGATCGTGGTCTGGATTCTCCTGTGGATCGCGGTGGCGGCCGCCGACATCGCGATGCTGTTACCGCTGTTCGCCGACGGTCGCATGCCTCCGCTGTATCTCGTCCTCGTCCTGGTCGTCGGCTCGTTCCTCGTCTGTGGTCTGATCGCGTGGCGGCGGCGACCCGACAACCGCAGCGGTCAGCTGATGACGGCCACCGGCTTCGCGTTCTTCGCGTCTCCGTTGTTGAGCCAGCTTCCCTGGGCGGTCCCGCGCACACTCGCGTACTGGCTTCCCGACCTGTGGCTGCTGTTCTTCGTACCGTTGCTCCTGACGTTCCGCACCGGAGGCCGGCTACGGACCCGGACCGACGTCGCGATTGCCGCCGTCCTCGCCGTGACGATCCTCGTGCCCCCGCCGCTCATGCTGATGTTCAGCCCCGCCCCGGGGAACGTGCTGCTGGTCGCGGCACATCCGGAGGTGGCGGGCGCCATCGCGATCGCACAGCGGGTGCTGTTCCTCGGCGTCCTGCTCAGCACGGTCGCCGTCATCGCGGTTCGCTTCCGTGCCGCCTCGCGCCCCCGCCGCCGGGCCCTTCTGCCCGCGGTCGCGGGCGCCGCGTGCCTCCTGCTGTTCGCCGCGGCAACGGTCCGACATCTGTTGCTGGGCAACCGGTTCATCATCGCCGCGGAGGCGCTGGACTGGATCGTCGCGCTCTCGATCGCCGTCGTTCCGCTCGCGTTCCTCACCGGACTCCTGCGGTCCCGGCTGGCGCGTGGCGGTCTCGCCGGCCTTTTCCGTACGCTGCGGGACCTCGAGCCCGCGCAGCTCGAGCCCGCGCTCGCCCGCGCGATGGGCGATCCGTCACTGGCCGTCGCGTACCGCCGGCCGGACGGCTCGTACGCCGACGCGCACGGGACGGTCGTGACGCTGCCGGCACCCGGCGGCGAGCGGGCAGTGGCCACAGTGGAGGCTGCCGGTGCGCCGTCGGCCGCGCTGGTGTACGACCGGTCGCTCGACGACGATGCCGAGTTGGTGGACGCCGTACGCGCGGCGGCGACGATCGCGTTGGAGCACAGGCATCTCGAGGATGAGGCACGAGCCCGCATGTCGGAGCTGCGAGCGTCGCGGCAACGCCTGGTCGCGGCGGGTGACGCCGAGCGGCGCCGCATCGAGCGGAACCTGCACGACGGCGCACAGGCCCGGCTGGTCGCGCTCGGACTGCAGCTCTCCCGGATCCAGCGGCGCATCCGGGCCGACCCGGCCGAGGCGGAGGAGCTGGCGACGTCGGCCAGCGACGAGCTCGCCCGTTCCCTCACCGAGCTGCGGGAGCTCGCCCGCGGCATCCGGCCCTCGGCGCTCGACCACGGCCTCGACGTCGCGCTGGAGGCGCTGGCCGTACGGTCGGCCGTTCCCACCGCGGTCACCGTGGAACCCGGACCACCGCTGCCGGAGGCGACCGCGTTCGCCGCCTACCTGGTGACGTCCGAGGCCCTGGCCAACGTCGCGAAGCACGCGCGGGCCGGGACGGCGTCGGTCCGGGTGATCCGGCGGAACGGCCGGGTGGTCCTGGAGATCTTGGACGACGGCGTCGGCGGCGCGGACCCGTGCCGCGGCACCGGGCTGCGCGGGCTGACCGACCGGGTGGAGGCGCTGGGCGGCAGCCTGCGCGTGCGGAACGGGCGGACCGGCGGCACGATCGTGAGTGCCGATCTGCCTGATGCAGACTGAGACCATGTACACGACCCGAGTTGAGCAGTACGTGCGCGCTGATCGTCCGGCCGTCTACCGCGCACTGGTGGACGCGGACGCGATCGCGTACTGGCGCGTGCCGGACGGCATGACCAGCACCATGCACGAATTCTCGCCGCACGAGGGCGGGTCGTTCCGCGTCTCGCTCACCTACGACAGGCCGGAATCCGCGGGCAAGTCGTCGGCGCACACCGACACGTTCCACGGTCGCTTCGTCGAGCTGGTGCGCGATTCCCGCGTCGTCGAGGAGTTCACGTTCGAAACCGCGGACCCGGCACTGGCCGGCACGATGACAATGACCACGACGCTGTCCGACGCGCCCGGCGGCACCACCGTCACGGTCGTCCACGAAGGCATGCCGGATGCGGTTCCACCCGCCGACAACGAGCTTGGTACGCGGATGGCTCTGGCGAAACTGGCCCGGCTCGTGGAGTCCTAGTCACCGGCACGGTTGCGGGCGTCCTGCGCCAGCGCGGTGATCTGCGCCCAGTCGTGCGCGGCCAGCAGGTTGCCGGGCGTGAGCCAGCTACCACCCACGGCCGGGACGTTGGGCAGGGCCAGGTACGCGGCCATGTTGTCCGGCGTCACGCCGCCGGTGGGACAGAACCGCGCGTCCGGCACCGGTGCGGCCAGCGCGGACAGGTAGGACGGACCGCCGGCGGGCCCGGCCGGGAAGAACTTCAGCTCGGTGAAGCCGTGCTCGATTGCGGTGAGCGTCTCGCTGACGGTGGCGACGCCGGGCAGTGCGGGCACCGGCAACGACATCAGATGCTGGAGCAGCCCAAGGCTCGCACCCGGGCTGACGATGAACCTGGCGCCCCGCTCCACGGCGTCGTCGGCTTGCCGCGGCGTACGAACGGTGCCGGCACCGGCGAGTATCTCGGGAACGTCCGCGGCGATGGCGGCCAGTGCCTCAAGGGCACGACCGGTCCGCAGGGTCACCTCGATGATCGGAATTCCGCCCGCGACCAGCGCCCTGGCAACCGGCACGGCATGGTCCGGATCGTCGATCGTGACGACCGGAATGACAGGCGATACCTCGAGAAGACCGGCCGGTGACGTCATCGTGCTTTCTCCCGCGTGGTCGTCAGGTGGGCTCTCGTCTCGTCGAGCGTCGGGACATGACCCGTACCGCCCCGTCCGCCGACCACCAGCGAGGCAGCGGCCGCCGCCTGCCGCGCCGCCCACAGTAGACCGTCACCCAGCACCAGCCGGGCCGTCAGGGTGCCGACATAGGCGTCGCCGGCGCCGGTCTGGTCCACGACCGACGGCGCCCGCACCGCGTCGACCCAGGTCTCGAGCCCGGGCCCGGTGAGGTGAACGCCGGTGGCGCCACAGGTCACCGCCACGTTCTGGACGCCGAGCTCACGCAGCCGGTGGGCCGCGGCATCGGCCGTGTCGGCTCCGAGCAGCGCCGACGTCTCGCCCGGATGGGACGGCGTGACGAGCCAGCAGCGGGGCGCGAGCTCGGTCAGCATCCGGCCGGCGTCGGCCGGGGTCGTGAGGCGTGGGCGGTAGTTGGGGTCGTACACGAATCGCCGTCCGAGGCCGGCGGCCGAACGGACGGCCTCTCGGGCGGTGGCGGAGATCGCGCACGAGATTCCGCTTGCAACGACGGCGCCGGTGCCGGCGAGCACATCCGCCGGGAGGTCGTCCGGTCCAAGTGTCGAACCGATGCTGCCGGCGCGCGCGTAGGAGAACTCACGCTCACCGTGCGGATCGCTGTGTACCAGGTAGACACCTTGCTGGCCCGGGCGGAACCGGAGCAGATCGGTCGCGATGCCCAGCGCCGCGACCCGCGCCGCGATGGCGTCGCCGAGGTCGTCGTCGGTCAGCACCGCGACCAGGCCGACCCGGGCACCTGCCGCGGCCGCCGCCGCGGCGGTGTTGAGCGCGTCACCGGACACGCCGAGCGTTGCGGGCACGTCGTGACCGAACGGCTCGGACGTGGCGACCTCGATCAACACCTCGCCCAGGGCGACAACGTCGAAGGATCCCGTCACCAGTCGTGCACCGACCCGTCGCGGCGCCGGTTCACCGGCAGGTACTTCGGGTCGTACGGATACCGTGTGGCTGCCTTCTCGTCGAACGTGACGCCCAGGCCCGGCCGGTCACCGGGATGCATGTAGCCGTCCCGGAACGTGTAGCCGGCGTCGAACACCTCGCCGGCCGGGTCACGGTGTCCCATGTGCTCCTGGATGCCGAAGTTGGGAATGCTCATGTCGACGTGCAGCGCGGCGGCGAACGAGACCGGGGACAGATCCCCGGCACCGTGCGAGCCGGAGCGGACCCCGTACAGGTCCGCCAGCGCGAAGATCCGCCGCAGATGGGTGATGCCACCGGCGTGCGACACCGATGTGCGGATGTAGTCGATAAGCCGCTCGGTGATCAGCTGCTGGCAGTCCCAGATGCTGTTGAAGACCTCACCCACCGCGATCGGGGTGGTCGTGTGCTGACGGATCAACCGGAACGCGGACTGGTCCTCCGCCGGGGTGGGGTCCTCGATCCAGAACATGCGGAACGGTTCCAGCGCCACGCCCAGCCGCGCGGCCTCGATCGGTGTCAGCCGGTGGTGAACGTCGTGCAGCACGTGCACGTCGGGACCGAAGTCCGACCGGATTCGCGCCATCACCTGGGGCGCGTAGTCGAGGTAGTAACTCGTCTCCCAGACGTCCTCCTGCGGCACGTTGCCGCTCGCCGGCTCGTAGATCCGGCCGTCGGTCGGCGCGACCCCGTACGTCTTCTCCAGGCCGGGGATGGCGGCCTGGGCTCGGATCGCCAGGTAGCCGAGATCGAGATGGCGCTGGACGTCGGCGCTGAGCTCGTCCAATGTGGAACCGCTGGCATGGCAGTAGACCATGACGCCGTCCCGGGCCGCACCGCCCAGCAGCTCGTACACCGGGAGACCGGCCACCTTGCCCTTGATGTCCCACAGGGCGATGTCGACGGCCGCGATCGCGGTCATGGTCACCGGGCCACGGCGCCAGTAGGCGCCCTTGTACAGGTACTGCCACGTGTCCTCGATGCGGCGGGCGTCGCGGCCCACCAACAGCGGACAGACGTGATCACGTAGATACGACGCCACGGCCAGCTCGCGGCCGTTCAGAGTGGCGTCACCCACTCCAACCAAGCCGTCCTCGGTCTCGATGACCAACGTGACGTAGTTACGGCCGGGCGATGACACGACCACCCGTGCGTCGGTGATCTCCACCGTGGAGCGGCTCCTTCGTCGTGGCGGGCCCAACGCCCTGATCCTGGCGTTGGGCCCGGGTCGGCTACTGCTTCATGCCCTGTATGAGCGAGAGCGTCTTCTTGGCGGCGTCCGCTGGGCTGGACCGGCCGAACAGAACGTCGGTGCCCACCACGGTGAACTCCTTGCTGAAGCCCGAGGCGTTCTGCGGCGTCACCTGAGGCGGCGGCACGAGCTCCGGCTTAACCGACTGTGAGAACTCGAGCGCGATCTTGCCCTGCGGATCCAGCAGCGGCGCGACCTCCTTCTGCACCGCCGGGATCGCCGGGATGCCCCGCTCGGTGCTCAGGATCTTGGTGGCCGCGGGATCGGTGAGCAGGAAGTCGACCAGTTTGGCGCTGGCCTCGGCGTTCTTCGAACGCGATGACACCGACCAGTACATGGACGCCTTGTTGACCATCTTCGGTGACTGGCCGGTCGCCTGCGCCGGAAGTCGGAGCAACTTCATCTCGGTGCCGCTCGCCGTGCCGAATGCCGAGATCTGCGTGTGGAACAGCATGTGGAATGCTGCCTTGTTGGTGGCGAACATCGAGGCGTCCAGGGCAGCGGTGGAGTTCTCCACCTGAACCGAGGCCGCGGGCGTGGCCTTTGTGGCCACCAGCTTGTTGGCGTAGTCGAAGAAGCTGGTGACCGTCGCCTCGCTGACGCCAGGACCGCTGGTGGGCCAGACTTCCTCGCCGTGCTGCCGAGCCCAGGCGCCCAGTTCCGCGGCGCCCACGCCGAATCCGTCGAAGCCGTACACGCCTTGCGACCCCAGCTTCTGGGTGACCTGCGCCGAGATCTGGGCGAGCTGGTTCCACGTCCAGGTCTTGTCGTCAGGCATCGACACCCCGGCCTTCTTCAGCAGTTGCGGGTTGGCTCCGATCGAGAAGTTCGCGATGCCGATCGGGGCGCCGACGAGAGTGCCCTCCACCTTGCCGGTGTCCAGCACAGTCGGATCCATCGCCGACAGGTCGAGGCTGCTCTTCTCCTTCGTCAGGTCGAGTAGCGCGTGCCGGCCGCCGTAGGCGGCGATGTAGGACTCGTCCATCTGGATGACGTCGGGCGCGTTCTTACCGGCCGTCGCCGTGGCGAGTTTGTCCCAATAGGACGTCCACTCGCTGTTTTCAACTTTGACCTTGATATTCGGGTTCGCCGCGGTGAAGGCGTCCACCGCCTTCTGGGTGAGAGCGAGCCGGGAGTCGTTGCCCCAGGTGGAGACCCGGAGTGTGACCGGCTCTCCGGACTTGTTCTGGCCCTGGCCCGAACCCGAACCGCACGCGGCCGGGCCGAGGAGACAGAGCAACATGAGGAGAGCAGTGACTATCCGGCGTCGTGCCGATCGCAATCGGAGGGGAGTCATTGTT
>DATBGW010000136.1:0-5645 GCA_036557765.1 Actinoplanes sp.
GGCCTCGGCGAAGGTACGGGTGACGGTGCCCATCCCGCCCTCGGCGATCATCCACGTCCCGTCCGACCCGGGCAGCCGGCACATGTTGTGCACGAGGAAGTTGTGCCCGGTACCCGGATCGTCCGGCCCGGCGGTCAGCCCGGACAGACCATCCGTCACCGCGTACATGCTGGTCAGCAGCTCGCTCTTGAAGCCGAACCGGCTCAGATAGTCGGCCACCGACCCGCGTACCAGATCGATGAAGGTCGACTGCAGCTGCGGCCGGATGTAGCGGTCGGCGGTCTCCTCCACCGTTCCGGGCTCGGCCAGCCACGCCGGCGCCAGATCGGCACGCAGCGCGCCGATCTCCACGGCCATCGCCTCGTCGGCGGTGATGTCCCGCGGAGAGAAGAAGCGCTCCATCTGCGCGCGGGTGGCCGCCCGGTCCCGGCCGAACAGCAGGTACGGCGATCCGGCCGGTCCGGGCGTGGGCAGGAAGTAGTGCGGGTCGCGGCGCAGCACCGGAATGTCGACGTCGAGCGTCGTGAGCAGCTCCGGCGGCATCAGCCCGAGCAGGTACGAGCCGGTGGACTGGCCGAGGCCGGGCGCGGCCCGGAACGGCCGTTCGGTCCGGGTGGCGCCGCCGAGGACGTCGGCCGCCTCGAGCACGACGACGTCGAGTCCGGCGCGCGCGAGCAGCACCGCCGAGACGAGGCCGTTGTGTCCGGCACCGATGATCACCACGTCGGCACGCTCAGGCAAGGACGTCATGACGTGCGAGCCTAGCTGGGGATCGGCGGCCGCTTCCGGCCGATGCCCAGGTTCACGCGGTGGGGGACCGCCGGGATCTCAGGTACGAACTCGCGCTCACCGTCGCGGCGAATCCGGCCAGCACGATCACGTGGAACAGGTACAGCCACAGGCCGACCGCCACCATGCCACCGACCTGGGTGAATCCGCCGAACGGTGTGCCGAGCCGCAGCGGCAGCGCGCTGAACAGCACGAATCCGTGCAGGAAGCCGGAGAGGTTCGCGGCGGTGAACGAGCCGACCGCGATGGCGGCGAGCCAATCCGGGCGGCCCGGCGCGACGTAGCGGTACACCCAGATCACCACCGGCGTGAGCAGCACCCACGCGGCGAGGAACGACAGCACCACGCCGCCGACCGCGTACCAGCCGCCGCGGAGCCAGAGTCGGCTGGTCACCGGCAACGCGAGGAACATGGCCAGAAGCAGCGCGGGTGTGGCCGCCAACAGCGGCAGCCAGAGCAACCGGCCGCGCCACCCGACAAGCGGTTCGCCCGGATCGTTCAGCGAGACGAACGCGCGGCGTAGGCCTTCGCCGTACAGCGTGGCCGGGAGCAGGCTGGCGAGTGCCAGGAGCGGCGTGAGGTGCAGCCCGGCGTCGATCAGCGCGGCCAGCGCCCGCGGCACGCCGATCTCGTCGGGGAGCGCGGCGATCGTGTATCCGGTGAGCCGCCGGACGCGATCCGCCCCGACGACGAGGCCGGTGATCCAGATACCGAGCAGCGCCACCGGGACGACGGCGATGCCGGCGTAGAACGTCACCGCGGCCGCGTGCAGTGCCAGGTCGCGCCCCCGTAGCGGCCGGAAGGGGACGGCGACGCGCCGCCGGAGGGTCGTCCACGCTCGCACGCCGTTGTCCATACCCCGATATGGCCGCCCGGATCGATGCGTTCCGCCACACCGTCCGTCCCCACGATCTTGGAGTTGTGGTTGGAACGGATCCCTATGGAACGGACATAAGGGCAACCACAACTCCAAGATCGCGGAGGGAATTTGTGGTGGACGTCGGCGAAGATGGCAGGCATGCGTGAGCTAGTTCTGCTCGGCTCCACCGGGTCCATCGGCACCCAGGCCATCGACATCGTGCGGCGCAATCCGGACCGCTTCCGGGTGGTCGCGCTGGGCGCCGGCGGCGGCAACGTCGAGCTGCTCGCCGCCCAGGCGCTGGAGCTGGGCGCCGAGGCGGTCGGCGTCGCCCGCGCGTCCGCCGTGCAGGACCTTCAGCTCGCGTTCTACGCCGAGGCCCAACGGCGGGGGTACGCCACCGGTGGCTTCCGCATTCCGAAGATCGTGGCCGGACCGAACGCGATGACGGAACTCGCGCAGTGGCCCTGTGACGTGGTTCTCAACGGCGTCGTGGGCAGCCTCGGGCTGGCTCCGACACTGGCGGCACTTCGCTCCGGCCGTACGCTCGCGCTCGCCAACAAGGAGTCGCTCGTGGCCGGCGGCCCGCTGGTCAGGGCCGCGATGACGCGGCCGGGGCAGATCGTCCCGGTGGATTCCGAACACTCCGCGCTCGCGCAGTGCCTCCGGGGCGGCGGGAGGGCCGAGGTGCGACGGCTGGTCCTGACCGCCAGCGGGGGAGCGTTCCGCGGACGGCGGCGTGACGAGTTGGCGAACGTCACACCCGACGACGCGCTGAAGCATCCGACCTGGAACATGGGCCCGGTGGTCACCATCAACACGGCGACGATGGTGAACAAGGGACTCGAGGTGATCGAGGCCCACGAGCTGTTCGGTGTGCCCTACGACGCGATCGACGTGATGGTCCACCCCCAGTCGGTGCTGCATTCGATGGTCGAGTTCGCCGACGGGGCGACATTGGCGCAGGCCAGCCCGCCGGACATGCGGCTGCCGATCGCCCTGGCGCTGGGCTGGCCGGACCGGGTGGAGGATGCCGCTCCCGGCGTGGACTGGACGCAGGCGCACACCTGGGAGCTGCGGCCGCTCGACGATGAGGCGTTCCCGGCGGTGCGGCTGGCCAAAACCGCCGGGCGTGCCGGTCGCTGCCGGCCCGCTCTCTACAACGCCGCCAACGAGGAGTGTGTGGCCGCGTTCGTGTCCGGTCGGCTACCTTTTCTGGGCATCGTCGACACCCTCGAGGCGGTGCTCGCCGCCGCCCCCGACTATGCCGAACCAGGTACCGTCGAAGACGTACTGGTCGCGGAGGCGTGGGCGCGCGCCCAGGCGCGGCGGATGATCGCGACGGCGGCTGAAGGAGCCTGATGCTGTACTGGCTGGGAGTGGCGGCCTTCGCGCTCGCGATCCTGATCTCGGTGAGTCTGCACGAGCTGGGTCACATGGTCACCGCCAAGCGGTTCGGTATGAAGGTGACCAAGTACTTCGTCGGCTTCGGCCCGACAGTCTTCTCGTGGCGGCGTGGCGAGACGGAGTACGGGCTGAAGGCCATCCCGCTCGGCGGCTTCTGCAAGATCGTCGGAATGACGCCGCAGGACGACGACGTGGCGCCCGAGGATCAGCCCCGCGCGATGTGGCGGTATCCGGTGTGGAAGCGCACGGTCGTCATGTCCGCCGGCTCGGTCACCCACTTTCTGCTGGCGATCGTGGCCACCTGGTTCGCGGCGATCTTCATCGGCCTGCCCAATCCCGCGATCCCGTCGGACACTGCAGGTCAGCTGAAGTCCCCGGCGGTGATCACGGTCGGCAACTGCGTGCAGACCGTGGTGTCACAGCAACAGGCCTGCACGCCGGGCGTGGGCACCGACCGCACCGGACCGGCCGCCGCCGCCGGGCTGTTGACCGGCGACCAGGTCACCAAGGTCGGCAACACCCCGATCCAGACGTACGGCCAGCTGACCGAGGCGATCCGGGCCACGAAGCCGGGTCCCGTCGAGTTCGAATACCTCCGGAACGGGCAGCCCGGGCACACCACGGTCACCCTGGTGGCCGCGCAGCGTACGCCGATCGACGATCCGGAGGGGCCGCTCAAGGAGGTGGCAGTCGCCGGCATCGGGTGGACCACCAACCTTCCGGGGAGCGTCAAGTCGAACCCGATCGAGGCCGTGGGCGCCACCGCCGACTTCAGCTGGACGCTGGTGAAGGGCACGTTCGCGGCCCTCGGCCGGATCCCGGACAAGGTGCCGGCGCTGTGGAACTCGATCACCGGTGCCGAGCGTGACCCGGACACGCCGATCAGCGTGGTGGGCGCCAGCCGGCTCGGTGGCGAGGCCATTCAGCGGGGCGTGCCGGAAGTCTTCCTGATGATCTTCATTTCGCTCAACGTCTTCGTCGGCATCTTCAACCTGCTGCCGCTGCTGCCGGTCGACGGCGGCCACATCGCGATCGCCTGGTACGAGCGGGTCCGGTCGTGGATCTACGCTCGGCTGCACAAACCCGATCCGGGCCGGGTCGACTACTACAAGCTCATGCCGTTCACGTACGCGGTGATTCTGGTCGGCGGCGCGTTCACGCTGCTCACCATCACCGCGGACGTCATCAATCCGATCACGATCTTCGCCAGGTGATATGAAGTGACAGCAGTAAGCCTCGGCATGCCGGCCGTACCGCCGCCGCCGCTCGCGCCGCGCCGGACCAGCCGGCAGATCATGGTGGGATCGGTCCCGGTGGGCGGTGGCGCGCCGATCAGCGTCCAGTCGATGACGACCACGCTGACCGCCGATGTCAACGCGACGCTCCAGCAGATCGCGGAGCTCACTGCAGCGGGTTGTCAGATCGTACGGGTGGCAGTGCCGTCCCAGGACGACGTGGAGGCGCTGCCCGCGATCGCGAGGAAGTCGCAGATCCCGGTGATCGCCGACATCCACTTCCAGCCGAAGTACGTGTTCGCGGCGATCGACGCCGGGTGCGCCGCCGTCCGGGTCAACCCAGGCAACATCCGGAAATTCGACGATAAAGTGCGGGAAATCGCTCTGGCCGCATCGGCCGCCCGCGTGCCGATCCGGATCGGGGTCAACGCGGGCTCACTGGACAAGCGGATCCTCGACAAATACGGCAAGCCGACCGCGGAGGCGCTGGTCGAGTCCGCGTTGTGGGAGTGCTCCCTGTTCGAGGAGCACGGCTTCCGCGACATCAAGATCTCGGTGAAGCACAACGACCCGGTCGTCATGATCCGCGCGTACCGGCTGCTCGCCGAGCAGTGCGACTATCCGCTGCACCTCGGTGTGACCGAGGCCGGGCCGGCGTTCCAGGGCACGGTGAAGAGTTCGGTAGCGTTCGGCGCGCTGCTCGCCGAGGGCATCGGGGACACCATCCGGGTGTCCTTGTCCGCGCCGCCGGTCGAGGAGATCAAGGTCGGCACCGCCATCCTGGAGTCGCTCGGCCTGCGCGAACGCGGCCTCGAGATCGTCTCCTGTCCGTCCTGCGGGCGCGCGCAGGTGGACGTGTACACGCTTGCCGACCAGGTCACGGCCGCGCTGGAGGGTTTTCCGGTTCCGCTGCGGGTCGCCGTGATGGGCTGCGTCGTGAACGGGCCGGGCGAGGCGCGGGAAGCCGACCTCGGGGTGGCGTCCGGCAACGGCAAGGGGCAGATCTTCGTCAAGGGTGAGGTCATCAAGACCGTCCCCGAGTCGGTGATCGTGGAGACGCTCGTCGAGGAGGCGTTGCGCCTCGCTGACCAGATGGGCGCGGATCTGCCCGAGGAGTTGCGCGAGTTGCTCCCCGGCCCGTCAGTAACGGTCCACTGACCTGCCACTGACCTGCCGCTCCACTCTCCGCGATCTTGGAGTTGTGGTTGGCTTTAAGCGACGTTCGTCCAGCTTTGCGCCAACCACAACTCCAAGATCGCGGAGAGTGGGGCGCGGCCTGGACCTGATGATCATGGGGTGGGCGCGATGATTTATCCGTTTTCATCGCTCCCACCCCATGATCGTGACTAACCTGA
>DATBGW010000137.1:0-13841 GCA_036557765.1 Actinoplanes sp.
TCACAACCGGTGTACCGCCACGGCCCTATTATTCAGGGCACTCCTAGGGCCGCTTCCGCGTGGGAAGCGGCCCGGCGCGGATCTGACCGGGCGCGGAGGAATGCGTGCAAGTTGCGAGTCGTTGCACCAGCCGGAGCTGAACGTCGGAAGGGGTTGATGGTGCGATCCGGAACCGGATACGTCGAGCGGGACAAGGAGGTGCGCCGGGTGCGGACTCTGCTGAGTTCCCCCGAATGGCCCGCCTCGGAGCCGGCGCCGGTCACGCCATCGGTGAGCGTGAGCACACCGGCGGTTTTCGAATCTGTTCAAGGGGCACTACCCGTATCCTCGGCGGGGCAGTCGAGGGGGGAGTCGAGGGTGGCCCAGACAGAGACGACGGAGGAGCGCCGCGCGCGCTTCGAGCGTGACGCCCTGCCCTTCGTCGACCAGCTGTACGCCGCCGGCCTGCGGATGACGCGCAATCCGGCGGACGCCGAGGACCTGGTGCAGGAGACGTTCCTGAAGGCGTTCTCCGCGTTCCACCAGTTCGAAGAGGGTACGAACCTCAAGGCCTGGCTGTACCGGATCCTGACGAACACCTACATCAACTCGTACCGCCGGAGGCAGCGCCAGCCGGTGCAGGCACCCACCGACGAGATCTCGGACTGGCAGCTCGCGTCATCGGAGTCGCACACGTCGGTCGGCCTGCGTTCGGCCGAGACCGAGGCGCTCGACCGGCTGCCGGACAGTGACATCAAGGAGGCGCTGCAGGCGCTTCCGGAAGACTTCCGCCTCGCGGTCTACCTGGCCGACGTCGAGGGTTTCTCATACAAGGAGATCGCCGACATCATGGGTACGCCGATCGGGACGGTCATGTCCCGCCTCCACCGCGGGCGGCGTAATCTGCGCAAACTGCTGGAGCGGTATGCCGCCGACCGCGGCATCACCCGTACCGCTTCCGAGCCGCAGGAGGCGTGACCCATGGGTGACGAGGACAAGAAGGCCGACTGTGGCGTCGTGCTCAGCGAGGTGTATCTCTACCTGGATCTCGAGTGCAGCGACGCACGACGCGAGTTGATCAAGCGGCACCTGGACGATTGCACCGACTGCCTGCACGAGTACGGCATCGAGCACGAGGTGAAGGCGCTTGTGGCCCGCTGCTGCGGCGGCGAGACCGCACCCAAGGAGCTGCGTGAACGGCTCCGCATGAAACTCGACCAGCTCGTGATCGAGGTCGAAACCCGCGAATACCTCCCCTGACCATCGCTGGTCAGAGGAGGCCGCCACATTCAGCTGTTGGGGCGCTTGCCATGATTGGCTGCGCTCTTCTTGCGTGCCTTCTTCTTGCGTGACTTCTTGGCCATGTCGCCGATCGTAGTCGGCGGGAATCGCGGCCCGGTTCGCACCGTGGACCCTCGCGATTGGATACCGTTGCGCGACATCGCCGTACGAGGAGGGCATCACCATGGCCGACGAGATCCGCGCCGAGATGGTGGCCAACGTGTGGAAGGTCGTGGCGACGGCAGGTGACGAGGTCGCCGAGGGTGACACCCTGGTGATCCTCGAGTCCATGAAGATGGAGATTCCGGTGCTGGCGGAGTCCGACGGGACGCTTGCCCAGCTCGCCGTGAACGAGGGTGACGTCGTCCAGGAAGGCGACCTCATCGCGGTCATCGAGTAGCACATGACGCAGCGGGGCCGCGGGATGGCGGCCGACATCGCCGAACAACCGGCCGGATTCGCCCGACTGCTCGAAGGTGAGCACGCGGACGCGATCGCGGCAGTCGCCGCGACGGTGGCCGAGCGGCGTCCCCGGCACGTCGTCTTCGTCGGGCGGGGTACGTCAGACCACGCCGCGCTGTACGGCGCGTACCTCACTGAGATCAGACTCGGTATCCCGGTCGGGCTGGCGTCCCCGAGCACCATCACGCTGTACGGTGCCCGGCCGGACCTGTCCGACGCCCTCGTGATCGGCGTCAGCCAGAGCGGTGGCTCGCCGGACCTCACCGGCGTACTCACGGTGGCGCGGGAGACCGGCGCGCTGACGCTGGCCGTTACAAACAATCCCGGTTCGCCGCTGTCCGAAGTGGCCGAACTCGCCATCGACGTGGCCGCCGGTCACGAGCGGGCGGTGGCCGCGACCAAGTCCTACACGGCCGAACTGCTGGCGTTGCTGCTGCTGATCGAGGGCATCCGGTGCGGTGCGGGCACGCTACCGGCAGAGGAACGGTCGGCGCTGGCCGAGCTGCCGAGGTTGGCCGAGAACGTCCTCACCGACCGGGGCGCGGACGATCTGGCACAGCGCTACCGGTTCGCCTCCCGGATGGTGACGACCGGCCGGGGATACGCGTATCCGACCGCCCGGGAAACCGCGCTCAAGCTGATGGAGACCTCATACCTGCCGGCGCTGGCGTTCTCCGGGGCCGACCTGCTGCACGGGCCGGTCGCCATGACCGACCCGGACGTGCCGGTCCTGGCCATCGTCGGCGCAGGTCCGGGCGGCGCGGCGATGGCGGACGTGGTGGCCCGCCTGGGCGAACGCCGAGCAGATGTGGTGACGGTGGGGCCGACCGATGTCACCGGCGCGGCCGGCCGGCTCGCCGTGCCCGCGGTGGACGAGCGGTACGCCCCGCTGCTCGACATCCTGCCGATGCAGCAGCTGGCGCTCGCGCTGGCCCTGGCCCGTGGCGAGGATCCGGACACCCCCCGCGGCCTGCGCAAGGTGACCAGCACCCTGTAACCCCCGCGATCTTGGAGTTGTGGTTGGCGCGAACGCCAATGAAACGCCCATAAGGGCAACCACAACTCCAAGATCGCGGGGGTCTCGCAGGGCGGATGGCAGGCTAGAGGGGTGTCCACCCTGCGCGACCTCGTCGAGGAGCACACCGGCCTCGGCCCCGCCGACATCGACCACCTGCACCGGCTCGCCGGGGACTGGCAGCTGATCTCCGACCTGTCCTTCGCCGATCTGCTGCTGTGGGTGCCGCTCCGGGCGCAGGCCGGCCAGCCGCGGACGTTCCTCTGTGTCGCACAGGTGCGACCCACCACCGCGCCGACCGCGTACCAGGATGATCAGGTCGGCAAGCGCGTATCCGGGCCCGAGGTCGCGCACCTTGACATCGCGTACGACCAGGGCCGGATCTGGCGGGAGGGCGATCCGGTCTGGTACGGCGACACACCGGCCCGGCACGAGGCGATCCCGGTCCGGCGGCGCGCGGCGGTGTCGGACGACGAGGTCTCCAGCGAGGTGATCGGGGTCATCGGCCGGGACACCAACCTGTCCACCGCCCGCACCCCGAGCCAGCTCGAACTCAACTACCTCACCACCGCGGACGACCTGGCCCAGATGGTGTCGGACGGGACGTTCCCGCCGGCGCCGCAGCCCGGCGACACCATCTCGGCGCCTCGCGTCGGGGACGGCCTGATCCGCCTGGACGCGGCCGGCAAGGTCACCTACGCCAGTCCGAACGCGCAGTCCGCGTACCGGCGGCTCGGCTTCAACGCCCACCTCGTCGGCGAGGAGCTCGCAGTGCTCTCCGGACGGCTGGCCGCCGACCCGCTGGAAGGCAACGACGTCGCGGAACGGATGCTGGCGGCGCTGCGCGGCGAGTCGCCACAGCGCAAGGAGGTGGAGGCGCGCGGCGCGACCGTGCAGATGCGGGCGCTGCCGCTGCTTCCCGCGGGCGTACCGATCGGCGCCCTGGTCCTGGTCCGCGACGTCACCGAGGTCCGGCGCCGGGAGCGCGCGCTGATGACCAAGGACGCGACCATTCGGGAGATCCACCATCGGGTGAAGAACAACCTGCAGACCGTCGCCGCGTTGCTGCGCCTGCAGGCCCGCCGCGTCGACGCGCCCGAGGCCCGGATGGCTCTGGAGGAATCCGTACGCCGGGTGGCATCGATCGCGCTGGTGCACGAGACGCTGTCGATGTCCAGCGATGAGGCGGTCGAGTTCGACGGCATCGTCGATCGGGTGGCGACCGCGGCCACCGAGGTGGCGGCCACCGCGACCAGCGTCTCAATGCGCCGCGAGGGCAGCTTCGGCGTCCTGCCGGCGGAGATCGCCACGTCGCTGGTCATGGTGCTCAACGAGCTGTTGATCAACGCGGTCGAGCACGGCTTTCCGGAGGACGGCGAGCCGGGCGGGGATGCCGAGGTGGTCGTCGCGCCCCGCCGGTTCCGCAAGCAGTTGCACGTCACGGTGTCGGACAACGGGCGCGGCCTGCCGGACGGTTTCGTGGCCGACTCCAACGGGCGGCTCGGCCTGCAGATCGTCCGGGCGCTGGCGACCGGCGAACTGCGCGGCAGCATCGAGCTGCGCAACCGGCCCGAGGGCGGCACCGAGGCGTTCCTGGTCGTTCCCCTGCGCAAGCGCTAACCGCACTGAGGCGCTCGCCGCCGGTCTCGACAGCGGTCTACCGGCCAGTGCGTCGCGGGAGCCCCCGAGCGGCGCGACCTGACTCCCTCCGCGATCTTGGAGTTGTGGTTGGTACAGACACGTATGAAAAGGACATAAGGGCAACCACAACTCCAAGATCGAGGGGATTCCCGGCTGGGGCGAGAGGGTCATCACACTCCCGCAATCTGGACCCCACTGGCCCACATTGCCGGACCGTGAGAGGCTTAGCGCCATGACCGCTGCAGTTGAGCGCCGCTTCGTGGCCCGTCGCCACGTCGACTACGGCCGCGTCCGCAGCGCGATGTGTCCGGCTTCCTGACGCCGCCCGATTCGATCTGTCGGGTGCGCACGAGGCGCCGGCCGACTCCTGACACCGATGTCGTGAGCCTTTCTCCTGGCCGTTGACGCCGTAGCGCGCCCACGAAATCCCGGAGGAAACGCCGACATGGCGCTCGAGAGTACGCCCAGGGCGACAGCCCGACCGCGGAAGGCGCGCGGCGAGGGCCAGTGGGCGCTCGGACACCGCGAGCCACTGAATCCGAACGAACGGATCAAGAAGGACGACAACCCGCTCAACGTCCGCGCCCGCATCGAGAACATCTACGCCCGCACCGGCTTCGCGTCGATCGACCCGCAGGACCTGCGCGGCCGGTTCCTCTGGTGGGGTCTCTACACGCAGCGCAAGGCCGGTATCGACGGCGGCCGGACCGCCGTTCTCGAGCCGCACGAGCTCGAAGACGAGTACTTCATGCTCCGCATCCGCATCGACGGCGGCGAGCTGAGCCTGGCGCAACTGCGCGCGGTCGCAGGCATCTCCACCGAGTTCGCGCGGGACAGCGCCGACATCACCGACCGGCAGAACATCCAGCTCCACTGGATCCGCATCGAGGACGTTCCGGAGATCTGGCGCCGGCTGGACGCGGTCGGCCTGCAGACCACCGAGGCCTGCGGTGACTGCCCGCGGGTGGTGCTCGGCAGCCCGGTGGCCGGCGTCGCCGTCGACGAGGTCATCGACGGGACGCCCGCGGTCGACGAGATCGTCAAGAAGTACATCGGCGACCCCGCGTACTCGAACCTGCCACGCAAGTTCAAGACCTCGATCTCCTGGTTGGCGGACACGCCGTACGAAGTAAACGACGTCGCGTTCCTCGGCGTGGTGCATCCGGTGCACGGACCCGGGTTCGACCTCTGGGTCGGCGGCGGCCTGTCCACGAATCCGCGGCTGGCCGAGCGGCTCGGGGTCTGGGTGCCGCTGGAGGAGATCGCCGACGTGTGGGCCGGCGTCGTCGGGATCTTCCGTGACTACGGCTACCGACGGCTGCGCAACCGTGCCCGGCTGAAGTTCCTGCTTGCTGACTGGGGTGTGGCCAAGTTCCGGGAGATCCTCGAGAAGGAGTATCTCGGCCGGGCGATGCTGGACGGGCCGGCGCCGGACCTGCCGGACAAGCCCATCGACCACATCGGCGTGCACAAGCAGGTGGACGGCCGGAACTACGTGGGCGCCGCGCCGGTGGTGGGGCGGACGTCCGGGACCCAGCTGAGCAGGCTCGCGGATCTCGCCCAGGTGCACGGTTCGCAGCGGCTGCGCCTCACGCCGTACCAGAAGCTCCTGGTTCTGGATGTCGCGGACGACCACGTCGAGCCGTTGATCGCGGGTCTGCGCACGATCGGCCTGGAGGCCCGGCCGTCGGCCTGGCGGCGCGGCACCATGGCCTGCACCGGGATCGAGTACTGCAAGCTCGCCATCGTCGAGACCAAGGCTCGTGGCGAGGAGCTGGTCGCGCGGCTCGAGGAGCGGCTCAAGGACTTCGACGCGGACATCTCGATCCACCTCAACGGCTGCCCGAACGCCTGCGCCCGTACCCAGGTGGCCGACATCGGCCTCAAGGGCCAGCTCGTAATGAACGCGCACGGCGAGCAGGTGGAGGGTTTCCAGATCCACCTCGGTGGCGGTCTGGGCATGGCGAAGGGCGAGACCGCCGGGTTCGGGCGCAAGCTGCGCGGACTCAAGGCCACGGCCGAGGAGCTTCCCGAGTACGTGGAGCGGCTGGCCCGCCGGTACCTGGACGGCCGCGACTCGGGCGAGACGTTCGCCGACTGGGTGGTCCGCGCGGACGAGGAGCTCCTGAAATGAGCGACACATGAGCGACGCCCGCAGCACCCCGCTCTACTGCCCCTACTGCGGGGAAGAGGACCTGTATCCCAACGAGGCATCACACGGTGCGTGGGAGTGCCACTCCTGCGCACGGGTTTTCACGGTCAAGTTCAACGGACTCCTCACCGGAAAGGTGAACCGATGACGGTCGTGACCGCAGCCGGCCTGGGTCTGGTGACGCTGGGCGCCACACCGGATCCGGCATCCGCGTCCTCGCTCGAGGCGCTCGCCCGCGAAGCGGGCGTGGCACTGGAGGGCGCGTCGGCCGAAGAGATCGCCAAGTGGGCGACCGACACCTTCGGCGCGCGATTCTGTGTCACCAGTTCAATGGCCGACGCCGTGGTGGCACACCTGTTCTCCCGGGTCGCGCCCGGCGTCGACGTCGTCTTCCTGGACACCGGGCTGCACTTCCCGGAGACCCTGAAGGTGCGCGACACGGTCGCCGCCACCATGAACGTCAACGTCCGCTCGATCCGGCCGCAGCGGACCGTCGGCCAGCAGGACGGCGATTTCGGCCCGCGGCTGTTCGCGCGCAGCCCCGACGAGTGCTGCTTCCTGCGCAAGGTGGAGCCGCTGGAGCGGGCGCTCGCCGACTACGACGCCTGGGCCACCGGCCTGCGCCGGGACGAGTCGCCCACGCGTGCCGGCACGCCGGTCGTGGCGTTCGACGCCAAGCGCGGCAAGGTGAAAGTGAACCCGATCGCGGCGTGGACGCAGGCCGATGTGGACGCTTACATCGCACAGTGGGACGTGCCGGTCAACGAGCTGTTCGCGAAGGGGTACGGCTCCATCGGCTGCTGGCCGTGCGCCCGGCGGACACAGCCGGGGGAGGACTCGCGGGCGGGCCGCTGGGCGTTGTTCGAGAAGACCGAATGCGGCCTGCACGCCTAGGGCCTGTCCCGCGGATCTTCGCGGGGCTGCGGCGTGGCCCAGACAACGACCGACGGCGTCCGTGGATCGCCCGCATACAACACCGGTATGCGGGCGATCCACGGCCGACGCCGGACCGCCGCCTGGATCCTCGCATCACTCCCACGAGACCCGCGGGACAGGCCCTTGCCGTCGTCCTGGTCGCGCACGGTAGCCGGGATCCGCGCGCGGCGGCGTCCACCGAGGCGCTGGCCCGGGCGGTGGCCGCCGTGCATCCCGGGTGGGAGGTCCATGCCTCCTATCTGGACCACGCGGGCCCCCGGCCGGTGGACGTCCTCGCCGGACTGTCGGCGTGCGGGCACCACCGAGCGGTACTCGTGCCGTTGCTGCTCACGGCCGCGTACCACGGACGGGTGGACGTCCCAGCCGTCGCGACCGCGGCGCGCGACGCGGGTCTGCCGATCGCGGTGACCATTGCGGACGTTCTGGGCCCGGTGTCGCCGTTGCTGACGGCCGGTCTGATCCGCCGGCTGCCGGACGCCGACCTGGACGCCGTCGTGCTGGCCGCCGCCGGGACGCGGGACGCGACCGCGCGCAGCACGGTCGAAGAGGCGGCAGCCGCGCTCGGCGCCCATCTCGGAGTGCCCTCGGCGGTCGCCTACGCCTCGGCAGCCCCGCCCACGGCGGCAGCCGCCGTCTCGGCGTTACGCGCAGTGGGGGCGCGGCGGGTGGGTGTGGCAGCCTACTTCCTCGCGCCGGGGCGGCTGTACGACGCCGCGGTGGAGTCCGCCCGGTCCGCCGGCGTGGTCACGGTCGCGGCGCCACTGGGCGACGCGCCGGAACTCGTCCGTTTGATCGGATCGCGGGTGGATGAGGCTCTGTCCGCCGGTCTCCCCGCGGCCGCATAGTCCATTTCGAGATCAATTCGGGAACCGCTGACAACACGACGCCCCGGGCCGATCGGCCCGGGGCGTAAATGCGGGGGGAATGATTCAGGCGGTAGGAGCGCCGACCCGGAAACCGCCACGACGCTTCACGGCGCGGCGCTCGTCTTCGCTCATACCGCCCCACACGCCGGCGTCCTGACCGGACTCGAGTGCCCACGCGAGACATTCCTCGGTCACGGTGCATCGCCGGCAGACGGCCTTCGCCTGCTCGACCTGCAGGAGCGCGGGGCCGGACGTCCCGATCGGGAAGAACAGCTCCGGGTCCTCGTCGCGGCACAACGCATGATGACGCCAGTCCATGGCGGCAACACTCCTTGTTTCGGATGGGTGGCAATAACGCGGTGCGGTTACTTTTATGCACACGCCGTGGCGGGCGACGGACTGCGTCCGTGCGATCACCGACTGCGTAGCAAGCTATTGGGTGGAAGCCGTTCCTGCGCTTCTGGATTAGGAACGCGCGCGGGCGGCAACCGGTTACTTCATATCGCTTGTGAATGCTTTCACGAACTTACGCGTTGTCAAGGGTAGCGCTCGGAAAATCTCCGTGCGGGTGAGCTGGCTCACGACCCGTTTGTCCGATTCTGTGGGCACTTCCAGGACCGAACGATCAACGCTCCCATCAATGTAGTACGGTGCATGCCCTGCTGCCGACCTTTTACTCCGTGAATCTGTAACTGATCGTGATGACGTCCCGAGCGGGGTACCCCGCTGTCAGCAGATCACACGTAGTGCTTCGGGAACGGACACCACGTGTACCTTCTGCCGTTCGCCGAGGTAGTCACCGTCCAGTTGGAACGGTTGCGGCCGATCGGCCACCACCGTGAACTCCGCTTGATCGTGCAGGCGCAGAACTTGGCGGCCGTGCGGATCACCCCGGCGTGACACCATCTGCCGCACCGTCCGTGCGGTGCTTCCTACTTTCAGTTGACGCAATGCCAGGACGTCCAGCCCGTGATCGAACGACGCGTCCGGGTTCGGGTTGATCGGCCGATCGCCCACGTATGTCCACGGTGCCGTGTTCTGGATGATCACCGTGCCGAGATCCGTCTCCGTCGGCTCCCCCGGGCGTTCCAGCGCGAGCGGAGGGGATTTACGGTCTTCACCGGTGAGCAACTGCCCGACCATCGAGCGCACGTACAGCCCCGGTGTGGACGTCCGCCCGCGTAGCCGGGCCTGCTCCACGCGCCGCACCACCGCGGCGTCGAGTCCCATGCCGGCGCAGAACGTGAAGTATCGGTCGTCGGCCCGGCCCAGGCCGATCACCCGGTGCCGGCCGTCCCGCATGCCGGCCAGGATCGCGCCGGTGCCCTCCACCCAATCGCGCGGCAGGCCGAGCGCCCGGGCGAAGACATTCGTCGATCCACCCGGCACGACGGCCAGTGCCGGCAGCCGGTACGCCAAGGCGACGGTGCCGGCGGCCCACGCGCTCTCCGCGGTCATCAGGCCGTTCACTGCTTCGTTCACGGTCCCGTCACCGCCGAGGGTGACGACGACATCCACGCCGCTCTCGGCGGCCGCCCGGGTCAGCGCCGCCGCGTGGCCACGCCGCCGGGTGTATTCCACGGTGAGATCGACCTGACTGCGCAGCGCGCGGACGAGCACGTCCCGGCTGCGTTCAGTGGTCGTGGTGGCCTTCGGGTTAACCACCAGTAACGCGCGCATGCGCGGCACTGTACCGGGGAACCGCTTTCAGCACTGTCGGTAAGGTGCTTGAGTGACCCGTCAGAAATCCGCGACGTTGCTCTGGGCGGTCCGCCTGCTGTTCGCCGAGGCGGCGGGACTCGCGGTGCTCACCGCGTACCTTCTGGTGCAGGACGTGATGGGGAAAGCGGAGAGCGTGCCGCTGGCGATCGCCCTGACCGTCATGGCGGCGATCGGCGTGGTGTTCGTCTATCTCGTCGCACGGGCGCTGGCCCGGCGCTCCGCGGGCGCCCGGGGCCCGGCTGTGTTCATCCAGCTCATGATCATCGCGTCCGGCGGCTTCCTGCTGCAGGTCGGGCCGACCTGGGCCGGGCTGTTGCTGATCGCGCTCGCCGTGTTGGTCGGACTGCTGATCGTTCTGCCGTCCAGTACCCGAGCGCTCGGCGTCGACTAAGCCCTACCCTGTATGGGTGACCGGATCAACGGTACGGCCGCCGGCTTATCAGCTGCTGGCGGACGAGTTGCGCGACGAGATCACCTCGGGACGGCTGCGGCCCGGCGAGCGGTTGCCACCGGAGCCTGAGCTGTGCGTACGCACGGGTGTGAGCCGCAGTACCGTCCGGGAAGCCCTGCGGCTGCTCTCCAGCCAGCACCTCATCGTCACCACCCGCGGCGTCACCGGCGGCAGCTTCGTCGCGCACCCGGACGCCAAGCAACTGTCCGAGGCGCTCTCCACCGGGCTGACGCTGCTCACGAACTCGGCCGGAATCGGCTTCGCCGACCTGCTGGAGCTGCGCCGGGCGCTGGAGATCCCGGCCGCGGCACTGGCGGCGGCCCGGCGTACCGAGGCTCACCTGGCCGAGATCCGGGCCGCGCTGTTCGATCCGGAGATCGACGACTTCGACGTGATGCTGCGGGCGCACGCCGACTTCCACGGCGCGGTGGCCAAGGCGACCGGCAATCCGCTGTTCGAGCTGGTCACCCTGCCGCTGTATCAGGTGTCGTACGGCGAGGACGTGACCGTGAGCCTGCCGGACGGATACTGGGCCCGGATCGACAACGACCACCGCGAGCTGCTGCGGTGCCTCACCGATCAGGACTCGGCGGCCGCGCAGTCGCTGGCCCAGGCCCACCTTGACTACATCGTGGCGGCTAACCAGCGCTAGAACCCACTCCGCGATCTTGGAGTTGTGGTTGGCCTTTTGCCCTTTTCGTGGCGTCTTGCTCCAACCACAACTCCAAGATAGGCGAGAGGTGCGGCGCTCGCGGTTAGAAGTCGGTCCGGCGGGTGAGCAGCCGGATCGTCGCCCGCCGCCCGGTGGTCTCGGCGGACGCCGACGTGGTGAGCGCGGTCAGAACCTTCCAGGCGAACGACGACTCGGCCGGCAGCCGGGCGCCGCGCACGGTGGTCACGGTGACCTCGACGGTCAGCGCGTCGTCGGTGACGGCGAAGCGGCACTCCAACTCGGCGCCGCGGGTGGCGATCGCCAGCAGCATCGCGCACGCCTCGTCCACGGCGATCCGCAGATCCTCGATCTCGTCGAGCGCGAAATGCAGCCGGGCGGCGAGGCCGGCCGTCGCCGTCCGGAGCACGCCGAGGTACCCGCCGTCGGCGGGCACCGTCAGTAGGACGACGTCATCCCCGATTGTCGGCTCCGGTTGCGTTTGCGTCGCTTGAGTCACCGTACCCATCCTCCTGATGGACGAGACTCTAGCGGCTGACAGGCGAGGTGCGGGAGGCCGTTCAGCTACTGGGGCCAACGGTCCGGGCAGCGAACGATCATGGGGTTGCGCGCGGCAAACGTCGCGAATCGCCGGCCCAACCCCATGATCGACTGGATTTACGCCTGCTTGGTCTCCCAGAAGATCTTGGAGATCTCCTCGATCTTGCCGAGAAGCTGGTCGGCCACGGCCGGGTCGACGGAGCCCTTCGCGCCGGAGGCGCCTGCCAGCTTGGTGGCCTCGTTGAAGAGCTGGTGCAGGTTCGGGTACTTCTCGAAGTGCGGCGGCTTGAAGTAGTCGGTCCACAGCACCCAGAGGTGGTGCTTGACGAGCTCGGCCCGCTGCTCCTTGATCAGAATGGCGCGGGTGCGGAACTCGGGGTCGGTGTTCGCCTGGTACTTCTCGGCGATCGCCTTCACCGACTCGGCCTCGATGCGGGCCTGCGCCGGGTCGTACACCCCGCAGGGCAGGTCGCAGTGCGCGCTGACGATGGTGCGTGGCGTGAGGATGCGCGGAAGTCGCATCAGGACCCCTCCATACGTTTGCGATGATCCGCAATGACACTACCCCTTGCGCTGCCGGGCTAACGCGACGGAGGACTGATGCCATGAGGTGGCAACTGCCGTGGTTCGCCGTACTGGTGCGGGGTCCCTCCATGGCGCCGACGCTGCGCGCCGGCGACGCTCTGCTCGTTCGTCGCGGAAGCCGGATCCGCGCCGGCGACGTCGTGGTGGCGCGCTTCCGGTCCCGGCCGGACCTGCTGGTCGTGAAACGCGCGGTCCGCGAACGTGATGGTGGTTGGGAGGTACGCGGCGACAACGGCCTGGTCACCGACGACTCCCGGGTGTACGGAGTGGCGGATGTCATCGGGCGGGTTTCCTGTCGTTACTGGCCGCGACCGGCCCGGCTCGGTTAGTCTCCGGTCATCACTCGGGTGACCCCCGCATCGCATGCCGGTCGGCGCTGACGCGCGCTCAGGCCCGGCGGCACCACCGAAGTACCGATGCCTCTGGAGTCCCCGTGTCGTTCTTCAGCTTCGAGCTCGAACCCGCCCTGGCCGCCGATCCCGTCTTCGACCTGCACCGGCACGGCAAGATGGCGGTCGCCTGCACCGTTCCGCTGTCCAATCGCGACGATCTGTCGCTCGCGTACACGCCCGGCGTGGCTCGGGTCTGTGAGGCGATTGCGCAGGACCCATCGCTGGCGCCGGACTTCACCTGGACCGGCAACACGGTCGCCGTGGTCACCGACGGCTCCGCCGTGCTCGGTCTCGGCAACATCGGCCCGAAGGCGGCAATGCCGGTCATGGAGGGCAAGGCCGTGCTGTTCAAACAGTTCGGCGGCGTCGACGCGGTGCCGATCTGCCTCGACACCCAGGACGTGGACCAGATCATCGCGATCGTGACCGCGCTGGCGCCCTCGTTCGGCGGGATCAATCTCGAGGACATCAGCGCGCCGCGGTGCTTCGAGATCGAGCGCCGCCTCGACGAGGCGCTGGACATCCCGGTCTTCCACGACGACCAGCACGGTACGGCCGTAGTCGTGCTCGCCGCGCTGCGCAACGCTGTAGCGCTGCTCGGCCGGCGGCTCGGCGACCTGCGGGTGGTGATCAGCGGCGCCGGTGCGGCCGGAGTTGCAATCACCGAGATGCTGATCGCCGCCGGGGTTCCGGGCGCGAACGTCATCGTCTGCGACTCGACCGGAATCGTGCACGCCGACCGGCCCGGACTCACCCCGGCCAAGGCGGCGTTGGCGGCGAGCACCAACTACTCCGGGCGTACCGGTGGCATCCGCGAGGCGCTGATCGGGGCGGACGTCCTCATCGGTGTGTCCGGCGGCTCGATCGCGGAGACGGCACTGTCCGGGATGGCGCCGGACGGGATCATTTTCGCGCTTGCAAATCCCACGCCCGAGGTGCCGCCGCACATCGCGTCCCGGTACGCCGCGATCGTCGCGACCGGGCGCAGCGACTTCCCGAACCAGATCAACAACGTGCTCGCGTTTCCGGGCATCTTCCGCGGAGCGCTCGACGCGCGGGCGATCACGGTGACCGACCGGATGAAGGTGGCCGCGGCCGACGCGATCGCCGAGGTGGTCGCGGACGATTTACGGCCGGACGCGATCGTGC
>DATBGW010000138.1:0-11564 GCA_036557765.1 Actinoplanes sp.
CGGCGGACCGGGTGCCGGTCGCGCCGTGGGCGCCAGCGGCGACGCTGGTCCCGCTGTGGGCGCGGACTCGGCCGCCGGTCCCGCTGTCCGCGTCGGTGCTGACGCCGGTGTGCATGCGGCCACCAGGCAGACCGCGGCGATGCCGAGCGCCCGCCGCCGACTCAGCCCCACGTCCTCCCATCGCGATCATGGAGCCGATGTTGAGAGCAATCCGGGTGCAATCCGGTTGCCGTTCGGTGGCGTTTGCCGTTCTCCACGATCTTGGAGTTGTGGTTGGCGCAAAAGCGAACGAGAGACGCATAAAGGCAACCACAACTCCAAGATCGCGGGGTACACGTGGGGGAGCGGGCCCGCGGCTGCTACCGCGGGCCCGCTCCGTCGGACAAGGGTCAGACGGTGCTGGGGACGGGAACCGGAGTGGTCGGTGTGCCGGCGAGCACGGCGAGCTTGCGGGCGTTCGTCTCGCGGACGATGTCGCCGTACCGCTTCTCGGTCAGCGGGTAGCGGATGAACACCAGCATGGCCAGCAGCGCCGCGACGGCCGGAACCAGTCCGAGCGACGCCTTGATCGCCAGGATCGCGCTGTCCGGCTGCACCTGGCCGGGCCCGAGCGTGGTGATGTAGCCGCCGAGGGCCAGGGCGAACGCCCCGAGCGCACCGCCGATCGACTGGGTGATCTTGCGGGTGAACGAGAAGATGGCGTAGGTCGCGCCTTCGGTGCGCTGCCCGGTCTTCCACTCCCCGTACTCGACCGTGTCGGCCTCGAGCGCGAACATCAGCGTGTTGATCAACTGCACGCCGAAGCCCTTGACGGCCACGCAGACGAGCGCGAGCAGCGGCAGGCTGGCGGGCGTGAAGAACAGCGCGACGCCGCCGGCGACGGTGAAGAAGCCGCAGTACTGGTAGAGGTTCTTCTTGCCGAAGCGGGTGACCAGCCGCGGAACGAACGGCGCCGCGGCGAACTGCACCACGACGGTGACCAGCGTCATCCAGATGATGTACCGGGCGTCGCCGAGCACGTAGATCGCGTAGTAGGCGGTGGCTCCACCGACGGCGAACAGGCCGATGAGGTAGAAGAAGCTCGAACCGCACAGGATGCCGAGCGGCTTGTTGCTCTTCAACGTGCGGAACGTGTCCCTGATGCCGACCCGGGGCTCGGTCCGTACCACGATCTCACGGCACCAGCGGAACGTGAGGAGGTACAGCGCGAAGCCGAGCGCCACGAAGATCAGGGTTGTGGTCAGGAAGATCGATTGCAGTTCCGCGGCGCGCGCAGCGGCGGACAGCGTCTTGTCCCGGCTGACGCCCTGGATCTGCGGCGCGATGATGAACGTGAGCAGGAGGCCGCCGAGGGCCGCGCCGAGCCCACGGGCGGTAGCCAGCTTGGCGCGCTCGCGGGGCACCTGGGTCATCGCTGTTGCGAGCGAGCCGTACGGCACGTTGACCAGGGAGTAGACCAGCCCCAGCACGGCGTAGGAGAGGTACGCGTACAGCAGCTGCGTGCCATCGCCCAGACCCTTCGGCACCGCGAACGTCAGAACGCTGAGGAACAGCAGCGGGACGCCTCCGAAGAGGATGAACGGGCGGAACTTGCCCCAGCGCGTCATGGTGCGGTCGATCATCCGACCAGCGAACAGGTCCGCGAAGGCGTCCCACAGCCGTACGACCAGGAACATGGTCCCGACCGCGGCGGCGGAGATGCCGACGACGTCGGTGTAGTAGAGCAGCAGGAAGGTGGTGCCGAGGGTGAAGGCGAGATTGTTCGCCAGATCGCCGGCACCGTAGCCGACCACCGACTTGATCGAGAGTTTCATGGTTCCGGTTCCCTACCGTGAGGATTGGTTCAGTGCACGAACCATCGCGGTTCCGGGAACGGGGTGGCAATCGGTTGCCATCATTTGCCCGGGAGCGCCGGGATCCCGAGGCAACCCGTGGCAACCGATTGCCGTACGGAGCGCGCGGCGCGCGTAATGGAGGCACGTATTCGCGACGATCAGGAGACCGCCATGCTTCGCCCCCAGGACACCGACACGCGTGAACGCAAGTCCCTCAACGGGTTGTGGCGGTTCGCGCTGGACCCGAACGCCGAGGGCCGGGCCGGACGGTGGTTCGCCGATCCGCTCGCCGGGGCCCGGGACATGGCCGTGCCGGCCAGCTTCAACGACATCTCGGCCGACACGGCGGTCCGCGACTACTTCGGGGACGTCTGGTACCAGACGGCGGTACGGGTGCCGCGCGGCTGGGCCGGGCAGCGGATCGTGCTGCACTTCGAGTCCGCCACGCACCGCGCCACGGTGTGGGTGAACGAGGCCGAGGTGGTCTCGCACGAGGGTGGCTACACGCCGTTCGAGGCCGACATCACCGATCACGTCAGCGCCGGGGAGCAGGTCCGCGTCACGGTCGTGGTCAACAACACGTTGAGCTTCCAGTCCATCCCGCCCGGCGTCATCGAGGACACGCCGGCCGGCCGGCGGCAGAGGTACTGGCACGACTTCTTCAACTACGCCGGCATCCACCGTTCCGTGTGGCTCTACACCACCCCCACGCGCCACGTCACCGACATCACCGTCGTGCCGGGACTGGACGGCGCCACCGGCACGATCGACTACACGATCGAGTCCGCGGGGAACGCCGGCACGCGCGTGCTCCTGCGCGACGCCGACGGGCGCCAGGTCGCCGACGGCGGCGGCCCGGCCGGGACGTTGACCGTCGAGAACGTGCACCGCTGGGCGCCCGGCGACGGTTACCTCTACGACCTCGAGGTCCAGCTGGTCGACGGCGGAACCGTCGTGGACAGCTACCACCAGAGCGTCGGGGTGCGCACCGTCGAGGTGAGCGGCAACCGGTTCCTCATCAACGGGGAGCCGTTCTACTTCACCGGTTTCGGCAAGCACGAAGACGTGACGGTGATCGGCAAGGGCCACAACGACGCGTTCATGGTGCACGACTTCGCCCTGCTGGAGTGGATCGGCGCGAACTCGTTCCGCACCTCGCACTACCCGTACTCGCAAGACGTGCTCGACTACGCCGATCGTCAGGGCATCGTGATCATCGACGAGACCGCGGCGGTCGGTCTGAACATGGGGTTGGGCGGCGGAATCTTCGGCGGCCAGGGCTACACCACGTTCAGCCCGGAGACGATCAACGACGCCACCCGCGAGGTGCACGCTCAGGCCATCCGGGAACTGGTCGCCCGGGATAAGAACCACCCCAGCGTCGTGCTGTGGTCGATCGCCAACGAGCCGGAGTCCGACACGGAAGGCGCCGAGAACTACTTCCGGCCGCTGTTCGACCTGACCCGCGAGCTCGATCCGAGCCGGCCGGTGGGGTTCGTCAACGTGATGCTCGCCCCGTACGGCAAATGCCGGGTCTCGCAGTTCGCCGACGTGCTGATGCTCAACCGCTACTACGGCTGGTACGTCCACACCGGTGATCTGGCCGCCGCCGAGCTGGCCTGGGAGCAGGAGCTGCGTGGCTGGGCCGGCGAGAACAAGCCGATCATCATCACCGAATACGGCGCGGATACCTATCCCGGCCTGCACTCGGTGGCGTCACAGCCGTGGTCGGAGGAGTACCAGGTCGAGTACCTGGACATGAACCACCGCGTCTTCGACCGCATCGACGCCGTTGTCGGCGAACAGGTGTGGAACTTCGCCGACTTCGCCACCACCTCCGGCATCATGCGCGTCGGCGGCAACAAGAAGGGCGTGTTCACCCGCGACCGCCAACCCAAGACCGCCGCGTTCGCACTCCGCCGCCGCTGGCGCAAGGACGTGTGACGCTACGTCCGCCGGCCTCTGCTGCCCAGGGGCGGAGCGGTGGACGCCCGGACGACGAGCCGCGAGGGCAGCGTGATCGGCTCCGTCGCTCGCGGCCGCGCGCCCCCGACGATCGCCAGCAGGTTACGGACCGCGGTCAGGCCCATCGCCTTCAGCGGTGCGGCGACGGTCGTCAACGACGGGGTAACCAGGTCGGCGGCGAAGATGTTGTCGAAGCCCACGACGCTGACATCCCGCGGGATGACGGCACCGGCCGCGGTCAATTCCCGCATCACGGCGATTGCCATTCGATCGTTGAAGGCGATCACCGCGGTCGTCGGATGGCGGACGAACTCGGCCGCGGCCTTGGCGCCGCCGGCCACCGTCGGCGCGCCGGGGCCGATCCGGCGAACCTGCAGCTCCAACTCCATCGCCGCCTCCCGCAGCGACCGCCATCGCACGCCGTCGGTCCACGACGCCTCCGGGCCCGCCACGTAGGTGATCCGCTGATGTCCCAGCTCAGCCAGATGCTCGACGGCCCGTCGCATGCCGCGCGGGTTGTCCGTGACAACCGACGGCACGTCGCTGACCGCCCGATTCAACACGATCACCGGACGCTGTTTCGCCATCACCCGGATCGCCGAGTCGGACATCAGCGTCGTTGCGAGGACGATCCCGTCCACCATGGCCATCGCCCGTTCGAGAGCCGCCCGCTCGACCGCGCCGGACCCCTGCGTGTCGGCGAGCAGGATCGTGTAGCCGGCCTCGGTCGCGGCCATCTGCGCGCCACGAATGATCTCGTTGTAGAACGGGTTCGTGATGTCGGAGATGGCCAGGGCGATCATCGACGTGCGCCCGGTCGGCAGTGCCCGCGCCAGCGCGTTCGCGCGGTAACCGAGTTCGGCGGCGGTTCGCCGGATGCGCTCCGCGGTCTCGGCGTTCACACGGCCGGGACGGGCGAACGCACGGGACACAGTGGACGGCGCCACCCCGACGGCGCGGGCGACGTCATAGATCGTGGCCGGTCGCGCCGGCTTCTCCAGGGACGGGTGCTCGGTCATCGGACCTCCCGGCGTCGCAGCGCCGCCACCCGACCGTAACGGCGGGTGCGGCGTGCGGCAACGGCGAACGTGATAGTGTGGCCACAACATAGTGAGGTGCCTACACGATGTCGGACAGGGAGCGTTTCAGCGGCGCGCTGGATCGGATTCTCGAGCTGGTCGTGCTGCTCAATCACGACATGACGCAGAGCCTCGCGGAGCGCGGGCTGACCGTCTCCCGGACGACGCTGCTCTGGACGCTGCGCCGCACCGGCCCGTCGCCACAGCGTGACCTCGCCGCCGCTCTGGGCGTCACCGCCCGGACGGTCACCGGCCTGGTCGACGGTCTCGCCGCAGCCGGCCTGGTCACCCGGGAACCGCATCCGAGCGACCGGCGGGCCACGCTGGTCACGCTGACCGCCGCGGGCACCGCGCTCGTGGCCACCCTGGAACGCGAGCAGGCGGAGCTGGGAGCGCAGTTGTTCGGAGCGATGTCGCGAGCGCGGTTCGACGGTCTCGTCGCCGGGCTCGACGACGTGCTCACCACGCTGCACGAGCTCGGCCTCAGACATCGGCCGGGGGAGCCCTGATGAAACGGGGACTGATGTTCGTCCTCAAGTACGAGCTGCGGCTGTGGGAGGCGCTGTTCCGCTGGGCGTTCCGGCGACCGCACCGCGTGGAGCCGGGCACGGTGACGTTCTCGTACACCGGCGCGGTCGCCATGCTGTTCGGCGTCTTCATTGGACTGTCGGCGCTGGAGATCCCGATCCTGCACCTGATACTGCCGTGGCCGCTCGCCCGCACGATCTCGGTGGTGGCCGGGGCCTACGGGCTGTTCTGGATGATCGGCCTGCTCGCCACGCTGCGGACGCATCCGCACCTGGTGGGGCCGTCCGGACTGCGGATCCGCAACAGCACGACGGTGGATGTGGCGATCGGCTGGGACGACATCGACGCCGTCCGGGTGCGCCGCCGCTCGCTGCCGCCGGGTGGCCAAACGCAGGTGGAGGAGGTGGGGGACGAACGCGTGCTGTCGCTGGGCGTGGGCAGTCAGACCAGCGTCGACGTGCTGCTGGGCCGGCCGCTCACCGTCGCCGTGAGGAAGACCGGCGGCGCGCCGGTCACCCAGATCCGCTTTCACGCGGACGATCCGGAAGCTCTGGTCGCGGCCGCGCAGGCGTACCTGCCGGCGCGCGATGAGGTCGCCTAGAAACCCAGGGCCGGATGGGCTGTTCCAGGTCCGGCGTACCAGGCGGCCGGCTGCCCGCTCAGCGCCGTGTCGATGCGCAGCCGGGCCCAGTCGTCGACGTCCGGCAGGTCGTCCGCCGGAAACCACCGGACCTCCAGCAGCTCGTCATCGTTCACCCGCGCGTCACCACCGACGGCCGTGCACCGGAACCAGACGTTGAGGAACTGGCACTCGTCGCCGTTCGGGTAGGTCATCGGGTGCAGCGCGACGCCGGCCACGCCGTCGACCCGTACGTCCACCGCCGACTCCTCGCGAACCTCCCGCACGATCGCGTCGGCGGGCTGCTCGCCCGGGTCGACGATGCCGGCGAGCAGTGACCATTCGCGGGTGTCGCTGCGCCGGCCGAGCAGCATCCGGTCGGCCTCGTCCCGGACGACCGCGCTCACGCTCGGCACCATCAACATCGCGTGCCCGACGTGGCGGCGCAGGTCACGCAGGTACGGCGGAATCGGCATGAACCGCACCCTAGCCGACCCGACTCCCACCCCCGCGCTCGCACACCAATCCCCGCGATCTTGGAGTTGTGGTTGCCCTTATGCCCGTTGCGTCCGACTTTGTTCCAACCACAACTCCAAGATCGCGGAGGGGTCGTGTTTCGCGAGCTAGGCGAGGCGGAGCGCGCCGAGCTGGGTAAGCATGCCGAGCTCATCGGAGACCACGGTGATGTCGGTGATCTTCCCGTCGCGTACGGCCAGGATGTCGATCGTGCGGGCGGCGGCCTCGCGGCCGGTCCCCGGGACCGTGCCCAACGGCGTTGCCAGCGGGCCGGTGTGCCGGACGTGCATGACGAACGCCACCACGACGTGTCCCGGCGCGGCCAGCACCTGCAGCAGCTCCGGCCGGATCACCGAGTGGGCCGCGTGCAGGTTGCGGGCGCGGGTCACCAGGTCGGTGAGCGCGAAGTGCGTTCCGTTGACCGTGAGCGGGTCGGCGTAGCACTCGGCGAAAGCCGCTTCCCCGGCCGGCCCGTCCGGTACGGGATTCGCCCACAACGCCATGACCCGATCGACCAGCCGCTGCGCCCCATCGTCCGTCATGGACTCAACGTACCGCCCCTCGTGACCCCGCGATCTTGGAGTTGTGGTGGGCACGAATCGGTCGTCAAGCCGCATAAGGGCAACCACAACTCCAAGATCGCGGAAGGATTCAGAGGACGGGCCAGCGGCGCTGGGAGCTGCTGCCGTCCAAGCCCGGCGTCTGCGGGTAGTCCTGGCTGGGCAGCTGCTTCGCGATCGCGGCCATCCAGTCCCGGTAGGTCGCCCCGGCCGGCAGCTCCCGCAACGCGGCGAGCGCCACATAGGTGAACGCGCCGTTCGGGCGGCCGCCGAAGTGCGCGTCGTAGCTGTACTCCAGGTCCTGACATCCGGACAGCAGCAGCGCGGCATGCCGCGGCCGGCCGGCCAGCACCCGCGGCATCCGCGCGGCACGCGCGGCCTCCTCGGGCGACAGGAACACCGACGGCGGCAGGAACCGGATCCGGTCCGCGGATTCGCGCAGCGGCGGCGCCATCCGGGCCACCGTGCCGGAGTGACACGAGTCGGAGATCATCACGACCCGGCTGCCGCGGGCACGTTCGCAGAGAATGTCGTACAGCTCGTCGTCCAGCAGCGGGCCGTTGGTGAAGATGTCGTACGGGCACAGGGCCTCGTCGCGGCCGTCGGCCTCGTCGCCGTTGTCGTCCCGGACCCAGGTGCCGTGGCCCGAGTAGGTGATGACGACCGTGTCGCCGGAGCCGGCCTGGTCGAGCTTGCGACGGATGCCCGCGCGCATCGCCTCGCCGGTCGCCTGCCCGTCCAGCATGAGTTCGGTGTCGAAGCCGCGCTTGGTCAGTTCCTCGGCCCAGTCCTGTGCGTCGTTCACGCATCCGGACAGGTCGCTGCCGGTGCCGGGATAGTCGTTGATGCCGATGCAGAGTGCGTATTTCATCGCCACAGCATCGGCGGCATGCCGGGACTCCGGTGGTCCTTGATCCGACACGGCCGGGTCGGATCGGTGACGGACGGCCTTATTTTTGCCTTAACGCCTGCCGCGTACAGGAGCGTTTTGGCTGCTCAGAGCCGCTATCAACGGACCCGGAGGCGGCGCAGGGCAAAGAACCCCTCCCGTGTTCATCCGAACGGCCATGCCCTACGTAGTTCGGAACGGGCACGGACAGGCCGCAGAGCGATGTGCAGAAAGGCAGAACCGCGGCACGGCCCGACAGGCAAGCGCGGGGCACCTTGCGGTGCCGGCGTCCGGAACCGCCCGCCGGACGCGACCGCTGCGGAGAACGAGGAGTCAATGGCCCGGACGAAGATGAACCAACGATCCGCCAATCGTGTGGCCGTCCCGATGGGTGCCACCGGTGGTCGAACACCACCGTCGAAGGTCACGGTGACGCTGCTCATCACCTCGATCGTCTCCGCGGTGTGGGCCGCGGCGATGCTGACACCGTTCGGACGGGTGGCGTACGTCTACTTCTTCGCGTACTCCGAGTACTACATGGGCGTGATCAGCCTGGTCTCGCTCTCGATCACCATCATGATCGGCCTGGTCGCCACGGACCGGCTGGTGCTGTCGATCCGCCAGCGCGTACTGCTGCAGTCCGCACACCGCACCACCGGCGTCATCGCCGTCGCGGCGCTGGGTCTGCACCTGTGGACCAAGGTGATGGAAGGGCACATCCGGCTGATCGACGCGGTAGTGCCGTTCATGTCGACCGGATACAACCGGATCTACGTCGGTCTCGGGACGATCGCCGGCATCCTCATGGTCACGGTGATGTGGACCGGCATCATCCGGGCCTGGTTCGTCGGCCGAGGCCGGCCGTGGATGTGGCGCTCCGTCCACGCCATCTCGTACCTGATGTGGCCGATCGCGCTGGTACACGGGCTGTCCGCGGGACGCCCGGCGGCGACCTGGGTGACCGTCAGCTACGTCCTCTGCGTGCTCGCCGTGCTCATCGGCCTGGCCGTACGGTTGTCGGTCAGCCTGAACCGCCGCAAGGACTTCGCCTCGTCCGCCACCGGTTCGCTCAAGCCGGTCGGTTCGCTGGTGCCGACGACGACCCCGCCCGCTCGGCGGCCGGAGCGGCGCGCCGACGCCGAGGAGACCGGGGCGCGGATGCTGTCCGGACGCGGTGCCCCCGCCGCCGTACTGGAGCAGTGGGTCTCCGACGCGCCGGTGAGCCCCGCGGTCACCGCCCGGCCCGCGCCGATGGGGCCGCCGCCGATCAGTTCGCCGCCGTACGAGAAGCCGTACGAGACGTACGAGAAGCGGTACGACGAGCGGCCGTACGACGAGGAGCTGTACCGCCGCGGTGCCCGCTCCCGCCGGCGGGCCGAGGACGAAACGCCCGCGCCGCGGCCACGCCGCCGGGAGGAGCCGCGGTACGACAGCCGGTACGACGAGCCCCGGTACGAGCGGCGTGCCGTCGAGACCGGCCGGCGCCGCGCCGATTACGAGCCGGAGCAGGTTCCGGCGGCTCGCCCCCGTCGGTACGCCGACGAGCCGGGCGGACGCCGGTACGCCGATACACCGCCGCGCGGACGGCACGCCGAGGAGGAATCCGGGTACGAACAGGCGCCGCCGCCCCGGCAGCGCCGCCGGCCCGACGACGACGTTCCGCGCCGCCGGCCCGAGGAACGCCGGTACGACGACGTGCCACGCCGGCACGGCACCGGTGCGGTCCGCGCCGACACCGGACGGCACAGCCGCACCGAATTCGTCGATCTGTCCGACCCGAACGACCCCAACTACCTGCCGCCGGACGAGACACCGACGCTCGTCGACATCGCCGCGCGCCGGGCCCGCAAGGCGGCCGAGCAGCGCGACAGCGTCCGGGCCGGCAGCCGGAGTCAACGCCGCGGCCGTAGCCGCACCGATGACGGCGTAGCCGACGTGCAGTACTGGCGTCAGCTGCGAGGGGAAGCGCAGTGACCTTTTCGCAAGTCCCGCCGGTCACCAGCATCGGCATTCCGCGGATCACCGCGGGTTTCGAGGAGTACGGGCGCCTCGACCTCGTCGCGCACCAGGAGGTGCACGGCGGATTCGCGGCGCTGACCGCCGGCGAGCTGATCGGGCTCGCCGACCGGATCGAGCTGCGCGGCCGCGGCGGAGCCGGCTTCCCGTTCGCCCGCAAGGTCCGGGCCGTCCTCGACTCCTGTCGCCGCCAGGACCTGCCGCCGGTCGTCGTCGTGAACGCCACCGAGGGCGAGCCCGCGTCCTGGAAGGACAAGGCGATCCTCACCCGGGGTCCGCACCTGATCCTCGACGGCGCCGCGCTCGCCGCCGCGGCGCTTGACGCCGAGGAGATCGTGGTGGGCATCGCCGACGACGGCATCGGCGCCAAGTCCATCGCCGCCGCGCTCGCCGAGCGCCGGATGCCGGTGCCGACCCGGATCGTCACAGTTCCGCACCGGTTCATCTCCGGCGAGGGCGGCGCGCTGGTCCGCGGCATCAACGGCGAGGCGCACATCCCACCCGGCCGGAAGGTCCGGTCCAGCGACAACGGTGTGATGGGCCTGCCCACGCTGCTGTCCAACGCCGAGACGTTCGCTCAGCTCGCGATAGCCGCCCGGCTCGGACCGTGGGAGTACAACGCGGTCGGCGACCCGGAGGAGCCCGGCACGGTCATCCTGACCGTCGGCGGCTCGGCGACCTCGCCTGCAGTGGTGGAGTGCCCGACCGGGACGCCGCTCGCCAAGATCCTCGCCATGTGCGGCGCCGACGTCGGCCCGGGCGTGCTGGTCGGCGGATACCACGGCAAGTGGATCACCGCGGACGCCGCGATGTCGGTCACCGTGTCGCGCAAGGGTTTCGCGGCGGTCGGCGGCACGCTGGGCGCCGGCATCGTCCTGCCCATCGGCGCCAGGACCTGCCCGCTGGGCGAGGTCGCGCAGGTCACCCAGTACCTGGCCGGCGAGTCGGCCGGCCAATGCGGCCCGTGCCGGCTCGGCCTGCCGGACCTGGCGCGCGCGGTCACGCTGGTCGCCCTGGGCGGCAGTTCGCTCGACCATGTACGGGCGGCGGCCGGCGTCGTGAAGGGCCGCGGGGCGTGCAGCCACCCGGACGGTACGGCCCGGTTCGCCCTGTCCGCGCTCGATGTGTTCGTCCGGGACGTGGAGGCGCACGCGAACGGCGACGGCTGCGGCAAAGAGGTGCGGGGCATTCTGCCGCTGCCGTACCACTCCGACCAGGGTGCCCGGAAGCTCGCCGTGGACTGGTCCCGCTGCGACGGGCACGGACTGTGCTCGGCGGTCGCCCCGGAGATCATCCGGCTGGACGCGAACGGGTTCCCGGCGTTCCCGCAGACCCCGCTGCCGCCGTGGCTGGAAATGGGCGCCCGCAAGGCGGTCAACGTCTGCCCGGCGCTCGCGCTGCGGCTCGACGACGCGAAGGCGACACATTGAACCGACTGCTGGTGCTCGTCGGGGCGGCCGCGCTGCTGGCGGGCTGCGCGGCCCCCGTCGTCACGACGCCGTCCAGCCTGATCACGCCGGCCGAGCTCCCCTCGGGACCGGTGTCCGCGTCGTCGTC